>NZ_JBITCO010000003.1:128204-370092 GCF_044453265.1 Kitasatospora sp. NPDC051705 | reverse complement strand
AGGTGCCCCCACCGCATGGACTCCCTCCTCGGCGCCGCCGATGCACGCACCCCAACGACGCCCGCTGATCCGACGTGATCCGAAAGACACGCCCTAGCCGATCAGCTCCTCCAGCAGGTCCCGGGTCTGCCGCGTGGTCAGGCCCTCCCCGGCGGCGCGGGCCGCGTCGAACCCGTCGTCCCCCAGCAGCCGCCGCAGCTCGGCCTCCGCCCGCTCGCGCTCGGCGCGCTCCAGGAAACCGCCCTTCGGGCCGTTCAGCCCGCCGTGCGCCCCGTGCAGCGCGGCGGCCTGCCGGGCCTTCGACAGGTCGCCGTCGCGGACGGCGAAGGCCCGCAGCACCCCGACCGCCGCCGGGACCACCATGACCGTCATCTGCTCGGCGAAGCCGCTCGCGACCTCCATCGAACGGAGCAGCCGCCGCCCTTCGCGGAGCAGGGCGAGCCCCTCCTCGGGATCGCCGCCCCGGGCGGTGATCCAGCCCCGGGAGGTGGTCAGCAGCCCGGCCACGATCCCGGGGGCGAAGCCGCCGACGCTGGACACGGTCAGCTGGTCCAGCTCGGCCAGGGCCTGCCGGTACTCGCCGCGGTAGGCGTGGATGCCGCAGAGCGTCAGCCGCCCGAACAGCAGCGCGCCGGTGGTGGCCTGGTCCACGGCCGGCGAGTCGATCCCCGCGAGGGTCTCCCGGATGATCCGCTCGCCCTCGGCCATGTCCCGTTCCAACAGGGCGGCGCCCATGTTCACCTGCAGGATCGGCACTTCCTGCGGCGCCCCCAGCTCCTCGGCCAGCGCGATCGCCCGCCCGTAGGCGGCGACCGCGCCCTCGGCGTCGCCGCCGTTGGCCAGCGACTCCCCGCGGGCCGCCAGCGCCTGGGAGGTCCCCCAGAGGTCGCCGGCCTGCTGGTACAGCGCCAGCGAGCGCTCGCCGTCCAGGATCCCCTGCTCGGCCCCGCCCGGCCAGTCGTTCATCATCTTGGCCCGCACCTGCAGGATGAAGGCCAGGTCGCTCGGCTCGCCGTGCTCCTCGCAGCCGCGCACCGCGTCGTCCAGCAGGTCCTTCATCTTCTCCAGGTGGCCGGCCAGGAAGGCACCGAACACCCGCATCAGCGCCGGGAAGCGGTAGGACTGCGGCAGGTCCGGGGTGTAGACCGCGAGCAGGTGCTCGGCGACGGCGAGGGCGTCCGCGTCCCCCAGCACCTCCAGGTTGCCCTCGAACAGCCCGATCAGCCGGTGCATCGCCAGCAGTCGCCGGGCCTCCTCGACGACCCCGTCGGGCATCGGCACGCCCTGGGCCAGGACGCCGCGCTCCAGCGGCACCGGTGGCGGGGTGCCCGGGGCGAACGGGTCCGGGCCCAGCCCGGCGACCGCGGTGTACCAGCCGCGGGCCTCCATGCTGTAGCCGCGCAGCGACCAGTACCAGCTCATCCCGAGGGCGAGGACCAGCGCCTGCTCCTCGTCCGCCAGGTCGATCGCGCGGCGCAGCGCGGCCCGGATGTTGTCCTGCTCGCGCTCCAGCGTCGACAGCAGGTGCAGCTGGCGGGGGCCGTGGATGTCCAGGTCGGCGGCGGCGACCACCGCGCGGAAGTGCGCCAGGTGCCGGGCCTCCGTCGCGCTCCGCTCCTCGCCCGACTCGGCCAGCCGCTCCGTCGCGTACTCGTGGATGGTCTCCAGCATCCGGTAGCGCGGCAGGGCGCCGTCGTCCAGGTCGGCCACCAGCAGGGACTTGTCGACCAGCGACAGCAGCAGGTCGGCGACCTCCTCGCGGGCGACCCCGGTGCCGTCGGCGCAGATCGCCTCGGCGTCCTCCAGCTGCCAGCCCCCGGCGAACACCGAGAGCCTGCGCAGCACCGCCCGTTCGCGCTTGCCCAGCAGGTCCCAGCTCCAGTCGACCACCGCGCGCAGGGTCTGCTGGCGCGGCAGCAGGGTGCGGCTGCCCGCGGTCAGCAGGGCGAACCGGCCGTCCAGGCGGTCGGCGATCTGACGGGCCGTCATCACCCGAAGCCGGGCGGCGGCCAGTTCGATGGCGAGCGGCAGGCCGTCCAGGCGGCGGCAGATCTCGGCGCAGGCCTCCGGGTCCCCGCCCGGGTCGAAGCCCGGTCGGGCGGCGGCGGCGCGCTCGGCGAGCAGCCGCAGCGCCACCGGGTCGGGCAGCGGCTCGACGGGCAGCACGCTCTCGCCGGGGACGCCGAGCGGCTCGCGGCTGGTAGCGAGCACCGTCAGCCCGGGGCATTCGGCGAGGAGGACGTCGGCGAGGTCGGCGGCGGCCTGGATCAGGTGCTCGCAGTTGTCCAGGACGAGCAGCATCCGGCGGTGGCCGCAGTGCTCGACCAGGCGGCGCACCGGGTCCTCGGCGCGCTTCTCCATCACCTCGGCGACCATGTTGGAGCTGTGCAGGACGATCTCGCGCAGGCCGAGCGCGGAGACCACCGCGGCGGGCACCGCGTCCGGGCTCTCCAGCGGGGCGAGTTCGGCCACCCAGACGCCGTCCGGCCACAGGCCGGCGGACTGCTCGGCGCGGCCGGCCTCGATCGAGAGCCTGGTCTTGCCGGAGCCGCCGGGGCCGGTCAGGGTGACCAGCCGACTGTCCGTCAGGGCCGCCCGCAGCGCCGCGAGGTCGGCCTCCCGGCCGACGAAGCTGGTCAGCCGTCCGCGCAGGTTCCCGCGCGGGAACGGTACGGGCGCGGCGGGCGGGCCCGCTGCGGGCGCCGGTATCGGCTCCGGCGCGGCGGCCTGCGCGGACGGCTCCGGTACGGGCTCCGCCGGTGCCAGCAGCTCGGCGTACAGGGACTGGAGCCGGCGCCCCGGGTCGACCCCGAGCTCCTCGGCGAGGGCCCGCCTGGTCCGCTCGTAGTGGCGCAGGGCCTCCGCCGTCCGACCGCTCTCGTGCAGCGCCCGGATCATCAGCTGCTGCAACGGCTCGTCCAGCGGCTGCCGTTCGCACAGCTCGGCGAGTTCGGCGACGAGGTCGGCGGCCCGGCCCAGCCCGAGGTCCGCGGTGATCCGGTGCCGGCGGGCCTCGTCGCGCTGGGCCTCCAGCCGGGCGGCCGGGCCGCCGCGGTCCGGCAGGTCGGCCAGCGCGGGCCCGCGCCACAGCGCCAGGGCGGCCCGCAGCCGGTCGGCGGCGAGCGCGTGGTCGCCGGTGTCGAGGGCCCGGCGGCCCTCGGCGCCGAGCCGCTGGAACTCGGCGAGGTCGGTGGCCGGGCCGGTCAGCCAGTACCCGGCCGGGCCGGAGCCGACCTCGTCCCGGCCGATGGTGCGGCGCAGCCGGCCGACCAGGGTCTGCAGTGCGGCGGAGGAGTCCTGCGGCGGCTCGGCCTCCCACACCTCGTCCACCAGCAGGTCGGCCGGCACCGGGCGGCCCTGCCGCAGGGCCAGTGCGGTGAGCAGCGCCCGCAGCCGGGCGCCGCCGAGCGGCACCGGCGTGCCGTCGTCGTGGTGGGCCGTGGTCGTTCCGAGGATGCCGTAGTGCACCGGACCATTCTGGTCGATGGGCGCCTCCGGGGCCGCACAATTGTCCTGTCGGCCGTCCCGTCCGCCGCCCGTCGGCCGTCCGCCGGCCCGCTCCGGCCCCGCCACCGGGGGCGGAACCCGGGACGGGGTCCCGGACGTTCACCCTGGGCGGCTTGTCCGTCCACCGGAGCGCCGGGCATGATCGGTCCCCGGTCCGGTCACCCGGACACCAGCCCGCACGCCCGGCCCGGACAGCCGGCCCGGCCACCCCTCGGACCCCCGGAGCACCCACGCCATGACCTTCGCCGCCACGCAGCGCTCACGCAGCGAGGACCGCCGGATCAGCCCGGTGTTCTGGGTGCTCCTCGCCGTCCTCGGCACGTCCGGCTGGGCGGTGTACGCCGGCTACGGCAACGCCTCGTTCGGGGTGTTCCTGTTCGTGGTGGCGGGCTGGATGGTCTCGCTCTGCCTGCACGAGTACGCGCACGCGCGCACCGCGCTGCACGGCGGCGACATCACCGTCGGCGCCAAGGGCTACCTGACCCTCAACCCGCTGAAGTACACCAACGTGCTGCTCAGCTTCGTGCTGCCGATCGTCTTCGTGATCCTCGGCGGCATCGGCCTGCCCGGCGGCTCGGTGTGGATCGAGCGGCACCGCATCCAGGGCCGGCTCAAGCACAGCCTGATCTCGGCGGCCGGACCGCTGGTGAACGTGGTGTGCGCCGCCCTGCTGCTGATCCCGATCGGCGCCGGCTGGCTGGACGACCCGAAGGTGCACGCGGTCTGGAACGGCTACGAGCTCACCGTGTCGCCGTTCGCCGGGGCGCTCGGGTTCCTCGGCCTGCTGCAGCTCAGCGCCGCCCTGCTGAACCTGCTGCCGGTGCCCGGCCTGGACGGCTACGGGATCGTCGAGCCCTGGCTGTCGCTGAAGACCCGGCGCGCGGTCGAGCCGTTCGCGCCGTACGGCCTGCTGGCCGTGTTCGCGCTGCTCTGGCAGCCCGAGGTGAACTCCTTCTTCTTCGGCGTCATCCACGACCTGATGAACCTGTTCGGCGTGGACCAGGACTACGCGACGCTGGGCCGGTACCTGTTCAGCTTCTGGAAGAACTGACGGCTCCCGGCCTCGGGCCGGGGCGGACGCGGGCCGGGGCCCGTCCGGTGGATCCCGCCGGGCGGGCCCCGCTCCGTCCGGCGGATCCGCCCCTACGCCTGCTCGGCGGCCTCGACGGCCTCGGCGATGCGCGCGCGGCGGCGGTTCAGCCAGAGCACGTTGCTCGCCACGCCGGCCATCGGGAGCCAGATCAGGCCCAGCCAGAAGCCCTGGGTCAGCGAGACCACGGCGGCCGCCAGCGCGAGGACGACGACGATCAGGGCGAAGAGGGACGTGCGGGGCATGGCGGGAGGCTCCTAGGGGCGGCTACGGACGGCCGGGTCGTGGCCGGAGCCCATTGTCGCCGACCTCACCTCCGGACCGGGTCCGGGGGTGAGGCCGACACGCCCGTCGGGCTCAGACGTCGGTCACCCGCAGGCCCGCGTGGGCCTTGTAGCGGCGGTTGACCGAGATCAGGTTGGCCACCAGCGCCTCCACCTGGTGGGCGTTGCGCAGCCGGCCCGCGAAGACGCCCCGCATGCCGGGGATCCGGCCGGCCAGCGCCTGCACGACGTCGGTGGCGGCCCGCTCCTCGCCGAGCACCATGACGTCGGTGTCGATCCGCTCCACCGACTCGTCCTGCAGCAGCACCGCGGAGAGGTGGTGGAAGGCCGCGGTGACCCGGGAGTCCGGCAGCAGGGCGGCGGCCTGCTGGGCGGCGCTGCCCTCCTCCGGCTTCAGCGCGTAGGCGCCCTGCTTGTCGAAGCCGAGCGGGTTGACGCAGTCGACGACGATCTTGCCGACCAGCTCCTCGCGCAGCGCGGTCAGGGTCGCGGCGTGCCCGTCCCACGGCACCGCGACGATCACCACGTCGCTCTCCCGGGCGGCGGTGGCGTTGTCGGCGCCGCGCACGCCGACGCCCAGCTCGGCGGCGGAGGCCTCGGCGCGGGCCGCGTCGCGCGAGCCGATGATCACCTGCTGGCCGGCCCTGGCCAGTCGGAGGGCGAGTCCGCGCCCCTGGTCGCCGGTGCCGCCCAGGACACCGACCACCAGGTGCGAGACGTCCGGCAGTTCGTGGGCCGGGTTTGTCGCTGAATCGAGGGAAGTCATGGGCCGATCCTGCCAAATGCCCGGCCGGGCGCGACATTCTGGGCCGCATGGACGCGGTGAGAGTTTCGGCACTCCGGCAGCACCTGGCGGGCACCGGCTGGCTGGAGGCGGTCGGCGGCTTCGCCGGATCGCTGCGGCGCGCGGTGTCCCGGCGCGGGGCCGGCGAGCTGCTGCTGGTCGGCACGGAGGCGTACGAGCCCTGGCACCTGGCCGCGCACCTCGCGGACGAGGCCGCCTGGTCGGCCGTTCCCCGACTGGCGCCCACCCTGCTGCGGCACCGCCCGCCCGCCGGCGCCGCGGCCCACCTCGCGCACGACCTGGACCGGCTCGCCGCGGCCCGGCGCGGCGCCACCGTCCTGGTGGTGGCCCCGGACGCGGCCGGCGCGCCGCTGCTGGAACGGGTTCAGGACGCCCGGCGGCACGGCGCGACGGTGCTGGCGCTGGACGGCGCCGCCCCGACCTCGCCGGGCGACCTCGGCGGGCTGGCGCACGAGCGGCTGGCCGTCGGCACCGCCGCCGAGGAGCCCTTCGACCTCGCCCAGCACCTGGTGAGCGCGGCCGCCGGGCACCCCCCGGCCCGCCGGCCGGCGCTGGAGCGGCTCGCCGGGCTGGCCCGGCGGCTGACCGCGCCGCCGGCGATCAGCCGCTGGTAGCGCCGGCGCCGTCAGCCACGGCCGGACGGGCGGAGCCGCGGGCGGGCAGCGGAGCCGCGGGCGGGCAGGCGGGGCCGCGGGCGGCGCCGGCCGGAAAACCCTTTGCGGCGGCGGGAACGCCCGCCGCAGGATGGTGGTTCGTGAACGACGACGAACCACCGCATCCCCCCGGCCGGGTGCGGTCGCTGCTGCGTGCCCTCCGACCCGACCTCGCGCCCTGGCACGCCTCCCGCGACTTCCGCTTCCTCTGGCTCTCCGGCTGCGTCACCAGCTTCGGCAGCTTCCTGACGTACGTGGCCGTGCCGATGCAGATCAAGCAACTGACCGGCTCCTCGTTCGCGGTCGGCCTGGTCGGCGCCTTCGAGCTCGTGCCCCTGATCGTCTTCGGCCTCTGGGGCGGCGCCCTCGCCGACGCCCTGGACCGCCGGAAGCTGGTGCTGCGCTCCGAGGCGGCCCTCGGGCTGCTGGCCGGGCTGCTGCTGCTCAACGCGCTGCTGCCGTCGCCGCTGCTCTGGCCGGTCTACGTCGTCGCCGCACTCGTCGCGGCCTGCGACGGGCTGCAGCGCCCGGCGCTGGACTCGCTCACCCCGCGGATCGTCCCGCACCAGCACCTGGCCGCCGCGTTCGCCCTCAAGTCGCTCTACCACAACGCCGCTTCGGTGGCCGGCCCGACGCTGGCCGGCGTGGTGGTGGCCTTCTCCGGGGTGCAGACCGCGTACGCCCTGGACGTGCTGACCTTCGTCGTCTCGCTGCTGCTGCTCGCCCGGATCCGGGCGGTGCCGCCGGCCACCGGCGCCGAACGGCCCTCGGTGGCCGCGGTGCTCACCGGTGTGCGGTACGCCTGGAGCCGCAAGGACCTGCTCGGGACCTACGCGATCGACCTCTGCGCGATGCTGTTCGCCTTCCCGGTGGCCGTCTTCCCCTTCCTGGCCGCCGAGTTGGGCGCGGACTGGGCGCTCGGCCCGATGTACGCGGCCTCCGCGGCCGGTGCCCTGCTGGTCGGGGCGACGAGCGGCTGGACGTCCCGGATCCACCGGCACGGCCGGCTGCTGCTGGTCGCCGCCGTCGGCTGGGGCGCGGCGATGACGCTCGCGGGCCTGTCCGACGGCGTCTGGCCGGTGCTGTTCGGGCTGGCGCTGGCCGGCGGCGCCGACCAGATCAGCGGGATCGCCCGCTCGACGATGTGGAACCAGTCCATCCCGGACGAGGTCCGCGGCCGGATGGCCGGGGTCGAGCTGCTCAGCTACTCCGTCGGCCCGCAGCTGGGCCAGGTCCGGGCGGGCACCATGGCCGGGCTGATCGGCGTCCGCGCGGCCGTCTGGACCGGCGGCCTCGCCTGCGTCGCCGCCGTCCTGGCGGTCGCGGCCGCGCTGCCCCGCCTGCTCGCGTACGACGACCGGACCGATCCGCACGCCGCCGCCGTCCGCGCCCGGCACGAGGCGGCCGAACGCGAACAGGCCGAACGCGAGCAGGCCGAACGCGAGCAGGCCGAGCCCGAACCCACCGGGTCCGCACGGACGGACGGCGAGCGCGCCGGGCGGGCGCCGGCGGCGAACTGACGGCCGGACAGGACCTACTCGGCCCGGTCCTCGGGCTGGTCCGTCCGGTCCGTCCAGCGCGGGTCGTTTTGCCACTCGCGGTTGCGCTCGTCCGCGGTCTGCAGGGCGTGCGCGGCCTCCTCCGGGCTGCCGTACGGCCCGAGGCGGTCCTTGGCGGGGCACTCCGGCCCCTCCTCGACCTTGCCGTGCTTGATGCAGTAGAACCACTCGCCGGGCTTGCCGGTCGGCTTGCGGTGGAATCCCAGGGGCATGGTGCCCTCCCGTCGACGTGTTGGGGTCGTACTGATCATTCCCCGGCCCGGGCCGCCGCGCACACCACCCGATCGGTCCGGGGCCGGCCGATAGACTCGCGGCCATGGCACTCGTACCCGGCATCCAGTCCCCCACCCGCAAGGTCCCGTCGCACATCGCGCGCCCCGAGTACGTCGGCCGGCCCGCCCCGGCGCCGTACACCGGGCCCGAGGTGCAGACCGCCGAGACGATCGAGAAGATGCGGATCGCGGGCCGGATCGCCGCGCAGGCGATGGCGGAGGCCGCCGCGCTGATCGCCCCCGGCGTCACCACCGACGCGCTGGACGCCGTCGCCCACGAGTACATGTGCGACCACGGCGCCTACCCGTCCGACCTCGGCTACCGCGGCTTCCCCAAGTCCGTCTGCACCTCGATCAACGAGGTGATCTGCCACGGCATCCCGGACTCGACCGTGCTGCAGGACGGCGACATCGTCAACATCGACGCCACCGCCTACATCCACGGGGTGCACGGCGACCTCAACGCCACCTACCTGGTCGGCGACGTGGACGAGGAGTCCCGCCTGCTCGTCGAGCGGACCAGGGAGTCCCTCGACCGGGCGATCAAGGCGGTCAAGCCGGGGCGCCAGATCAACGTCATCGGGCGCGTCATCGAGTCCTACGCCAAGCGCTTCGACTACGGCGTGGTGCGGGACTTCACCGGGCACGGCATCAACACGTCGTTCCACTCCGGCCTGATCATCCCGCACTACGACAGCGAGCGGGCCACCGAGGTGATCAAGCCCGGGATGACCTTCACCATCGAGCCGATGCTGACCCTCGGCACCTACGACTACGAGATCTGGGCGGACGGCTGGACGGTCGTCACCAAGGACCGCAAGCGCACCGCCCAGTTCGAGCACACCCTGGTGGTCACCGCGGACGGCGCGGAGGTCCTCACCCTGCCGTGACCCCCGCGCGGCGCGCCGCCGTCAGCCGATGAGCCACTGCTCCTCGGCGACGGCGCCCACCTCGGTGCAGGCGTCGGTCAGCACGTCCAGGACGCGCAGCGGGTCCGGCAGCGGCTGCTCGGGACCGCGCAGCCAGCGCACCCGGGAGCCGTCCGGCAGGGCGGCCGGCGGCAGCAGGGTGTACGAGCCGCGGCAGTGCCAGCGCAGGCCGGGGTGCTCGGACATGGTGTCCGGCGTGGAGTCGAGCGCGCTCGGCCACCACTCGTCCTCGTCCTGCGGGGTACCGCGGGTGGCGGTGAAGAAGAGGTACCGGTCCTCGCCGACGGCGGCGACCGGGCCCTCGACGCCCAGCTCGGTCAGCCGCTCCAGGGCGAGCCGGCCGGCCTCCGCCGGGACGTCCAGCACGTCGTGGGCGCGGCCGGTGGCGGTGACGAAGTTGGCCTGGGGGTCGCGGGAGAGCCAGCGGGCGAGCTGTTCGGGGTCGGTGGTCGCCTGCGTCTGCCAGGCGAAGGACACCGGGTGCTGGGCGGGGGCCGGACAGGCCACCCGGTCACAGGAACACCGGTACCCGGCCGGATGGGCGGCGGGCGCGAGCGGGAATCCGGCGCGGACCGCGCCGAGCAGCTGATCCAGTCTGGCCGCGGGGCCGTCCACGTCGCCCGACCGGGCCCGCTGACGATCACGCTTCTGCCACCAGGTCGTCCACCTGCCGCCGGCTTCCATCGGGCCCCTTCCGCGCACTGCCGTGCCTGGTGCGACACAGCGTTCGACGTACCACTCCGACGCAACGCACAGCGCCCCCCGCTGCTTCCCGGGACGGTGCTCGGCCCTGCTGTCCGCGCCCTGCCGACCGGATCCGGGGTCACCGGAGGCCGACGCCCGGGTCACGGTACGAAGTCGCGGCAGCACGCTGTCCGCGCCATCTCGGCCGGAACGCACGCGGATTCGCGCCTCGCCCGGCCCGTACGGGGCCCGCTGACCCGGGTGAACCCCGAGGGCGTAACAGGAAGGATAAGGGTGCGCGGGGCATCCGGATGACCGGGGGCGGTGCCTCTCCGGTCACACTCCCGGCACCCGGCCGACACACGGCCTGCGCCGGACCCCCCTGCCACGTCCTCCCGGCACGGCCCGGACCAGCCGTGCGGCCCGTCCGCACGGCCCCGCCGGCCGACTGCTCCGGCCGGCGCTCCGGTCACCCGTGCGGAGGTGAGACCCTGGTGGGGTGAAGAGCACGGACACCGCATTCGTCGGCGGCCCCCTGGACGGCCGGATCCTCCCCGTCCCGCTGGGGCCGATGTTCGGCGTGCCGAAGAAGTACACGGTGCCGGTCCCCGCGCACGGGGACACCCCGGCGCGCACACTGGTCTACGTCCGGTCCAAGCAGGTGCGGGGCATCAGCTGGCACTGGCGCTACGAGTTCGACGAGGCGGCCACCGCCCGCGCGTCCGGCTGACGGCCGCGCCCCGCGCGTCCCGGGCCGCCCTCGCAGCCTCCCCGGGAGGACGGCATGGCGAGAACGGTACGGCACCCCAGGTCCCGCTCCCAGGCGGTCGCGCACCACAACCGGCAGGTCGCCGGCGTCACCGGGGCCCTGCTGGTGGTGGTGAGCCTCTACACCGTGGTGATCGGCCCGAACGGCTGGCTCTGGTTCGGCTGGGCGGTGCTGCTGCTCGCCTGCGTGGCCCTGTTCGCGGTCCGCTCCTGAGCGGCCGCACCGCCCGTCGCCCCGGTACCGGTCGGCACCCCGCACCGGTCAGTCGTCCTCGGCGAGGATCAGGTACAGCTTCTTGCGGGCCTCGGTGAGCACCGCCAGGCCCTTGGTGCGCTGCGCCTCGGTGCCCGTCGTCATGACCTGACGGATCGCCTGGTCGACGGCGGCCAGCGCCTGGCCGACCTCCTGGACGGCCTCCCAGTCGACCTCCCGGCCGGCCTCCGCCCACGGCTCGGCGGGCCCCGCCTCGGCCACGGCCCGGCCCGCCTCGGTGAGCGAGACCAGCCGCTTGCCGCCGACCTCCTCGGCCGTGATCAGGCCCTCCTCCTCCAGCAGCTGGAGGTTGGGGTAGATCGAGCCGGGGCTGGGCCGCCAGGCCCCGCCGGTCCGCTCGACGATCTCGGCGATCATCTCGTAGCCGTGCATCGGCCGTTCCTTGAGCAGGGCCAGCAGCGAGGCGCGGACGTCCCCGCGCCGGGCCCGGCCGCCGCGCCGACCGTGCGGACCGCCGCGCCGGCCGCCGTGCCCGCCGAAGCCGTGGCCGAACGGGCCGCCCATCGGGCGACCGGGGCCGCCACCGCCGAACGGCGGGCCGAAGCCGCCGAAGGCCTCCCGGCCGCCGAAGCCCTCGAAGCCCTCCGGCCCGGGGCCCGGCCCGAACCGGCGCCGAGCACCGCGCGGGCCCTCTCCCCTGAATCGCATTCCCGGGTTTCCTGAGCGCATGGCGCCCACCTCCTTGTCGACCGAGCCAGTCGAGTTACTGTCTCGATAGCTCGACGATATATCGGTGACTGTCGCTCGTCAACGGATTCCGACACGGCCGCCGGACGCGGCGCCCGTCCGCGACCCAGCCGCTACGGTGGCGCGCATGGCCGGAGAACGAGACCTTGCGACCCTGCTGCGCGGAATGCGCCCGCTGCTCAACCCGGGGCGGTACGTGTACTGCACGCTCCCCGCGAAGGTGCCCGCCGGAATGCGGCCGGTGGTGACCGTCGCCGAACCGGAGGGGGTGACGGTGGTGGTGACCCAGGAGGAGGCCGACGCACTCGGCCTGCGCTACTCGTACGTGGCGGCCTGGATCACCCTCCGGATCCACTCCGCCCTGGAGGCCGTCGGTCTGACCGCGGCCGTCTCCGGGCGGCTCGCCGAGGAGGGCATCAGCTGCAACGTGGTGGCCGGCTTCCACCACGACCACCTGTTCGTCGGCGCCGACGACGCCGAGCGCGCCGTCCGGGCCCTCGAGGAGCTGGCCGCCCGGTCCACCTGACGCAGCCGCCGGGTGGCCGCCCCCGGGCGGCCCCCAGACACTGGGAGCAGGCCGCCCGGCCACCCCGGCCGGCCGGCCCCGACCGGAAGGAGACGGCCGCCATGGCCATCTGCGTCACCTGCGGCAACGACTACTGGCTCGCCTTCGAGATCAGGACGGTCACCGGCGACACCTACACCTTCGACAGCTTCGAGTGCGCGATGGAGAAGCTCGCGCCGCGCTGCGAACAGTGCGACGTCCGCATCGTGGGCCACGGCGTGGAGGTCGCGGGCATGTTCTTCTGCTGCGCCAACTGCGCCCGGGTCAACGGCGGCCTGGGCGAGCAGATCCGCGACGCCGTCGGAGTCCACCCGTCCTGACCCCGCCGGGGCCCGCATCCGGAACTCCACGGCGGGGCGCCGGAACACCACCGAGGGCCCTCCCACCTGTCGTTTCCGCAGGTCGGAGGGCCCTCGTGAAGTCAGGGGCGGAAGAGTCGGCCTTGTACGCCGGGTTCTGTCTCCCGGGTTGCTCGCGCGGCCCGGGGAGGCGGCCATCCATCTAGGACTGCCGTTGCCGACAGCCTCGTGCGGTCTACCCGCGAGCTCGGGCGAGCAGCCCTCGAACACTCGCGCACGGTGCCCGAGGGCACCGATCTTGACCTTGCTCCAGGTGGGGTTTACCGAGCCGGCCGGGTCACCCCGGTCGCTGGTGGTCTCTTACACCACCGTTTCACCCTTACCCTCCGCCGAAGCGGTGGGCGGTCTGTTTTCTGTGGCACTGTCCCGCGGGTCACCCCGGGTGGGCGTTACCCACCACCCTGCTCTGTGGAGCCCGGACGTTCCTCGGCGGGTCCTGGGACCCGTCGCGACCGCCCGGCCGGCTCTTCCGCCGTAGTGGTCATCGTAGCCGCTCGGGCGGCGCCTCCCGCACACCGGACCGGTCCACCGGCGGATCGCCGCCGAGGCGGGCGGCCACCCGGGCGGCCGTCCCGGTGGCCCACGCGGTCGTGGTGACCAGGCCGAGGAGGGAGATCGCGCAGCCCAGGCCGACCAGGATCCACCAGCCGGCGTGGGTCGCCGGGGCGAAGCCCGTCGCCACCGGGCCGACCACGGCCGCCGTCACCACCGTGCCGATCACCGCCACCCCCAGCGACTGGCCGACCTGCCGGCTGGTCGAGGCGACCGCCGCGGCCACCCCTGCCTGGGCACGCGGCATGCCCGAGACGGCCGCGTTGGTGATCGGCGCGTTGACCGTGCCGAAGCCGAAGCCGAACAGCGCGTACGCGACCAGCAGCAGCGCCGGCGGGGAGTCCGCGGCCAGCCGGGTCAGCAGCAGTCCGCTCGCGGCCAGGCCCAGCCCGGCCGCGACCAGCGGCCCGCGCGGCCCCCGGGCCGCGACGACCCGCCCGGACAGCGGCGCGCAGACCAGCATCATCCCGGCCATCGGCAGCGTCCACAGGCCGGCCTCGATCGGGCCGTAGTGCCGGACGCCCTGCAGGTAGAGGGTGTTGAGGAAGAGGAAGCCGCCGAGCGCCGAGAAGGCGCAGACCGCGGTGACGGTGGCCCCGGTGAACGGCGCACCGGCGAAGAACCGCGGGTCCACCAGCGGCTCGGCCACCCGCCGCTCCCAGAGCGGGAAGGCGACCAGCGCGGCCAGCGCGGCCGCCGCCAGGGCGAGGATCAGCGGGGACGTCCAGCCGTGGCCCGGGCCCTCGATGATGGCGGCGGTCCCGCAGCCGAGCAGGACGACCATCAGCAGCTGTCCGACCGGGTCGAGCCTGCGCGGCCGGGGCGAGCGGGACTCCGGGACGAAGCGGACGGTCAGGGCGATCGCGACCAGGGCGACCGGGACGTTGATCAGGAAGATCGACGGCCAGCCGGCCGCGTCGACCAGGAAACCCCCGAGCAGCGGGCCCAGCGCCATCGAGAGGCCGACCACCCCGCCCCAGACGCCGATCGCCCGGGCCCGCTCCCGCGGGTCGGTGAAGGTGTTGGTGATGATCGACATGGCCACCGGGTTCAGCATCGAACCGCCGACCGCCTGCAGGGCGCGGAACGCCACCAGCCACTCGAGGTCCGCCGCCAGGCTGCACAGCAGCGAGCCGAGCGCGAAGCACGCCAGCCCGGTCGTGAACACCCGGCGGCGGCCGAAGCGGTCGGCCACCGAGCCGAACAGCATCAGCAGGGAGGCGAGGACCAGGGTGTAGGCGTCGATGATCCACTGGAGCCCGGACGCCGGGGCGTCGAGGTCCCGCTGGATCGCCGGGAGCGCGACGTTCACCACGGTGTTGTCCAGACCGACGATGAACAGGCTCAGGCAGCAGATCGCGAGGACGAGCAGACGGCGGCGGCGCTCCGGGGCGCTGGAGGGGTCGGCTTCGGGCACGCACCGATCCTCCCATCCCCGCGGCGCTCAGACGGCGGCGAAGCGGACCGTCCGGGTGGCCGGGTCGGCCCGGGTCAGCCGGACCCGGACCAGGCCGCCGAGCGGCAGGGCGCCGGGCGCGGCGGCGCCCGCCTCGGCCGGGCCGTCGCAGCGGGCCCGGACGGCGGGCTCGCGCAGCTGCACCGTGCCGGAGCCGGGCCGCTTCCCGTCCACGTCGACCACCACCGCGGTGAAGTCCTCGCCCTCCCGGCCCGTGAGCAGCTCCGCCTCGACCAGGTCCACGCAGGCCCGTTCGACCTCGGCCGCCCGGCGGTCCCCGGTCGCCATCAGGCCCGGCACCTCGGTCAGCGCCTCGCGCGCCCAGTCCGGCACCTCCTCCCCGGCCGCCACGGCGGCGCACACCTCCTGCGCGAAGCGGTCGCCGAGCCGGCGCAGCGGCGCCGTGCAGTGCGCGTACGGGGCGGCGAGCGCGGCGTGGGCCGGATCCGCCGGGGCGGGCACGCCGCGGGCTTCGTCGAAGGCCCGGTAGCCGGCGCCCCGCAGCAGGCCGGTGCACGCGTTGAGGAAGGCGGCGTCCAGCGGGGTGTCCGGGTCCAGCGAGCGGACCAGCTCCGGGTACGGGAGCCCCTGCGGCCAGTCCACGTCCAGTGCGGCGGCGATCCGGCGCAACCGCTCGTACGCGGCGGCGGGGGCGGCCGGCAGGGTGCGCAGCAGGCCGACGCCCGCGTCCAGCATCAGTTCGGCCGCGGCCATGCCGGTGAGCAGCGAGATCTGCGCGTTCCAGCCGTCGGCGGGGCCGGCGGCGCGGTAGCCGAGCACGTACCCGTGCAGGGTCTCCTCCACCTCCTGCTCGGGCACCGGCAGGCTGACGCCGCCCCGCGCGCGCTCCTGCTCCTCGCGCAGCCGGCCGACGGCGGCCAGCAGGGCGAGCTGCTCGTCGGCGCCGCCCAGTTCCACCGCGCGCTCGACGGCGGCGTAGTCCAGGCGCCGGTGCGAGCGGACCAGGGCGCGGCGCAGGTCGGCGAGCAGCACGGCGCCGTCGGCGTCGAGGTCCAGCTGCCAGAGCAGCGCGGGCCGGGGCTCGCCGGGCAGCAGGCTGGCGGCGTCCTCGGAGATCCGGGCGGGGTGCAGCGGGACGCGGTGGTCCGGGAAGTAGAGGGTCTCGACGCGGCGGCGGGCCTCGGCGTCGATCGCGCCGCCCGGGCGGACGAAGGCGGCGACGTCGGCGATGGCGTAGTACACCCGGTACCCGCCGCCGGGGCGGTGGGTCAGGTGCATGGCCTGGTCGAGGTCGCGGGAGCCGGGCGGGTCGACGGTGAACAGGGGCAGGTCGGTGGCGTCGTACTCGGGGAGCCGGGGGCGTTCGGCGGCCTCCTCCGCCTCGGCCAGCACCGGTTCGGGCCACTCGGTGTGGACCTCCAGGCTGGCGCGGAGCTCGGCCAGTTCGGCGTTGATCCGGGCGGAGTCGGCGGCCTTGACGCGCAGTTTTCGGCGAGGCATGCAGGCAGCGTAGGGCGAATCGGGTGATTCCGGACGGAGGCGGCCGCCCGGCGGCGTGCCGCGAACTCACCGCCCCAGCAGGGACTTGAGGTCCTTGGCGGCCAGCGAGACCGCGTCGTCGTAGCCCCCGGTGGCCAGCCGCAGCATGAAGGCCACGGCGTCGTCCGGGTGCGGGTCGGTGTACGGCTCGGCGTTGTAGTCGAGGAACAGCAGCATCGCCTCGAAGGCGGTGCGCTTGTTCCGGTCGACCAGCGGGTGGTTGCGGGCCAGGCTCTGGCCGAGGGCGGCCGCCTTGGACCAGAGGTCCGGGTAGGCGTCGCCGCCGAACAGGCTCGCCTGCGGGCGGGCGATCGCCGAGAGCAGGCCGCCGAGGTCGCGGACGTTCCCCGGACCGCCGGCGAGGTAGGTGACGTCGTCGAGGTCCAGGTACTCGGTCACAGGTCCTTGAGCCTCTCCAGCGTCTCCGCGTTGGCCGCACGGATCCGGGCCACCAGGGCCGCACGGCGCTCGGCCCGGCCCGGCCCGGCACGTTCCGGGGGCTCCGACGGATCCGGGGACTCCGGGGACGGCTGCGCCGCCGGCCGGGACGGCGGCCTCGGGTGCTCGGTGAGGACGTCCGGGACGGCGGAGCGGCGGACGTCGAAGGCCAGCTCGGCGGTGTCCGAACCGGCCGGCGCCTCCGTCACCCGGACCCTCCCGGCCATCACGGCCTCGGCGGCCGCGCGCACCGCGAACTCCAGGGCCTGCCGGGTCTCCGCCGGCAGGCCGGCGGGCACGGGCACGGACAGGGCCTCCGCCGCGGCGTCGTCGTCGCCGGGCACCGGGTCCAGGGGTCGCAGGGTCATCTCGTTCACGCTCCTCGTTGCTCACGGTAGTGGCGGACGCCGGCCGGGCCCACCGGATTTCAGGGGCGCGGGCACGGACCGGGCGCGGAAGGTGCGGGAGGTACGCGCGCGGGAGGTACGGGCGGGGGCAGCCGGGCGGCCGTCCCGGCGACGGTCGCCCCCGCCGGGGTCCGGCGGCCCGGCGGTAGGGTGGCGGGGTCCGTCTGCCACAAAGTGTTGAGGAGTCCGCTGTGCTGGTGCTGTTGCCGCCCTCGGAGGGCAAGGCCGCGTCCGGGGACGGCGTGCCGGTGGCACTCGACCGGCTGTCGCTGCCCGGGCTGACGGCCGCGCGCGGCGCGGTGCTGGACGCGCTGGTCGGCCTCTGCCGGGGCGACGAGGACACCGCCGCCGGGGTGCTGGGGCTCAGCCCGGGCCTGCGCGGGGAGGTCGCCCGCAACGCCGGGCTGCCGACGGCGGGGGCGCGGCCAGCCGGCGAGGTGTACACCGGCGTGCTGTTCGACAACCTGGGCCTGGCCACGCTGGACGCCGCCGCGTACGACCGCGCGGAGCGTTCGCTGCTGGTCTTCTCCGGTCTCTGGGGCGCCGTGCGGATCTCCGACCGGATCCCGCCCTACCGCTGCTCGATGGGCGTGAAACTGCCGCCGCTGGGGGCGCTCGGAGCGTACTGGCGGGGCGCGATGGCCGACGTGCTGCCCGAGGTGGCCGACGGGTTGGTGCTGGACCTGCGCAGTTCGGCGTACGCGGCGGCGTGGAAGCCGGCTGGTGAGGTGGTGTCCCGCACGGCGACCGTCCGGGTGCTGCAGGAGCGCAACGGCAGGCGCACGGTCGTCAGCCACTTCAACAAGGCGACCAAGGGCCGTCTGGTGCGGGACCTGCTGGTCGCGGGGGCCGAGCCGAAGACGCCCGGTGAACTGACGGACGCGCTGCTGGGCCTCGGCCACCGGGTGGAGGTGGCGGCCGAGGGGACGGCGCGCAAGCCCTGGCAGCTGGACGTAGTGGTCACCGAGGTGCACTGAGCGCGGCGGCCCCGCGGCGCGCCTCCGGGGCGGGGCACCGGCCCCGGCCCCGGCGGCGCGGACGCTCAGCGCAGGTGCGAGGTGTCGTTGAGCAGCCGCAGCGAGGCGTTGCCGTCCGCGTAGTACTGGACGGAGCACAGCGCGGCGGCGGACAGCTCCATCCGGTACATCGAATCCGGCGGGGCGCCGAGGGCCAGGCGGACCAGCGTCTTGATCGGGCTGACGTGGGAGACCACCAGCACCGTCCGGCCCGGGTTCCGCGCGATGATCTTGTCCCGGGCGACGCCGGCCCGGTGGGTGAGCGTGGTGAAGCTCTCGCTGCTGCCGGTCGGCTTGGCCTTGGCCGAACCGAGCCAGGCCGCCAGGTCGTCCGGGTAGCGCTCCTGGACCTCGGCGAAGGTCAGGCCCTCCCAGTCGCCGAAGTCGACCTCGCGCAGCCCGTCCTCGTACCGGACCTCCAGGCCGAGCCGGGCCGCGACGATCTCCGCGGTCTGCCGGGTGCGGCGCATCGGGGAGGCCACCACGGCCTGGACGCTGCCGCGCGCGGCGAGCGCCGCGGCGGCCCGTTCGGCCTGCCAGCGGCCCCGGTCGGAGAGCTCCGGGTCGGTGCCGCCGCTGCCGGAGAACCGCTTCTGCGGGGTCAGCGCCGTCTCGCCGTGGCGCAGCAGGACGAAGGTGGTCGGGGTACCGAGGTCGGCCTCGGCCGCCCAGCCGGCCCTGGGGGCGGCGGTCTCCAGCGGCGGTTCCGCGGCGACGGCGGCGGCCTTCGGCCGGGGCTCCCACTGGCGGCCGGCCCGGCCCGCGTCCATCGCCTCGTTGGCGAGCCGGTCGGCGTCCTTGTTCCGCTCGCGCGGGATCCAGGTGTACGTCACCCGGCCGCGCGGCAGGACGGTGCGCGCCTCGGCGGCCAGCGGCTGCATGTCGGGGTGCTTGATCTTCCAGCGGCCCGACATCTGCTCGACGACCAGCTTGGAGTCCATCCGGACGTCCACCGAGGCGTCCGGGTCGAGGTCCCGGGCCGCCTTGAGGCCGGCGATGAGGCCCCGGTACTCGGCCACGTTGTTGGTGGCGTGGCCGATGAACTCGGCGGCCTCCGCGACGATCTGCCCGGTGTCGCCGTCCCGGACCACCGCGCCGTAGCCGGCCGGCCCCGGGTTGCCCCGGGACCCGCCGTCAGCCTCGACGATGAAGCGTGCCGCCACCGGTTCAGACGCCCGAGTCGGCGGTCCGGACCAGGATCCGCGAGCAGTTCTCGCAGCGGACCACCTTGTCGGCCGGCTCGGCCTTGATGGCGTTCAGCTCGGTGATGGAGAACTCGGTGCGGCAGCCCTCGCAGCGGCGCTGGTACAGCCGGGCCGCGCCGACGCCGCCCTGCTGCTCGCGCAGCTTGCCGTAGACCTTGAGCAGGTCGGCGGGGATGACGGCGGCGACGGCCTCGCGGTCCCGCTTGACCTTCTCGGCCTCGCCGTCGATCTCGGCGAAGGCGGCGTCGCGGCGGGCCTCGGCCTCGGTGAGGACGACGGTGGAGTGCTCCAGGCGGGCGCCCAGCTCGACGACCCGGCCCTGGGCGCTCTCCAGCCGCTCCATGACCTCCAGCACGACCTCCTCCAGGTCGCCCTGGCGCTTGGCCAGCGAGCCGATCTCGTGCTGGAGGTTCTCCAGGTCCTTCGGCGAGGTGATCGCGCCGGAGTTGAGGCGCTGCTGGTTGCGGGCGGACCGGGCGCGGACCTGCTCCACGTCCCCCTCCGCCTTGGTCAGCTCACGGGTGGTGTCGCCCTGCTGGGCCTCGGCGGCGACCACCAGGTCCTTGAGCGCGGTGTGGTCGGCGGAGGCCTTCTCGATCTCGGCGTGCTCGGGCAGGGTCCGGCGCCGGTGGGCCAGCTGGTCGAGCTTCGAGTCGATGGCCTGGAGGTCGAGCAGGCGGATCTGGTCGGCGGGCGCGGCGTTCAAGCGGAGGGCTCCTGTGAATCGGGTCAGGCGGTGAAGGACATGGGGGCGTGCGCGGTCCACGGGTCGGTGACCCGGTGGGAGACCTTGGTCTCCACGGCCCAGCCGCGCTTGTCCGCGGCGGCCAGCAGGGCCCGCTCGGCCAGGGTCAGCCAGGGCCATTCGGTGGCCCAGTGCGCGGCGTCGACCAGCGCGACCGGCGCCGCCTCGGCGGCCTCGGACGCCGGGTGGTGGCGCAGGTCGGCGGTGAGGTAGGCGTCCACCCCGGCCGCCCGCACCTCGGCGAAGAATCCGTCGCCCGAGCCGCCGCACACGGCGACCCGGCTCAGCAGCCGGTTCGGGTCCCCGGAGACGCGGACCCCGGCGGCGGTGGCGGGCAGGCCCCTGGCGACCTGCGCGGCGAAGGCGGACAGCGTCAGCGGGGGCTCCAGCAGGCCGATCCGGCCGGAGCCGCGGCGGCCCAGCGGGTCGGTCGGGTCCGGCACCAGCGGGCCGGTCACCCGGAGTCCGACCGCCTCCGCCAGCGCGTCCGAGACACCGGGGTCGGCGTGGTCGGCGTTGGTGTGCGCGACGTGCAGGGCGATGCCGTTGCTGATCAGCGTGTGCACCACCCGGCCCTTGAAACCGGTCGCGGCGACGCTGGTGGTGCCGCGCAGGTAGAGGGGGTGGTGGGTGACGACCAGGTCGGCGCCCCATTCGACGGCCTCGTCCACGACCGTCTGCACGGGGTCGACGGCGAACAGCACGCGGCCGACCTCGGCCTGAGGGTCCCCGCAGACCAGGCCGACGGCGTCCCAGGACTCCGCCCACTGCGGGGGGTAGACCTCTTCGAGCGCGGTGATGACGTCGGACAGTTTCGGCACCTGTCGAGACTACCGTGCGCGCGGGGGCGGTCGGGCCCCGGCCGTGGGGCGGGGCGGGCCGGGCCGCGGGAGCCGGAGGAGTCCGGGGTGCCGTTCGGGCGGGGCGCGGGCCCCCGTCGGGCGGGGGTCGGGCCCGAGCGGGGGGCGGCGTTCGGACGGAGGTGCCGTCGGCGTACGGATGCGCGTCAACCGGCGGAGGGGGCGGCCGGGAGCGACCGGCGCGGCCTCCGCGCCTCCGCACGCCGGGCGCGCGTTGCTCACACCGGGGCCCTCGCACGAAGGCGAAACGAAGCCCGGATCACCCTTATGAGTGAAGTGACCGGCGCTCCGTTGAGTCACCCCCGCCTCGAAAGTAACTTCAGTCCTGCGAACGGGAGTTGCCCCGGGAGGCGCCCCGACTTGGCGGTCCGGACGGCGCTCCGCCCCGCGCGGGCCCGGCAGGAGCGGGCACCGGGCGGGGCACGGCGGGGCCGGTGACTCCGGCCCCCGGGGCTCCCGCTCCTTCCGAGGAACCGATCAGGCCGGGGCGTCGGCCCGGGTGCCGGAGCAGTGGGCACCCGGGCCGGCGGCCCAGACGAAGGGATGTGGCGGCGCATGGAGGCGGACACATCGCTGCGTACGGCCGCGGGCGGGGAATCGGCGGGCCACGGGCCGGATGCGGCGGCCCCGTGGCCGGGGACGACGCGGGCGGCGCCGGCCGGCGCCGGAGGCCGGGGAGGCGACGACGACCGGGAGGTCGCCGTCGAGGGCCTCCGGTGCACGGCCGGGCCGTCTGCGTCGGGTCCACCGGATCCGCGACGGGCCCGCGTCCGGAGCCGGCACGGCCGGAGGTCCACCGGTGTCGCGGCACGACGAGCGGGGTGATCGGGACGTGAACCTGGCCACCCGGACCGTCGCGCCGGCGCTGCGCCGGCTGGGCTTCGCCTTCGCCGCCGACGGCGGACACGCTGCCTGCCTGGCCTCGGCCGCCGACGGCGGCTGGTACGCGGAGAGCTGGCGGCTGCCCCCGGACGGCGGCCCGGCCGCCCCGCTCGCCCTGCCGCTGTCCGGCAACCGCTCGGAGGACCTGCGCTCCCACCTGGTCGCACTGCCGGACGGCTCGGTGCTGATCTGCCGCCACGACGGGGACCGCCACGACCTGGTCCGCCTCTCCTACGGCGGGACCTCCGCCGCGGAGCAGCCGGTGGCCACCATCCGGATGCCCGGACTGCGGCTGCTGGCACTCCCGACGGGCCCCGGCGCCGGCCCCGGCACGCCCGTCGCCCTGGCCCTCGGCACGGACAACCGCCCGGCCACCACCGCCTGGCTGGTGCGCACGGACGGCAGCGAGCCCGAACGGGTCGCCGAGATCCCCGGACTGCACGGCGGCGGCACCTGGCTGGACCGCACCGGTGACCTGCTGGCGCTGGACCGGGTCGACGCCGGGCTCGTCCGCAGCGTGCTGCTGGACTTGCGCAGCGGCACGACCGCCCCGCTGCTGGAGATCGGCGGGCACAGCAACGACCGGCTGGTGCTGTTCGACCCGGACAGCGGGTTCGCGATGGTGCGCAGCGACGCACCGGGCACCGACCGGCTCGGCTGGGGCGTGCTGGGCGGCGGCGAGCCGCTGCGGTTCCCGGCGTGCCTGCACGTCGCGGGCACCGTCCTGCGTCCGGTGGCGCTGCGGCCGGACGGCGACGGCCTGCGGGTCGCGGTGCAGGTCGACCACGGCGCCGGCTCGGCGCTCGCCCTCTGGCGGCCGGGCACCGGCCGGCTCGAACCGCTCCCCGTCCCGCCCGGCCGGCTCGGTTCGGTCGGGCACTGGGGCGAGGCGGCACTGCGGCTCCCCTACTCCTCGCCCGACCACCCCGCGGCGCTGGCCGCCCTGGACGTCGACGCGCTGCTCGCGCACGGCCCCGCCCCGGCCGCCGGCGGCCCGACGCCGCTGCCGCTGCAACTGGCACCACTGGGCTCCGGGCCCCCCGGCCCCTGGCGGGGGGCCGGGCTGCCGTGGCAGCCCGACGGCCCCCGGGCCACCCGCACCCCGCCGCCGGGCTGGCGGGTGGACGGCAGCACCGCACCCGGCGACGGCGGCCGCTGGCAGCCCGCGCAGAGCCTCGAACTCGCCGGCCCCGCAGGGCCCCTGGAGGCCGTGGTGTACGGCGGGGACGCCTGGCTGAGCAGCCCGCACCTGGTGCTGGCGCTGCACGGCGGCCCGGCCGACGCCTGGCGGCTGGAGTTCGATCCCGCGCTGCAGCGGATGTCCGCCGAGGGGCTGGCCGTCGTCGCCCCCAACCAGCGCGGCTCCACCGGTTACGGGGTGGCGCACGCGATGGCCATCCGGGGCGCCTGGGGCGGACCGGACCTGGACGACGTGCTGCACCTGCTGGACGGCATCGCCGGGCAGCGTGCGGCGCTCGGCCTGGAGCCCCCGGCCCTGTTCGGGGTCAGCTACGGCGCGTTCCTCGCCCTGCTGGCGGCCGCGCACGCACCCGCGGAGCAGGTGTCGCGCTGCGCGGTGGTCGCCCCGTTCCTGTCCGGCGCCCGGCTGCTGGCCGAGGCCGCCGGGCCCGTCGGGGCGTTGACCACCCGGCTGGGCGGCGGCGAGACGATCGCCGACGCCCGCGGCCCGCGCGACGTCCTGCAGCTCGCGCACCGGCTGACCGCACCGCTGCTGATCGTGCACGGCAATCGGGACGAGGTCGTCCCGGTCGGCCAATCCCGCTCGCTGCGGCACGAGTTGCTGCGGATCGGCCGGGTCGAGGGAGTGGACTTCCGGTACGTCGAGGCGGCCGGCTCCGGCCACGAGGTGCTCGCCGAGGAGGGCGCCGCCGTCCTGCACGAGCTGCTCGCCGGGTTCCTGCGGACCGGCCGACCGGGCTGATGACACCGCCGCGCCCGGCCCCCGGGCGCGCATCGTGATCTCGATAGGGTCTCGTCCGCTCCGGCCGTTATGGTGGCCGGGGCACGGGCCGCGATCACCGGCTGTGGCGCGTACCGAGCGCCCGATCGGGGACCGGGCCGCGCGCCACGCGCCGGCCGGGCGCCGATGACCTGCACCCTCGCACGGAGAAGACGATTCTGATGTCCGACACCCTCACCGACACCACCGGACCCGCGGCCAACGGGACCGACGCCGACGAGAACACGGCCGAGGACACCGCGTCGCACGGTCGGCACCGCGGACGGTCCGCCGCCGACGACAGCCCCGCGGCCGACCCGCACGGCCGGCACCGCGCCGCGGCGCGCCTGGGCTGAGCACGCACGCACGGAAGGGCCCGCCGGGGACGCACCCCCGGCGGGCCCTTCCGCGTCCGGTGCCGGCCGCCTCAGCCCAGCGTCACGACCGTGCGCAGGGCCTCGCCGCTGCGCATCTGCGCGACGGCCTCGTTGACGTCCGTCAGCGGGACCCGGTGGGTGATCATGGCGTCGAGGTCGATCCGCCCGGCCCGCCAGAGGTCGACGACCAGCCCGATGGTGCGGGCGACGGGCGCGCCGCCGTAGAGCGAGGGCAGCAGGCGCTTCTCGTTGAAGAACAGCTCGCCCATGGTGAACTGCGCGCGGTCGTCCTGCGCGCCGGCGCCGATCACCACGACCGCGCCGCCGCGCCGGGCGGCGTCGTACCCGGCCCGGACGGTGGCGGCCCGGCCGACGGCCTCGAAGACGTAGTCGAAGCCGCCGCCCGGCAGGCCCTTGGCCGCGGCCCTGAGCTCCTCGGGGGCGAGGGCCTCGGTGGCGCCGAAGGAGAGCGCCCGCTCGCGGCGGGACGCGACCGGGTCGACGACGGTGATCCGGGCGGCCCCGCAGACCCGGGCGCCCTGGACAGTGGCGATCCCGACCCCGCCGGCGCCGATCACCGCGACGGAGGAGCCGGGTTCGACCCGGGCGGTGTTGACGGCGGCGCCGACGCCGGTGGTGACGCCGCAGCCGATCAGCGCGGCGGCCTCGTGGGGCAGGTCGGCGGGCACCTTGATGACGGCGTCGGCGGAGACCACGACCTCCTCGGCGAAGGCCCCGGTGCCGTAGAACCCGGAGGCCTCGACGGCGGCGCCGCCCTCCTCGAAGCGGAAGCCGGGCGCGCCGAGCCGCCGCAGGCTGGCGACGCACAGGTGGCCCCGGCCGTGCTCGCAGTGCGCGCAGCGGCCGCAGGGGGCCATCCAGCAGAGCACCACGCGGTCGCCGGGGGCGATGCCCCGGACGCCGTCGCCGACCTCGACGACGTCCCCGGCGCCCTCGTGCCCGGGGACGAACGGCGCGGGCTGCGGCAGGACGCCGCTCATGGCGGAGAGGTCGGAGTGGCAGAGGCTGGCCGCGCGCATCCGGACCCGTACGGTGCCCGGGCCGAACCCGACGGCCGTCACGTCCTCCCGGACGTCGAGGGTGTCCTGGCCGGTCTTGTGCAGGACGGCTGCGCGCATGGGGCTGCTCCCGGTGTGCCTGGTGTGCCTCGGATCGGCGGTCGGGCCGATTCTGGCACGGGCGGCCCGGCGGGACTAGAACACGTTCCAGGGCCCCTGTGGTCCCCCCGTCTACCGTCGAGTAGGGTCCGGGGCGAGCACGTCCGCCCCCGTCCCGGACGTCCCGAACCCGAGGAGCACGGCATGTCCGACCTGCTGGAGAGCGCCCGCCCGGCGCCCGAGGTGCTGGCGGCGTTCGAGGCGGCGACCGGGTTCATGCCGGTGGACGAGGGGCTGGCGCTGTACGCGGCGGCGGTGACCGCGGCGCGCGGCACCGGGCTGCCGGTGCTGGAGATCGGCACCTACTGCGGGCGCTCCGCGGTCCTGCTGGCCGCCGCGGCCCGGGAGACCGGGACGGTCGCGCTCACGGTGGACCACCACCGCGGCTCGGAGGAGCAGCAGCCCGGCTGGGAGTACCACGACCCGACGCTGGTGGACCGGGAGGTGGGGCTGATGGACACCCTGCCGCGGTTCCGCCGCACCCTGCACGCGGCCGGGCTGGAGGAGCACGTGGTGGCCCTGGTGGGCCGCTCGCCCCGGATCGCCGCCCTGTGGGGGCGGCCGCTGGCCCTGGTGTTCATCGACGGCGGTCACACCGACGAGCACGCGACCGGCGACTACGAGGGCTGGGTCCCGCACCTGGCGCCGGAGGGGCTGCTGGTGGTGCACGACGTGTTCCCGGACCCGGCGGACGGCGGCCAGGCCCCGTACCGGGTGTACCTGCGGGCGCTCGCCGAGGGCTTCGAGGAGGTCTCGGTGACGGGCTCGCTGCGGGTCCTGCGCCGCACGGCGGGCTGAGCCTCCCCCGCCGTCCGCCCCGGCGCCCGCCGCACCCCGCCCGTCGCACCCCGCCCGGGGAGCCCCGACGGGCCCCGCGAACCCTCCCGCCCGGCCCCGACGCGCACGGACGACCGCCGCGCCTCCGACCGATCCGCCGAGCCGCCCCACAGCCACACCCCGATGCTCTAACGTCGTGCCGGGGCTGTCGGGCGGGGGTTCGAACGGTACGGTGTCCGCGCAGCACCAGGCAGAGCAATCGGCGGACGGTGGGGGCTAGCGGCACATGACGGACCAGCACAACACCGCTCCGGCGGTCTGGGACCCCACCGCGCGCGGTGGTGCGGGCGGCTGGGTGCGCGGCCCGCAGCAGGCCCCGGGCGAGGAGGCCGCCGGCCCGCCGCCGCTCGTGACCGGCCCCGTCCCTCCCGGCCCCGTGGCCCCGCCGCCCACCGCGGGCGCCGTGGGCGACCAGGGCCCCCCGCTGGCCGCCCGCCCCTACCTGGCCGCCGCACCCGGCCACGAGGCG
The DNA here is from genome assembly GCF_044453265.1 of Kitasatospora sp. NPDC051705. NCBI lineage: Bacteria > Bacillati > Actinomycetota > Actinomycetes > Kitasatosporales > Streptomycetaceae > Kitasatospora > Kitasatospora sp. NPDC051705. The sequence goes on along the minus strand of NZ_JBITCO010000003.1, from coordinate 343,774 downwards.
CCGACCGCGCCCGCCTTCCCCGCCGCGGCCCCGCAGCCGCCCGCCGCTCCGTTCCCATCCCACGCGACGTCCCAGCGCACCGCCCCGGGCCCGGGTCACGTCTCGGGCCGGGAGGCCGGCCCCGGCTACGTCTCCGGCCAGGCCCCCGGGCCCGGCTACGTGTACCCGCCGCAGCCGCCCGCCGGCCCCCCGCAGGCCCCGTACGGGCACGGCCCGGGCCCGTACCCGGGCGGTCCCGGGCAGCCGGGGTACCCGGCCGGCCACCCCGCCGACTACCCGAACGACTACGCGGACCCGGACGACGAGGACCGCCCGGGCAACCGGAAGGCCCCCCTGCTGATCGGCTTCGCCCTGCTCCTGGTGCTGGCGGTCGGCGGCGGCCTGCTGATGGCCGCCAGGAACGGCGACGACAAGAACGGGCAGGCCGCGCCCGCCCCGTCGGCCACCGCCCCGACCTCGGCCGGCAACCCGCCGCCGGCCCCGGCCCCGACGGGCACCGACGCCGCGCCGAGCGGCGCCGCGACCGACCCGGCCTCGGCCGGCGCCACGCCGAGCCCCACCGCCTCCGGAGCCGGCCCGAACGCCAAGGGCCAGGCCCAGGCGCTGGACGACCTGCTCACCCAGGGCGAGAGCGCGAAGGCCCCGATCGGCAGCGCGGTCGCCAAGGTGACCAGCTGCCCGGCGAAGGCCGACATCGAGAGCGCGGCGCAGGTGTTCGACAACGGTGCGAAGCAGCGCGACGACCTGCTGCGCAAGCTCGCCGGGGTGGGCGTCGGCGACGTGCCGGGCGGCGCCGACGCGGTGGCCTCGCTGAAGCAGGCCTGGCAGCTGTCGGCCGACATCGACCGGGCGTACGCGAGCTGGGCCCGGGCGGTGGCCGGCCAGGGCTGCTCGGGTTCGGCCCCGAACACCGCCGACAAGAAGCACGCCGACGAGCTCAACCCGCAGGCCACCCAGGCGAAGAAGGACTTCGCCGCCAAGTGGAAGCCGATCGCCGACAGCTACGGCCTCACCCCGCGCACCCAGGACAGGATCTGAACCACCCGTGACCGGCTCCGCCTCCCGACCGCCCCGCCGTTCCGCCCTGCTGCGCGTCACCACGGTGGTGGGCGCGGCCGTACCGCTCTGCATGGCGGGCTGGTTGGGCTGGCAGGCCCTCGAAGGCCCCACCCCGGTGAGCGCCGCGGGCACCTCCGCCGCGGCGCCCACCACCCCGTCCGGCACCGACCCGTCCGGAGGACCGGGGACGCCGGGTGCGTCCGGCGCGCCGGACGCCTCGGGCACCCCGGCCGCGGACCGGCCCACCGCGGCCTCCCCGGCTCCGTCGGACACCGCGGCCGCCACCGCCTCCCCCGGCGCCTCCGGCTCGCCCGACGCGACCGCGCTCAGCGGCCGCACCGTCGTGCTCGACCCCGGCCACAACCCGGGCAACTCGGCGCACACCACCGAGATCAACCGTCAGGTCGACATCGGCAACGCCCACAAGGAGTGCGACACCACCGGCACCGAGACCAACGCCGGCTACACCGAGGCCGAGTACACCCTGGACGTGTCCCGCCGGGCGCGGGCCATCCTCGCCGCCCGCGGCGCCACCGTGGTGCTGGTGCAGGACGGTGACCGCCGGTGGGGCCCGTGCATCGACGAACGCGCCCGGGCGAGCGCCGCCGCGCACGCCGACGTCGCGCTCTCGGTGCACGGCGACGGCGGCCCGGCGAGCGGCAGCGGCTTCCACGTGATCATGCCGGCGCGCGTGGTGGCGGGGAAGGCGGACACCTCCGCGATCGTCGAACCCTCGCACCGGCTCGGCCTTCTGCTGCGCGAGCACTTCCGCGCGGCGACCGGCGAGCAGTACGCGGACTACGTCGCGAACCAGGGCCTGGACACCCGCTCCGACCTGGGGGGCCTCAACCTGTCCACGGTCCCCAAGGTGTTCATCGAGTGCGGTAACATGCGCAACCCGGCGGACGCGAAGCGGATGACGGATCCTCAGTGGCGGCAGCAGGCGGCACAGGGGATCGCAGACGCGCTGACGGCGTATCTGACCACGCGGTAAAGGGAGTTGGGGCGGGCCGGCCCGGTGGGCGGCAGCGCGCCCGGCCCGCGCCGTTTGCAACGACTTCGCCCCATTACCGGTCCCGCCGTGCGCCGGCGGCGCGGTTGGGCCTAGGCTTCTGGTCCGTTCGGGAGTTTCGGCCGGTCAGCCCGACCGCACGAACCGCCGACCACGACACGTCAACGAGGGGAACGTTAGTGAATCTGCGCGCTCTCACCAGGGGAGACGCCGCCGTCGCAGGCGCGGCCGTCCTGCTCTTCATCGCCTCCTTCCTGCCCTACTGGACCGTGGACTGCAGCGGCCGGTACTGCGGCGACACGTCGCAGAACGCGTGGAGCACCCAGCTGTTCCCCATCCTGCCCTCGATCTACCTGCTCGGCATCGCCGCCGCGGTGCTGATCCTGCTGCAGCGGTTCCAGGGCCCGGCCGCGGCCGGCCGCCAGGTGCTCGGCCTCCGGCTGGACCAGTGGGGCATCGCGTTCGCCGTCACCGCGCTGTGGACGGCGCTGTGGTCGCTGGGTGGCGGTCCGTCGGGTTCCGGCTTCGGTCACGGCTTCGGCGCCTGGCTCGGCCTGATCTCGCTGATCGTGCTGGCGGGTGCGGCCGCGGCCGCGCCGCTGGTGCCGGCGCTGAAGGCCCCGCTGGTCACCGACCGCCCGGCCGCCGTGCCGTACCAGGGCTACCCGGCCCCGGGCCAGCCCGGCCAGTACGGCTACCCGGGCCCGGGCCAGGACCCGAACCAGGCCCCGGCGTACGGCGCCCAGCCCGGCGGCTACGGCTACCCGGCCGGTGCGGCCGCCGGCCAGCCGCAGGACGCGGCCGCCCCGGCCCCGCAGCCCGTCCCGGCCGCGCAGGCGCAGCCGGCCCCGGCCGCCCCGGCGGCCGACTTCGCGCCGTTCTGGTTCGCCGTGCCGGCCCCGCGCCCGCTGGCCCCGAAGGACAACCCGGTCGGTGCCCCGATCGGTGAGCTGGTGCCCGGCACCTGGTACCTGGCGGTCGAGCAGCGCGGCTCCGCGCTGGTCGCCCAGCTGGCCGACGGCAGCCTCGGCCTGCTGGCCGACACCGCGGGCATCCAGCGCGGCTGACGCCCCGGCGGTACGGCGAAGGGGCGGGACCGGATCTCTCCGGTCCCGCCCCTTCGCGCTGTCACGTCCCTTCGCCGTCCCGCCCCTTCGGGCCGGCCCGGCGCGGGCGGGTCAGCAGCAGTCCCGGACCACCAGCCCGGCGGGCAGCTGCTCGCCGCCGAAGACCGCGACGGTCGCCGGGTCACCGCCGAGCGCGGCGACCGCGAGCAGCAGTGCGCCGGCCGTCCAGGTGGTGCGCTCCTCCGGCCAGATGGCGTCGTCCTCGAAGACGTACCCCGTCCAGTACGAGCCGTCCTCGTGCCGCAGGTGCTCCTGGATCCAGCGCAGGATGTCCACCGCGCGGTCGGACTGGCCGATCGCCCAGAGCGCCAGGGCCAGTTCGGCGCTCTCCCCGCCGGTCACCCAGGGGCGGTCGCTGACGCAGCGCACGCCGAGGCCGGGGACGACGAAGCGGTCCCACTCCCGGTCGATGCGCTCGACCGCCGCGTCGCCGCGCAGGCCCGTGCCGAGGACCGGGTAGTACCAGTCCATCGAGTAGCGGTCCTTGTCGAGGAAGCGCTCGGGGTGGTGCGCCACGGCGTGCCCCAGCCGGCCGGCCGCGAGCTCCCAGTCCGGCTGCGGCTCCTCCAGGTACTCGGCGATGGCCAGGCCGCAGCGCAGCGCGTGCAGGATGCTGGACGAACCGGTGAGCAGCGCCTCGTCGGTGGCGGTGCCGTCCTCGTCGAGGCGCCAGGCGATCGGGCCGCCGGGCAGCCGCAGGCCGACGATGAAGTCCAGGGCGCGCCGGACGACCGGCCAGATCCACTCCAGGAAGGCGTCGTCGCCGGTGCTGAGGTGGTGGTGCCAGACGCCGACGGCCACGTAGGCGCAGAAGTTGGTCTCCTTGGCGTGGTCGGTGACCACGCCGTCGGTGTAGGCGGCGTACCAGGAGCCGTCCGGGTTCTGGCTGGCGGCGAGCCAGCGGTAGGCGGCCTCGGCGGCGGCGTGCTCGCCGGCGGTGTCGAGGGCCATGGCGGCCTCGGTGTGGTCCCAGGGGTCCAGGTGGTGGCCGGCGAACCAGGGTATGGCACCGTCGGGGCGCTGTTCGGCGAGGATGCTGCGGACGGTGCCGGCCGCCTGCTCGGCGTCGAGCACCCCCTCGAGCAGCAGCACCTCGGGGACGGCCGCGGTCATGCGCCCGCCCTCCGCGGCTTCGAGGCGTACGCGACGAAGCTCTTGCCGATGACCGGGTTGAGGGCCCGCTCGGCGGCCTTGGTGAGGGTGCTGATCACCGGGGTGCCGACGATGTCCCAGACCAGCAGCTGGTGGTAGGCCTTGACCGGCAGCGCCTTGTCGTTGTCCACGCCGACGGCGCACTTGATCCACCAGTACGGCGAGTGCAGCGCGTGCGCGTGGTGGGTGCCGTACGGCTCCAGGCCGGCGTCCTTGAGCTTGCCGAGCAGTTCGTCGCCGCGGTAGATCCGGATGTGGCCGCCCTCGACCTCGTGGTACTCGTCGGACAGCGCCCAGCAGATCTTCTCGGGCAGCCAGCGCGGCACGGTGACGGCGAGCAGGCCGCCGGGCTTGAGGACCCGGAACATCTCGTTGAGCACGCCCTTGTCATCGGGTATGTGCTCCATCACCTCGGAGATGATGATCTTGTCGAAGTACTCGTCCTCGAACGGCAGCGCCAGCGCGTTGCCCTCCATCGCGACCGCCGACGCACCCTCGGGCGCCTCGCCGGCCTGCTCCATCGCGGCGAACCACTTCTTGACCTCGGCGATCTCCTCGGTGTTCTGGTCGAGGGCGATCACGTTGGCGCCGCGGCGGTAGCACTCGAACGCGTGCCGGCCCCCGCCGCAGCCCAGGTCGAGCACCCGGTCGCCGGGGGCGAGCGGGAAGCGCGAGAAATCGACGGTCAGCACTGCAGGGCTCCCATTCCTTTTGCTACCAAGCGGACTTGACGCCGCGTCAGAACGATTCGCGCCGGGCCGGCGGCCGGGTGGGTCGGGGCCGCCGGAGCGCGCCCGGGCCGGCCGGGGCGGGTGGCTCAGGGCACGTAGCGCCAGCCCGGCCCCGAACGGGCCCGGGCCCCGGCCCCGGTGGCGATGGCCGCGCGGTAGGCCTCGGCGGTCAGCTCGGCGGCCCGCTCCCAGGTGAACCGGGCCAGCACCCGCTCGCGGCCGGCGCCGCCGAGCCGCCCGCGCAGCTCCGGGTCGTCCAGCAGCCGTCCGAGCGCCGCCGCCAGCCCGTCCGCCTCGCCCGGCGGCACGGCCAGGCAGGTGCGCCCGTCCGGGCCGGCCACCTCGGGGATCGCGCCGCCGGTGGTGGCCACCAGCGGGGTCCCGGTGGCCATCGCCTCGGCGGCGGGCAGCGAGAAGCCCTCGTACAGCGACGGCACGCAGGCCACCTCGGCCGAGCGGTAGAGGTCCACCAGCTCCCGGTCGGTGAGGCCGCTGCGGAACTCGATGTGCTCGGCCAGTCCGAAGCGGCGCACCGCCTCGGCCACCGGGCCGTCGTCCTTCTGCGGCTTGCCGACCACCACCAGGTGCGCGGGGCGCTCGGTGCGCACCTTGGCGAGCGCCTCGACCAGGAACACCAGCCCCTTCAGCGGGACGTCGGCGCTGGAGGTGGTGACGATCCGGCCCGGCACCCGCTCGACCGCGTCCGAGGGCGACCACAGCCGGGTGTCGGCGCCGATCGGCACCACCGAGATCGCACCGGGCGCAACGCCCAGGTGCTCGGCGATCTCGCGCTGCGAGCTGCCGGAGACGGTGATCACGTGGTCCAGGCGGGCGGCGACCCGGCGCTGCATCCGGGTGAAGGCGTACCAGCGGCGCAGCGACAGCCTGCGCAGCCGGGTGTCGGCCGCGTCCAGCTCCAACTGCCGGTCCACGGTGATCGGGTGGTGGATCGTGGTGACCAGCGGGAAGCCGTGCCGGGCCAGGCCGAGCAGGCCGTAGCCGAGGGTCTGGTTGTCGTGCACCACGTCGTAGCGGCCCTTGTGCCGGGCCAGGTACTGCCGGGCGCGCAGCGAGAAGGTCAGCGGCTCGGGGAAGCCGCCGGTGCGCATGGTGGCGAACTCCAGGACGTCCACCGGGCCGCGGAACTCCCCGCGGGCCGGCGTGCGGAACGGGTCGTCGGCGCGGTAGAGGTCCAGGCTGGGGAGTTCGACCAGGCGCACCGAACCGGGGCCCTCGACCTCGTCCAGCACCGGGAAGGGCTGGGCCCCGATCACGTCCACGTGGTGGCCGAGCCTGGCCAGCTCGCGCGACAGGTGCCGGACGTACACGCCCTGACCGCCACAGAAGGGGTCCCCGCGGTACGACAGCAGGGCAATCCGCAGCGGCTGCGCGGTCATCCTCGGGCCCTCATCTCTAGCTGCTATCTGTGCTGCTGGTCGCTAAAGTAGATCAGGTTTCAGTGGGTGTGGAACTCGTCATCGACCATGTGAACAATGAGAGACCTCGAAGATACCGGCCCGTAGCTTTCCCTCAGGAGCCAGGGCTGGTGATTCCCGCCACGCCGGACCATGCCGACCTTGTGGAGCACACCGCCACCCACGCGCCCCGGGAGCACTCCTTGCCGCCTCCGACCACCTCCACGAGCCCCGCCGCACCGCCGCCCGCACCGCCCGGTGAGCCGTCGCTGACCGCGCGCCAGGCCGAGCGCCGCCGGCGGATCCTGCGGGCCGCCACCGCCCTGGCCGCCCGGGGCGGGTACGAGGCCGTACAGATGCGGGAGGTCGCGGAGAGCGCCCAGGTCGCCCTCGGCACGCTCTACCGGTACTTCCCGTCCAAGGTCCACCTGCTGGTCGCCGTCATGCTGGAGCAGCTGCAGGGCCTCCAGGAACACATCCGGCGGCACCCGCCGACCGACCTCGAACCGGCCCCCCGGGTCGCCGACACGCTCACCCGGGCCTTCCACGCCCTGCAGCGCGAGCCCCTGCTCGCCGAGGCGATGGTCCGGGCGCTGTCCTTCGCGGACCGCTCCGTCGGGGCCGAGGTGGACCAGGTCAGCTCCGCCACCGGACAGCTCATCCTGGACGCCATCGGCCAGTCCGGGCCACCCAGCGACAGCCAGCGCGCGGCCGTCCGGGTGATCGAGCACACCTGGCACTCGGCCCTGGTCGCCTGGCTCTCCGGCCGCGCCTCGATCGCCGAGGTCCGCGCCGACCTGCAGACCGCGGCCCGGCTGCTCACCCTGCCCTGAACCGGGCCCCGACTGGAACCTGTTCCTCCCCGGGCGGCACCCCGGCGGGCTGCCCCGGACGGGCCCTGAGCCCGGCGGCGGACCCCAGGGCTTAGAGTCGACGGGCAGCACAACTCCATCCCGCCCCTCCCGCGGGGGAAGCCGGTGCGAATCCGGCGCTGACCCCGCAACCGTGAGTCCGGAGCCGCCGCGGCCCCGGCGAGTCGGACCGCCCGCGGAGGGGCGAGCGGCCAGTCCGGGCCCGCCACCGCGCACCGCCCGGCACCGTCGAGGACTACGGAACGGCCCCCGGGGCCACCACCGCTCACCGAAAGGCACCACTCCACCATGCTCACCGCCGCCCGCCTGGGCGCCGCCGCCCTGTCCGCCGCGCTGCTCACCGGCGCCGCCGCCGCACCGGCCCTCGCCGACAGCCCCGCGCCGACCACCGCGGTCGTCCCCGACGGCCTGTACGGCAAGGGCGACCCGACGTACGACGGCGTCTGGCGGCAGTCGCTCGCGCTCACCGCCCTCGCGGCGGCCAAGGTCACCCCGGCGGCGTCCGCGGTCGGCTGGCTCACCGGGCAGCAGTGCGAGGACGGCGGCTGGCCCTCCTACCGGGCCGCCGGCGCGGCCTGCGACGCCAAGACCGAGGACAGCAACGCCACCGCCGTCGCCGTCCAGGCCCTGGTCGCGCTCGGCGGGCACCAGGACGCCGTCGACAAGGGCGTCCAGTGGCTCAAGGCCAACCAGAACGCGGACGGCAGCTGGGCCTACAACCCGGGCAGCCCCGGCGACGCCAACTCCACCGGCCTCGCCGTCAACGCCCTGTTCGCCGCCAAGGCCGACCCGGCGGCCGTCGCCAAGGCCGGCCGGAACGCCTTCGACGGGCTCGCCCTCTACCAGCTCGGCTGCGCCGCGCCCGCCGACCAGCGCGGCGCCTTCGCCTACCAGCCCGACCCGGCCACCGGCGCCCTCGCGCCCAACGCCCTCGCCAGCGGCCAGGCCTCGCTCGCCGCCGCCGGCGGCCACCTCCCGGTCGCCACCACCGCCCGCGCCGACGCCGCGCCCAAGGCCCTCGGCTGCCCCGACGGCGCCCCCGCCGCGCCCGTCGCCCACGCCGACTCGGGCGAGGCCGCCGCCGCTTACCTGAGCGCCCAGCTCACCGCCGGCGGCGACCACCTCTCGCTCACCACCCCCGGCGCCCCGGCCACCCCCGACTACACCGCCACCGCCTGGGCCGCCCTCGGCCTGATCCAGAGCGGCCACCCGCAGCAGGCCACCGGCGCCGTCGACTGGCTCGGCAAGGAGGGCGCCACCTGGACGAAGGGCGGCACCGACGCCGGCGCCACCGCCACGCTCCTGCTGGTCACCCAGGCCGCCCAGCGCGACACCGCCGCGCTGACCGCCCAGCTCACCGCCCTCGGCCCGGCCCCCGCGGCCACCGCGAGCCCGGCGGCCGCCGCCACCCAGCCGGCGAAGAAGAGCGACGGCTTCGGCCAGTACTGGCTGATCATCGTCGGCCTGCTGATCGGCGTCGGCGGCGGCCTGGTGCTCAGCCTCCAGCGCAAGCGCGGCGCCAGGCCGTGACCCCCCGCACCACCGGCCCCGCCCGGGGCGGCCCGGCGGGCTCCCCGCGGACGGGCCCCGGGGCCCGTCCGGGCCGGCGGCCCCGCACCGCCCTGCCGCTCGCCCCGCTGCTGCTCGCCCCGCTGCTGGGCGCGCTGCTGCTGGTCGCCACCGCCTCGCCCGCCGAGGCCGCCGGGTACCGGTACTGGTCGTTCTGGCGCGCCACCGACACCGGCTGGGCCTACCAGCAGCAGGGGCCGGCGGTGTCGGTCCCCCCGGACGGAGCGGTGGACGGCTGGCGCTTCGCCGTCAGCCCGGACGGCGGCCGCGACGCCGCCCGGCCGCGTGCGGCCACGGGCTTCGCCGCCGTCTGCGCGGACACCCCCGCCCAGGAGGGCCGCAAGCGGGTCGCCGTGGTGCTGGACTTCGGCACCGCCGCCGACGCCGGCTCCACCGAGGCGCCGCCCGAGCAGCGCACGGCGTGTGCCGCCGTCGCCCCGAACGCCACCTCGGCCGAGGTGCTGGCCGCCGTCGCCCCGCCGCTGCGGTACGACACCAACGGCCTGCTCTGCGCCATCGCCGGCTACCCCAGGGCCGGGTGCGGCGAGCAGCTCGGCGGCGCGGCCGCGGCGGGCGGCCCCGCCGACGGCGGGGGCCACGGCGGACCGGACCTCGGCCTGATCGCCGGCGGAGCGCTGGTCGCCGTCCTGGCCGGCGGCGCCGTCTGGCAGACCCGCCGCCGCCGCTCCTCCTGATCCCCCGAACAAGCCCTACCCGCCCGACCCGATCCCGATCCCGATCCCGACCTGGACTGATCCGTGCGCCCAGCCCGCAGCACCCGACCCCCCACCGGCCCCCGTCAACTGCACCCCGGGGCCTGGTGGCTGTGGGCGCTCGGGCTGGGCGCCGCGGCGACCCGCACCACCAACCCGGCGATCCTGCTGCTGCTCGCCGCCGTCGCCGGGTACGTGGTGGCGGCCCGGCGCGGCGACGCGCCCTGGTCCCGTTCGTACGGCGCGTTCCTGCGCCTGGGCCTGCTGGTGCTGGGCATCCGCCTGGTGTTCGCGATCCTCCTCGGCTCGCCCGTCCCCGGGACGCACGTCCTGTTCACCCTGCCCGAGGTACCGCTCCCGGCCTGGGCGCAGGGGGTGCGGATCGGCGGCCGGGTGACCGTCGAGGGGCTGCTCGCGGCGCTGTACGACGGCCTGCGGCTGGCCACCCTGCTGGTCTGCGTCGGCGCCGCCAACGCCCTGGCCAGCCCGGCGCGCCTGCTGCGCACCCTGCCCGGGGCGCTGTACGAGGCGGGTGTCGCGGTCGTGGTGGCGATGACCTTCGCGCCCAACCTGGTCGCGGACGTGCGCCGGCTGCGCGCCGCCCGCCGGCTGCGCGGCCGCAGCGACAAGGGCGTCGCCGCCGTGCTCAGGGTCGGACTGCCCGTCCTGGAGGGCGCGCTGGAGCGCTCGGTGGCGCTGGCCGCCGCGATGGACACCCGCGGCTTCGGCCGCACCGCCGACGTCCCGCGCCGCCTCGCCCGGGCGACGGCCGCACTCACCCTGGCCGGCCTGCTCGGGGTCTGCCTGGCCGCGTACGGGCTGCTCACCGCCGGGGGCGCCGACTGGGCGCTGCCGGTCCTGCTGCTCGGTCTGGCCGCCGCCTTCACCGGGCTGCTGCTGGGAGGCCGACGGTCCGTCAGGACCCGCTACCGGCCCGACCCTTGGGCGCTGCCCGAATGGCTGACCGCAGGCTCCGGCGCCGCCGTCGCCGCGCTCACCGTCCACCTCTCCTCCGTCGATCCCGCCGCCTTCGCCCCCACCGTCGTCCCGCCGACCGTCCCCGCGCTGCCGCTGGCCGCCGTCCTGGCCGTACTCCTGGGCCTGGTACCGGCGTTCGCCACCCCGACCCCGCCCCGGAGGGCCTCGTGATCACCTTCGAGCAGGTCTCCGTCCAGTACGCGGACGCCGCCGAGCCGGCCCTGAGCGGCGTCGACCTGACCGTGCCCGAGGGCGAACTGTGCCTGCTGGTCGGCCCGTCGGGCTCCGGCAAGTCCACCCTGCTGGGGGCGGTCAGCGGCCTCGTCCCGCACTTCACCGGCGGCGTCCTGCACGGCCGGGTCACCGTCGGCGGCCGGGACACCCGCGAACACCGGCCCCGCGACCTCGCCGACCTGGTCGGCACCGTCGGACAGGACCCGCTGGCGCACTTCGTCACCGACACCGTCGAGGACGAACTCGCCTACGGCATGGAGTCGCTGGGCCTGCCCGCCGACGTGATGCGGCGCCGGGTCGAGGAGACCCTCGACCTGCTCGGCCTCGCCGACCTGCGCGACCGCGCCCTCGCCTCGCTCTCCGGCGGCCAGCAGCAGCGCGTCGCGATCGGCTCGGTGCTCACCGTGCACCCCCGCGTCCTGGTCCTCGACGAACCCACCTCGGCGCTCGACCCGGGTGCGGCCGAGGAGGTGCTCGCCGTCCTGCAACGGCTGGTGCACGACCTGGGCACCACCGTGCTGATGGCCGAACACCGGCTGGAACGGGTCGTCCAGTACGCCGACCAGGTGCTGCTGCTGACCCCGGGCTCCCCGCCCGTCCTCGGCGGACCGGCGGAGGTGATGGCGCACTCGCCGGTGCACCCGCCGGTGGTCGGCCTCGGCCGGCTCGCGGGCTGGCGGCCGCTGCCGCTGTCCGTCCGCGACGCCCGCCGCAAGGCCGGCCCGCTGCGCGAACGCCTCGACGGCCGCCACCCGGCCACCGCCGGCACCCCGACCGGCACCCCGGTCGCCACCGTCGAGCGCCTCGCCGTGCGACGCGGCCCCGTCCAGGCCCTGCGCGGGGTCGACCTCACGCTGCGCCCCGCCGAGATCACCGCCCTGATGGGCCGCAACGGCGCCGGCAAGTCCACCCTGCTGGGCGGCCTGGTCGGCCTGCACGCGCCCGCCTCCGGCAGCGTCCGGGTCGGCGGCCGCACCCCGCACCGCACCCGGCCCGCCGAGCTGGTCCGCGAGGTCGGCCTCGTCCCCCAGGACCCGCGCGACCTGCTGTACGGCGAGAGCGTCGCCGCCGAGTGCGCCGCGGCCGACGGCGACGCGGGTGCCGACCCCGGCACCTGCCGCGCCCTGGTCGAGCGCCTGCTCCCGGGGATCCCCGACACCGCCCACCCGCGCGACCTCTCCGAGGGCCAGCGGCTCACCCTGGCCCTGGCCGTGGTGCTCACCGCCCGGCCCCCGCTGCTGCTCCTCGACGAGCCGACCCGCGGCCTCGACTACGCCGCCAAGGCCCGGCTGGTGGAGATCCTGCGCGACCTCGCCGCCGACGGCCACGCCGTCCTGCTGGCCACCCACGACGTCGAGCTCGCCGCCGAACTCGCCCACCGCACGGTGATCCTGGCCGAGGGCGAGGTCGTCGCGGACGGGCCGACCGCGGAGGTCGTGGTCTCCTCCCCCGCCTTCGCCCCGCAGGTCGCCAAGGTGCTGGCGCCCGGCCCGTGGCTCACCGTGCGGCAGGTCGCGGAGGCGCTGAGCTCATGAGCCGCCCCGACCCGGGCCCGCCCCGCCCGAACCGCCCGGAAGCCCACCGCCCGGAGCCCCGACCCCCGGCACCCGTGCGCCCGGAGCCCGGGCAGCCCGAGGCGGCCCGCCCCCGCACGCTCGCCCGGCCCGTCCCGCTCGGCCGCCGCTCCGTCACGACCCTGCTGCTGGTCTCCGCGGTCGGCGTCGCCGGCTTCGGCTGGCCGCTGCTCGCCGCCACCGACTCCGCCCTGGTCGGGCACTCCGCCGACGCCCCCTGGCTGTTCGCACTGCTGCTGCCGCTGCTGCTCGCCGTCGTGGTCGCCCAGATCTCCGAGGGCCGCACGGCCGGCGGCGGGGCCCCCGGACTGGACGCCAAGTCCGTGGCCCTGCTGGGCGTGCTGGCCGCGACCGGCGCGGCCCTGCGCCCGCTCGGCGCGGGCACGGCGGGCCTGGAGCCGATGTTCTTCCTGATGGTGCTCTCCGGCCGGGTGCTCGGGCCGGGCTTCGGCTTCGTCCTCGGCGCGCTGTCGATGTTCGCGTCCGCGCTGCTGACCGGCGGCGTCGGGCCGTGGCTGCCGTTCCAGATGCTCGCCATGGGCTGGGTCTGTCTCGGTGCGGGCCTGCTGCCCGGCCCGGCCACCCTGCGCGGCCGGCGCGAACTCTGGCTGCTCGCGGTCTACGGCGCCCTCGCCGCCGTCCTGTACGGCACCGTCATGAACCTCCAGGGCTGGCCCTACATCGCGGGGCTGTCCGGCTCCATCTCGTTCGTCCCCGGCGACCCGGTCTCCGCCAACCTGGTCCGCTTCGCGGCCTACTGCCTCACCACCTCCCTCGGGTGGGACCTCCCCAGGGCGGCCCTCACCGTCGTGCTGTGCCTCACCCTCGGCACGCCCGTGCTGCGCGCCCTGCGCCGCGCCACCCGCCGCGCCGCCTTCGACGCCCCGGTGTCCTTCCGCCCGCCGGGCGGGTGAGGCCGCACCCGGGGCGGGCCCGCCGGCCACCGGCCCGTACGCGCGCCGCCGGCGCCGTCAGGTGTCGCGCAGCAGCCGGTACGCCGTCGGGGGGTGCAGCCGGAGCAGGGCCAGCAGCGTGCGGGCGGCGCCGATCGGGATGGTCGGGCGGCCCCGGCGGATGCCCTCCAGCAGGGCGGCGGCCGCGGTGGCGGCCGGGATCTTGCGGACGGCGCCGTCCCGGCCGGCCGTCATGGGCGTGTCGACCAGCGGCAGGACCGCCTCCTGGACCCGGATCCACGGGGTGGACTCCTCGGCCTGGTAGCGCAGCGACCGCAGCAGGGTGTGCACGGCGGCCTTGGTGGCGCAGTAGACGGGGGCGGAGCGCTTGGGGGCGTAGGCCAGTCCGGAGGTGACGGCGACGAAGGCCGCGGGCTCGGCGCCACCGCCGGCGGCCAGGTGGGGCCAGGCCGCGACGGCCAGTTCCACCACCGAGCGGAGGTTGACCTCGATCTCCTCGGCGGTCCGGTCGAGGACGGCGGCGCTCGGGCCGCCGGTGAGGTCGACGAGGTGCTGCACGCCCGCGTTGGCGACGACCACGTCGAGCCCGCCGAGCGCGGCCGCCGCCCGGTCCACCACCCGGGCGGCCTCGCCGCGGCGCCCGAGGTCGGCGGCGAGGGCCGTCACCCCCTCCGCCGGCGGCGCGCCGCCCTCGACGACACGGCGGCCGCAGACCGCCACCCGCGCACCCGCCGCCGTCAGTTCCGCCGCCAGGGCCAGTCCGACCCCGCTGGTGCCGCCGGTGACCAGGACGCGTCTTCCGTTCACGTTCATGCCCCCACGATGGCCTCCCCGGCCGGTCCGCACTTGTACCATCGCGCCATGCCGCACGCCTGGCCGCTCCGCCCGGCGGGGCCCGACCGGTGACCCGCACCGTCAGCCCCGAGCTGGCCGCCGCCGCCCTGCACGGGGTGCTCCGGCACGGCCGGGGCCCGCTCGCGCCCTCCGCCGGCACCGTCCGGGCGCTGCTCGCCGAGGGCGCACCGGTGCCCGAGGGCCTGCACCGCGAGCTGCTCGGCGCCCTGTACTCCTGCGGGCCGGCCGCCGTGCTCGACGCCGCGCGCCGGCTGTTCGAGCGCCCCCGGGACGCCCGGCTGCGGGCGCTGCTCTGCGCCGCCGACGTCGCCGACCTGCTCGCCCGGGCGAGCCTGGCCGAACCGTGGCTGCACGCCGGCCACCGGACGAGCACCCTGCTGCGACCCGGCCGCCTGACCGTCGAGCACCTGCCCTACCTCGGGCGTCGCCCGGCCGTGGCCGAGACGGTCTTCGTCTGCGCCCTGCACGCCGCCGGGGTGGGGGCGGTGGTCGACGGCCCGGTGCGCGTCACCCTGCTCGGGGCGGCCTCGACGGCCCTTCCGGCGGACGCCCCCTGGCGGCCCGGCGGGGCCCCGGAGATCCACGGGTGGCGACTGGAGTGGTCGGACCGGCCCGCCCCCACCGCCGCGCCCACCCCCGGGCCGCGGGCCGGACGGGCCCTGGTGGACGCGGCCCGCGCCCGGTTCGCCCGGGAGCCGGCCGCGGCCTGGCGCGTCGCCGCGCTGGCCGGCGAGCTCGCGGTGGCGCCGCGCTCGCTGCAGCGGGCCTTCGCCCGGGCGGGCACCAGCTTCCAGGCGGAGCTCGCGGCCGTGCGCCTGGACGTGGCGGGCCATCTGATCCGCCGCACCCGGCTCCCGCTGGCCGAGATCGCGGCCGCCGCCGGGTTCACCGACCACCCGCACCTGACCCGCCGGTTCCGCGCGCACCACGGATGCACCCCGACGGAGTTCCGCCACCGCGGTCCCGCCGCCGAACGTCGCGCGCCGCAGTCGGGTTGACGCCCCGCCGGGCGTCCCGAAACCCGATCGCCCCCGCCCTCGGCGGACGGGGGGCACACGAAGGGCGCCCACCGCGGAAGCCCTCCGCTCCCGCCGACCTGCACGACACACCCCCGCACGACGTGTAACCAGGCGTTCACCATGGGTAAGTTTGACAGACAGTCACATTTTCTCGGCCGCCCCACACGGCCGCAGTTCATCGATCGGTGTCGCCATGCGTCGAACCTCCTCCTGGACGCGAACCCTCCGCCTCGGCCTCGGTGGCTGTCTCCTCACGGTGACCACCGCCTCCGGAACCACCACCGCGGTCGCCGCACCCGCCCCCGCCCCCACCACACCCCCCACCACCCCCAGGACCGCCACCGCGGCCTCCCCGGAACAACGGGTCGAGGCCCTGCTCGCCCAACTGACCACCGACGAGAAGGCCCGGCTGCTGCTGGGCGTCACCGCGCCGGACGACGCCCACTCGGTGGGCTACGTCGAGGGCGTGCCCCGGCTCGGGATCCCCCCGCTGCTGCTCTCCGACGGCCCGGCCGGCGTCCGGGACGGCCTGCCGGCGACCGCGCTGCCCGCGCCGGTCGCCCTGGCCGCCGCCTTCGACCCCGCCCTGGCCACCACCTACGGCACCGTCCTGGGCCGCGAGGCACGGGCCCGCGGCTACCAGGTGCTCTACGCCCCGATGGTGAACATCGTGCGCGTCCCGCAGGGCGGCCGGAACTTCGAGACGCTCGGCGAGGACCCGTTCCTGGCCTCCCGGGTCGCGGCCGCCGAGGTACGCGGCATCCAGTCCCAGGGCGTCGCGGCGCAGGTCAAGCACTACGCGGCGAACAACCAGGAGGACAACCGGCAGTCGTACAGCTCCGAGGTCGACGAGCGGACGCTGACCGAGATCGAGCTGCCGGCCTTCCGGGCGGCCGTCCGGGACGGCCGTGCCTGGTCGGCGATGTGCGGCTACAACCCGGTCGAGGGCGTCTGGGCCTGCGAGAACTTCCCGCTGCTGCGCGACGTGCTGAAGGGCCGCTGGGGCTTCGACGGGGTCGTCGGCTCCGACTACCCCGCCACCCACTCCTCGGTGAACGCCGCTGCGGCCGGACTGGACCAGGAGTTCGGCGGCTCCACCTGGTTCACCGACCTGCCCGCCGCCGTGGCCGACGGCCGGCTCGCCCCGGCGGTCCTGGACGACCAGGTGCGCCGGGTGCTGCGGCTGATGGTCCGCACCGGGGCCCTGGACGGCGGCCAGGCACCCGCCGCCGATCCGGCCGCCGGGGCCCGCGACGCCCGGACGGCCGCCGCGGCCGGCACGGTCCTGCTGCGCAACCAGGGCGCGGCACTGCCCCTGGACGCCTCCCGGCTGCACTCGATCGCGGTCATCGGGCCGTGGGCCGACCGCAGCTACACCGGCGGCTACGGCTCCTCGCACGTCACCCCCTACGACGGCTACACGGTGACGCCCCGCCAGGGGATCACCGCCAGGGCCGGCGCCGGGGTCCAGGTGCGCTACCACAAGGGTGACGACGCCGGCGCCGCCGCCTCGGTGGCCGCCGGGGCGGACGTCGCGGTGGTCGTGGTCGGGGACGAGGAGACCGAGGGCGCCGACCGCGGTTCGCTGGACCTCGCGCCGGCGGACGACGCCCTGATCCGGGCCGTCGCCAAGGCCAACCCCCGGACGGTGGTGGTGCTCGACACCGGCGGCCCCGTCACCATGCCCTGGCTGGACTCCGTCCCCGCGGTCGTCGAGGCCTGGTACCCGGGCGAACAGAGCGGCACCGCGCTCGCCGACGTGCTGTTCGGCGACGTCGACCCCGGCGGCCGGCTGCCCGTCACCTTCCCCACCTCGGCCGCGG
The DNA here is from genome assembly GCF_044453265.1 of Kitasatospora sp. NPDC051705. Taxonomy (NCBI): domain Bacteria; kingdom Bacillati; phylum Actinomycetota; class Actinomycetes; order Kitasatosporales; family Streptomycetaceae; genus Kitasatospora; species Kitasatospora sp. NPDC051705. The sequence continues at coordinate 326,727 of NZ_JBITCO010000003.1, read as the reverse complement.
CCACGCCGATCCGCGACGCGTCGCAGTACCCCGGCACCGACGGCGCCTACCACTACACCGAGGGGCTCGACGTCGGCTACCGCTGGTACGACGCCTCCGGCACCCCGCCGCTGTTCCCCTTCGGGTACGGCCTGTCCTACACCTCCTTCGGCTACTCCGGGCTCACCGTGACGGGCCCGGACGCCGCCGGCCGGGTCCGGGTCGGCTTCGACGTCACCAACCGGGGCACCCGGACCGGCACCGAGGTCCCGCAGCTGTACGTCGCCTTCCCGTCCGCCGCCGGGGAGCCGCCGCAGCAGCTCAAGGGCTTCGACAAGGTCACCCTGGCGCCGGGCCGTTCGACCCACGTGGAGCTGCGGCTGGAGCGCCCGGACTTCTCGGTCTGGGACTCCGGGGTGCACGGCTGGCAGGTGCCCGGCGGCCGGTACGGCCTCACCGTCGGATCCTCCTCCCGGGCCCCGCGGCTGCAGGGTGCGGTCGAGGTGCCGGGCTCCCCGGCCGTCTCCACCTGGTCCGGCCGGATCACCGGCGCCGACGGGTCCTGCCTGGACGCCGAGGTCGCCGCGGCGGACCCGGACGAGGCGGTGCGGTCGGCCGGTTGCGCGGGCACCGCGGCCCAGGACGCCACCGTCGGCTCCGACGGCGGCATCGCGTTTCCGGGCGGCTGCCTCGCCCCGGCCGGCACCGCCGACGGCTCCGCGGTGCGCCTGCGGGACTGCACCGGCGGCGCCGGCCAGGAGTGGCGGCTCCGCCCGGACGCCTCCCTGTTCCAGCCCGCCTCCGGCCGCTGCCTGGCCGCCGCCGACGGCCGGCTGCTCCTGCGGGACTGCTCGGGAGCCGCCGACCAGCGCTGGAACACCCCCCGGCCGAGCGGCCCGGTGACCGGCATCGCCGGCCAGTGCATGGACGTCATCCGCGCCGCGACCGTCAACGGCACCACCGTCCAGCTCTACCACTGCAACTCCACCGGCGCCCAGGACTGGACCGTCCAGCAGGACGGCTCGCTGCACGCCTTCGGCAAGTGCCTGGACGTCACCAACGGCTGGACCGCGGCCGGGACACCGGTCCAGCTGTACGAGTGCAACGGCACCGGAGCCCAGCACTGGCAGCCGCGCCCGGACGGCACCCTCGTCAACCCGCTCTCCGGCCGCTGTCTGGACGCCCGCGACGGCAGCAGCGCCGACTGGACCCGGCTGCAGATCTGGGACTGCCACGGCGGGGCCAACCAGCGCTGGATCCTGCCCTCCTGAGCCGCCCCGCACCGCACCGCCCCGGACCCGGCCCCGGCCCCCGCGCCGGGCCCGGGGCGGTGCGGTGGTGACGATCCGTCGTACCCGTACGCGACCACGCGTCCCACCCGTACGCTGTCCCGCGGAACGAGCAGCAAGGACGTTCGAGGGGTGCCGGGTGGAATTCCGTCAGTTGCGCGTCTTCGAGGCCGTCGTGGCCCACCGGACCGTCACCGGCGCGGCCGTGGCGCTCGGCCTCGCACCCTCCTCGGTGTCCGAGCAGATCCGGACGCTGGAACGGAGCCTGGGCACCGAGCTGTTCGACCGGGCCCCGCGCGGAATGGCCCTCACCGCCGCCGGCGAACGGCTGCTGCCCTGGTCCCGCCGCCTGCTCGACCAGGCCGACCAGGCCCGCCGGGAGGTGGCCACCGCCCGCCCCCGGCTGCGGCTCGGCGCCCTGGAGACCGTCGCGGCGACCCACGTGCCCGCCGTGCTGGCCCGCCTCGCCGAGCGCCGGCCCGACCTGGCGGTCTCACTGCACACCGGCACCGCCCGGGACGGCCTGCTGGGCGGCGTCGCCGCCGGGGCCCTGGAGGCGGCGCTCGTCCTGGACACCGCGGGCCCGCTCGGCGAACTCGGCTTCTACCTGCCGCCCGCCCCGCTCGACCACCTGGACCTGTGCGACGTCCCGCTCTCGCTGGTCGCCGCGCCGGCCCACCCGCTCGGCCGCGCCGGCGGCCTCCACCGCGAGGACCTGCGCGGCCGGCACCTGCTGGTGGACTCCCCCGCCTGCTCCTTCCGGCTCGCCGGGGAGCGCCTGCTCGGCAACGACGTCGAGCGCGTCCGCACCGGCGGTGTCGCCGTCACCCGCGCCTGCGCGGAACAGGGCCTCGGGATCGCCCTGCTCCCCGACTTCGCGGTCCGGGAGCAGCTCGCCTCGGGCACCCTGGTCCGGCTCCCCCTGGAGGTGCCGGGGCTCCGGCTGCGGCTGGTCTGGCGCGCCGACCGCGAGCCCGTCCCCGGCCTGCGCGAGGTCCTCCGCCCCGCCGCCGCGTGACGGCGCCCGACGGGGCGTCCCGCCGCACACGACGGCGCGCCCCGGAACCCCGGGACGCGCCGCCACCGCCGTCGGATCAGCCCTTCGGGCCCGCCGACTGGACGACGTCGAAGGACCAGAGGGTGGAGCCGGAGGCCGCGGGGCGCTTGGGCGCCTCGCCCTCGCCGCCGTTCTGGTGGGCCGACTTCATCGGGCCCTCCATCCAGGCCTGGAAGGACTCCTCGTCACGCCAGCGGGTGTAGACGAGGTAGCTGTCGGTGCCCTCGACCGGGCGGAGCAGCTCGAACCACTCGAAGCCGTCGGAGCCCTCGACCGAACCGGCGCGGGAGGCGAAGCGCTTCTCCAGCACCTCGCGCTGCTCGGCGGGAACGGTCAGTACGTTGATCTTGACTACGCTCATGGCTCCATCCTGCCCCACCGAACAGCGCACGGAACGGAGCGGTGCCCCGAAGCGGTCGGCGGCCCGGAGGCGCACCGCCCGGGCGGCGGCTCAGGCGATCCAGGCCGGGAGGACCCGCTCGGCGTCGCGCGGGGCCATCGCGCAGGCGCCCTCGGGGGTGACGGCGTCGGGGTTGTAGGCGTGGGCCGGGGAGGGGCCGGCGACGACGGCGGTGAAGCCGTCGGCGGTGGTGAACTGCCGGGCGGTGTCGGCCGGGAGGACCAGGGTGTCGCCGGCCGCGACGGTGACCGGGCCCTCGACGAGGTCGACGGTGGCGGAGCCGGTGAGGAGGGTCCAGACCTGCTCGACGTCCATGGCGTGCAGCGGGCCGGTGCCGCCGGCGCGCATGTCGACGCGCCACAGGGCGAGGCCGGTCGAGCCCTGGGTGGGCGAGGCGTAGGTGGTCATGACGGCGTTGGGGGTCTCGGTGCGGCGGGCTTCGGCGTGACGGATGACGGGCATGGCTGAGGAATCCCCCTAAGATGGTCAATGGCGTTGTCTATATGGTCAATGAGGTTGTCTATCGTGTCAAGTGAACCCGCCCCGCCCGGCTTCGAGCTGCCGCTGCGCCTGCTGTCCGCGTTCCGCACGATCATCGACGAGCTGCACGAACGCATCGCCCGCGAGGGCCACCCCGACCTGCGCCCGACGCACGGCTTCGTCTTCCAGGCGATCGGACCGGACGGCACCACCGCCGTCGAGCTCGGCCGCCGCCTCGGCGTCTCCAAGCAGGCCGCCGGCAAGACCGTCGAGCACCTGGAGCAGCTCGGCTACGTCGAACGCGCCGCGGACCCGGCCGACGCCCGCCGCAAGGTGGTCCGCCTCACCGCCCGGGGCGTCGACTGCCTGGTCCGCTCGGCCCGGATCTTCGACGAGCTGCGCGCCGAGTGGTCCGCCGCCCTCGGCGAGGAGCGGCTGCGCGAGCTGGAGGCCGGTCTGCGGCTGCTCGCCCCCGGCGACCCGTTCCGCCTCGACACCGCCCGGTGGTTCGGGGGCCCCTGACGGTCGCCCACCGGCCCGGGCCCTACGCCTCCGGAACGACAGCGCCCGGAACGACCGCGCCTAGAGCGTCCGGCCCTCCGCGAAGTTCGGCGGCTCGGGCTCGACCCGGTCGGGGCGGTCGCGCCGGTCGGCGCAGAGCGCGGAGCTGAGCCGGGTGAGCAGGTCGGCGAGGTCGGCGTACTGCTGCTCGTCCCAGTCGCCGAGCAGTTCGGAGAGCTGGGCGCGCCGGGCGGCGACCAGCTTCAGCGCGGCCTCCTCCCCGGCCTCGGTGAGCCGCAGCGGCAGGCCGCCGGAGCGGGCCGCCAGGCCGCGGCCCTCGACCTCCCGGACCGCCGCCTCCACGACGGCGAACGGGACGACCCGGTGCTCGGCGAGCTCCGCCGGCTCGACCGAGCCGTGGTGGTGGATCTGCAGCAGCAGCCAGCTGGAGGCCGGGAGCAGGTCGAGCCCGGCGGTGGCGGTGATCCGCCGGAAGAGGTCGCGCCGGGCCTCGCGGGTGTTCAGCACCGAGAGGGCCCGGGCGATCTCGTCCAGCGAGGAGCGTTCGACCGGGTTGAGGCCGATGGACTCGCTCAGGTCGGGCGCGGTGACGGTGGAGCGCAGCGGCTGCTCGCGCAGGAACAGCGAGAGCACGAAGGCGACCGCCGTGACGGGCACCGCGTAGAGGAACACCCGGGTGATCGACTCGGCGTACGCGTGGTGGACGCTCTCCTGGACGGCGGCCGGCAGGGCGGTGATCACCCGCGGGTCGGAGGTGATGGCGTCGGGGTCGAAGCCGGGCGGCAGCGGCACACCGGCCAGGGCGTCGGCGAGCCGGTCGCGCAGTCCGCCGGCGAAGACCGTCCCGAAGACGGAGACGCCGAAGGAGGCCCCGATGGAGCGGAAGAACGTGGCGCCGGCGGTGGCCACGCCGAGGTCCTGGTAGCCGACGGAGTTCTGCACGATCAGCACCAGCACCTGCATCACCAGCCCCAGCCCCAGGCCGAAGACCAGGAAGTAGAGGCTCATCTCGGCGGTGCTGCTGTGCTCGTCGAGCCGGGAGAGCAGCAGCAGGCCGACGGTGGTGACGGCCGTACCGGCGATCGGGAAGGCCCGGTAGTGGCCGGTGCGGGCGACGACCTGGCCGGAGCCGATCGAGGTGACCAGCATGCCGAGCACCATCGGCAGCATGTGGATGCCGGACAGGGTGGGCGAGACCCCCATGACGACCTGGAGGAAGGTCGGCAGGTAGGTGAGCGCGCCGAACATCGCGAAGCCGACCACGAAGGAGATCACCGCGACCAGGCTGAACGTCCGGGAGCGGAACAGCCGCAGCGGCAGCACGGGCTCCTCGGCCGTCCGCTCGACCTCGACGAAGGCCAGCAGCAGCACCAGCCCGAGCACCCCGAGGCCGACGACCTGCCAGGAGCTCCAGGCCCAGGTGGTGCCGCCCAGCGAGGTCATGAGCACCAGGCAGGTGGCGACGGCGGCGATCAGCGCGGTGCCGAGGTAGTCGATCCGGTGCCGGCGCCTGACCTCCCGCCCGTGCAGCACCACCGCGATGACCACCAGGGCGACGGCGCCGATCGGCAGGTTGACGTAGAAGACCCAGCGCCAGCTGAGGTGGTCGACGAACAGCCCGCCGAGCAGCGGGCCGAGGACGCTGGTGACGCCGAAGACGGCACCGAACAGGCCCTGGTACTTGCCGCGGTCCCGGGGTGAGACGAGGTCGCCGACGATGGCCTGGGAGAGCACCATCAGACCGCCGCCGCCGAGGCCCTGCAGGGCGCGGAAGGCGATCAGCTCCCCCATGTCCTGCGCCGCTCCGCAGAGGGCGGAGCCCAGCAGGAAGATCACGATGGAGGCCTGGAAGAAGCGCTTCCGGCCGTACATGTCGCCGAGCTTGCCCCACAGCGGGGTGGCGGCGGTGGAGGCCAGCAGGTAGGCGGTGACCACCCAGGAGAGGTGTTCCAGGCCGCCGAGGTCGCTGACGATGGTGGGCAGCGCGGTGGAGACGATGGTCTGGTCGAGGGCGGCGAGCAGCATCGCCAGCAGCAGGGCGCCGATCGGCAGCCACAGGTTGGGGACGGTGACCTCCGGCGGCCCGGGCGCGGGCGCCGGGCCCCGGTCGGACGCGGCGAGCGGGTCCGTCATGGCGTCTCCGTAGGGTCGCGGGCCGGCCGACGCGGCGGTCCGGGCGGATGATCACTCCCAGCTCACCATGCTGTCAGAAATGCCCTGGTTTGCGCCTCGTGGTTGAGCCGAACGTAAGCACGGGGGACATCCGCTCCTCCCCGACCGTTCATCAGGAGCCAACCACCACCAACCGGCACAACACCCCCACCCGGGGTCGGACGCCCCTGTCCACCCTCCGGGACGTCCTGCATAATCAGGCGCGATCGTGGGCCGGGGGGCACCGCGATCGTGAGCCCGGGACCGCCCCGGAGACCACCCGAGTACCGAGGAGGGCCGGCCGATGCCGGACCAGCACTGCCCGACGTGCGGCACCGCACGCTCCACCGGGTGCGGCTGCCTCCCGGACCCGAGCCTCACCGAGACGGCCGTCCTCCCGCACCTGGAGGGCCCGCCGCTGGTCCGCCCCTACGTGGCGCAGGCGGCCGGCCGGCCCACCGACGGGGCCGCCGCGGGATTCCCCGCGGCGGACGCCTTCGCCACCGCACTGCTCCCGCCGGTCGCGCCCCCGGCCGGGCCCGCCGCGCCGGTGGCCCCGCCGCTCGGGCCGGACGCCGACGCCTACGCCACCACCGTGCTGCCGCCGGTGCCCGCCTCCGGGCCGGGCGCCTACGCCGCGGCGGCGCCGCCGCAGGCCCCGCCCGGCGGCGACCTCGGCGTCTTCCCGTTCGAGTACGCGGCGCCGGCGGCGGAGGACCCCGACCGGGCCGGCGGCCGGGCCGCGCGCCGGGCGGCCGAGCAGTCCGCGCAGAACCCGCTCGCCCGGCACAAGCTGGTGCTGGCCGGGGCCGGTGCGGGACTGCTGGCGCTGACCGTCGGCATCGCCTACGCGGTGACGCCCTCGCCCGGGGCGGGCCACCGGCAGGCGCAGCCGCTGCCCACCACCACCCTGGCGCCCGCCCCGGTGGATCCGACCACCCCGGCGGTGCCGACCCCGAGCGCGCAGCCGCCGACCAGCGAGGCGCCGAGCCCGACGCCGACCAGGACGAGCCGGCCGAGTCCGACGAGGACGCCCTCCCCGGTGGCGACCAGTCAGGCCCCGCCGGCCGCTCCCCCGGCCCCGGCCGCCACGCCGACCCCCACGCCCACCCCGACCCCGACGCCGACGACCACCCCGTCGCCGACCGCCACCCCGACGCCGACCGCTACCACCCGGGTGCTGCAGCTCGGGATGTCGGGCCCGGACGTGAAGGACATGCAGCAGCGCCTGTGGGCCGCCGAATGCGGATTCGTCGACAAGTCGATCGTGACCGGCACCTTCGACTACTGGACCCAGTCGGTGCTGACGGACTACCAGAACTACAACCGGATCAAGGGCGAGAAGAACGTCTACGGGCCGAAGACCCGGGCCGCCCTGGAGGCCGACCCGGGCTGCTGACCGGCCGGCGCCCCCGGAACCCGGGCGGCCGTCCGCCGGACGGCGACCAGCCGGGCCGTCCGCCGGAGGGCGACCGCCCGGCCCGTCGCCGGAGAGTGGCCGACCGGGCGTCAGCCGGTGATCGCCTTGACGATGCTGACGCCCGCCAGCACCACCATGATCGACGCCGCGACCCGGATGATCAGCTTCATCGGCACGTGCTTCAGCAGCTTCTGCCCGCCCACGATGGCGACCCCGCCGACCGCGCACAGCGCCAGCCAGGAGCCCAGGCCGACGGCCAGCGGGTCGGCGTACTTGGCCGCCAGGTTGGCGGTCATGATCTGGGTCAGGTCGCCGAACTCGGCCACCGCGACGACCACGAAGCTCGCCCCGGCCACCTTCCAGAAGCTGTTCGAGGAGGGCTCCTTGGCGGCGTGGCCGTCCTCGTCCTCGCCCCCGCCGTGGAACAGCAGCATCGCCGCGCCGGCCAGGAACAGCACGCCGGTGACGCCCTCGACCCAGCGCTGCGGCAGCAGCGAGAGCAGGTGCCCGGCGGCGAGCGCGAGGCCCACCTGCAGGGCGAAGGCGGCGGCGATGCCCGCGAACACGTAGCTCGCGCGGTACTTGGTACCGAGCACCAGGCTGGCCAGGGCGGTCTTGTCCGGCAGTTCGGCCAGGAAGATGATGCCGAAGGTCAACGCGGCAACGGTCAGGCTCATCAGGGGGATTCCCTCGGTCGGGCTGCCCGGCCTCCGCAGCTCCGTCAGGGGACGCCTCGGCCCGACAGCACTGGTCATGGTCACAGCACTGCGGCCGAAGGTCTCGCCGGCACCGACCCGGAGGTACGGGTGCCCCGGGCGCCGGGCCCCGGGGGGCCAGTGTGTCGACGGTCCGGTGGAGGGCTACTCCCCTTCAACGTCGTCAAGGGTACCCGACGTCGCCCGGTGCCCCGGCGGCCACCAGTCCGCGGCCCACCAGTTCCAGCACCACCACGATCGCCACCGACTCCACCGCCAGCAACCCGACCAGCACGAACAGCTGCACCGCCCCCGCCTGGACGGGCGAGGCGCCGCCGAGCAGCATCCCGACGAAGGCCCCGGGCAAGGTGACCAGGCCCACCGTGCGGGTCTGGTCGAGCGCGGGCACCAGCGAGGTCGCGGCGGCGGTGCGGCAGATCTCCAGCCGGGCGTCGCGGTCCTCGAAGCCGAGCGCCAGCGCGGCCTCCACCTCGCCGCGGCGCTGCCGCAGCTCGTCCAGGGCCCGCCGCCCGGCCAGCGAGGTGGCGGTGAGCCCGCCGCCGATCAGGATGCCCGCGACCGGGATGACCGACAGGCCCTTCGGCGGCAGCAGCCCGACGGCCAGCAGCAGGCCCAGGACGGGCAGCACCCCGGCGCCGATCGGGGCGGCCGCCCAGACCCAGCCGGGGCCCGGCGTCATCCGCCGCCCGGCGGTACGCACCGCGACCGTGAACATCAGCAGCACGAAGAGCGCCGACCACCAGAGCGAGCCGACCACCCAGGTGATCACCGCGGCGACGGCGGCCAGCTGCACGACCGCCCGCAGCCCGGCCCGCAGCACCGCGTGCCCGTGCCCGAGCAGGCCCCACCCGGCCACCGCGACGGCGGCCAGCAGCAGGACGGCGGTGACCGCCCCGAGCACCGGGGTGACGGGCAGCAGCTGGCCCCCCTGGGCGGCCAGCGCCACCGGCGTCAGATCCAGCTGGTGAACCACATCCGGTCCTGCCAGGACGACATCGGGATCACCTCCGCCGTGTACAGCGGGTAGAAGAAGGCGAAGCAGCCGACGATGGCGAGCACGATCAGCCCGGCCCCGGCCGCGCCGATCCGGCGGCGCTCGGGGCTGCACCCGGGCGGGCCCAGGATCGCGCCGAGCATCTGGGCGACGGCCAGGCACAGGAACGGCACCAGGACGACCATGTAGAAGGAGAAGACCGTCCGCTCCTGGTACTGGAACCAGGGCAGGTAGATCCCGGCCACCGCGCACAGCACGGCGCCCGAGCGCCAGTCCCGGCGGAAGAACCAGCGCCACAGCAGGTAGACCAGGGCGAAGCAGGCCGTCCACCAGAGCAGCGGGGTGCCGAGGCCGAGGATCTGCGCCGCGCAGCCGCCGGAGTCGGTGCAGCCGCGCTGGCCGTTCGGGACCTGCTCCCAGTACATGGAGACCGGGCGCCCGACCACCAGCCAGCTGAAGGGGTTGGACTGGTAGGTGTGCGGGGTGCTCAGGCCGGTGTTGAAGTCGTACATCTGCGAGTGGTAGTGCCAGAGGCTGCGCAGCGCCGCCGGCACCCAGCTCATCGGCACCTGCGGCAGCGGGACGCCCAGGAAGCGGTCCGGGGACAGGCCGGCGCGCCCGTCGGCCCAGTGCCGGTCGTAGCCGCCCTCGCCGTTGCCGCCGCTGGCGAGCCAGCCGCCCCAGGCGCCGACGTAGACCACCAGGGCGGAACCGACCATGGCGAGGAGGGCGGGGACGGCGTCCCGGCGCAGCATCGAGCGCCACGGGCGGCGGGCACCCGCTCCGCGGCGGCCGGACTGGTCCCACAGGACGGTGAGCAGGCCGAAGGCGGCGAGGATCATCACGCCGTTCCACTTGACCGCGCAGGCCGCGCCGACGAGGACGCCGGCGGCGATCCGCCAGGGCCGCAGGCCCAGCCGGACCCGGTCGGCGTCGGCGACCCCGGCCAGCCGGGCGCGGACGTGGTCGCGGTCGATCAGCAGGCTCCCGAAGGAGGCCAGCACGAAGAACATCTGGATGCCGTCGAGCAGGCCGACCCGGCTCATCACCAGCTGGAGGCCGTCGACGGCCATCAGCAGCGCGGCGGTGCAGCCGATCAGGGTGGAGCCGAAGAGCCGGCGGCCGATCCGGGCGAGCATCAGCACGGTGACGGTGCCGAGCAGCGCGGTCATGAACCGCCATCCGAACGGGTGCAGGCCGAACAGCTGCTCGCCGATCGCCATCACCCACTTGCCGAGCGGCGGGTGCGCGATGAACTCGGGCGAGGGGGTGAGCGGGACGGTCTGCGGGACGGCCAGGATGTCGGTGTTGGCGTGGTCCGGCCAGCTGCCCTCGTAGCCCTGCCGGAGCAGCGACCAGGCGTCCTTGGGGTAGTACGTCTCGTCGAAGACGAAGGCGTTGGGGTAGCCGAGGTTCCAGAACCGCAGCAGGCCGGCGAAGAGCGCGACGGCGATCGGTCCGAGCCAGCCGGCGTGGTCGGCCACCCAGGGGGGCAGCCGGCGCGGGGCCGGTGCGGGGGCGGCGGGGGCCGCTGCCGCCGGGGGGTGCGTGAGCGCCGCTTGCGTCATTGCCTCGCCGATCCGACTGTCTGCTGTGCCCGGGTCCGCCCCGTCGGCCGGGGGCCGGGCGGCCAACAGCCACTGACACTATGTGGCGGTGGTCGCGAAGCCAAGCGCGACGGGCGCCGACCAGGTGACCTGGTCGGCGCCCGTTCGAACGGCTCTGCTACGCGGCGGTCTGCAGCTCCCGGACCGGGGCGACGCGGACCACGGCCGGTGCGGCGTTGTCCTGCTCCGGCGTGAGGTGCGGGCGCAGCCGCAGCGCCAGGGCGACGATCAGCAGCGTGGAGCCCGCCATGGCCGCGAGGTAGAGCGGCCAGGTGCCGGAGCCGACCAGCAGCACGCCGACGGCCGGGCCGACCGCGATCGCGATCTGCTTCACGAGGGCGTAGCCGGCGTTGTAGGTGCCGAGCAGCCGGGCCGGGGCGAGGTCGGCGACGATCGGGCCCATGGTGGGCGCGAGCAGCGACTCACCGACGCCGAACAGCGCGTAGATCGAGACGATCGCGACCGTGGCGGCCATGGTCTCGGTCCGGATCAGGCCGGCGACCAGGGCCATCGTCCAGGCGCCGAGCCAGACCACGCCGGCCGCGGCCATCGCGGTGGTGCGGCGGCGGCGCGCGGTGATCCGCACCACGAACATCTGCAGGACGACGATGGTCAGCGCGTTGGCGCCGATCGCGAAGCCGAGGGTGGAGGGCGCGGTGCCGACGGTGTCGGTGGCGAAGGCCGCGACACCGGACTCGAACTGGCCGTAGCAGGTGAAGAAGATCAGCCCGGCGAGCAGGCAGAGCCGCAGCATCGCCTTGTCGGCGACCAGGGCGCGCAGGCCGGTCGGGCCGTCCGCCTTCCCGTGCAGGACGGTCAGCGGGGCGGCCGGCATCCGGGCGGTGCCGGTGACCAGGGCCAGGCCGAGGAAGGTCGCCGCCTCGATGGTGAACAGCCGGGTGAGGCTGGCCGGGTCGGCGACGTCCACGATCTGCCCGCCGACCAGCGCGCCGATGCCCATGCCCAGGTTGACCAGGGTGAACTGCAGCGCGAAGGCGTGCGAGCGGGTCGCGGCCGTCGAGCAGCGGACGATCATCGTGGCGAGCGCCGGCTGGCAGGTGGTGACGCCCGCGCCGAACAGGAAGGACGCGACCAGCAGCGCCGGGGTGCCGGTGGCGTGGCCGAAGGCGAACGCGCCGGTGGCGGCGAGCGCCGTGCCGGCCAGCAGGACCGGGCGGGGGCCGTACCGGTCGATGCCGCGGCCGGTGAACGGGAGCACGGCGAGCGCGGCCAGCGCGAAGACGGTGAACACCATCCCGGCGGCCAGCGAGCCCAGCCCGCGCACCTGGTCCACGTACACGAACATGTACGGCATCGTGAACCCGCTGCCGAACGCGCTGAGCGCGTTGCCGATCTGGACGCGGCGCAGCGGGCTGCCCGCCCCACGTCGCTGCTGCCTCTGCTGCTTCACCGTGCCGATCACCGTGCACATCCCTTCCTGGCTTCAACTGGATACTCTTAAGTCCAGAAGATTTCAGAGCTAAAGTTTGACGAGATAAAGTCTTAGCACCGGAAGACTGCGGAGTCAAAGGCTTAAGAGATGCACGCCCCCGTGCGACACTGGTCCGCATGACTACGGACAAGCCCGCGCCGGCCACCGACCGGGAGCTCGGCATCGCCGAGCAGGTGGCCGTCTACCAGCGGGAATTCCCCACCGTGGACCCCCAGGTGGAGACCATCGTGCAGACCCTCTCCCGGGTCGCCCGGCGGATGGGCGTGGCCTACGACCGGCAGCTGACTGTGCTGGGGATCACGGCCGCCGAGTGGGAGGTGCTCAAGGCCCTGGTGGTCTCGGGCAGCCCGTACCGGCTCGGACCGGGCGAGCTCGCCAAGCGGCTCGGGCTCACCCCGGCCGCGATGACCCACCGGATCGACCGCATGGTGGCCGAGGACCTGGTCACCCGGGAGCGGGACGAGAGCAACCGAGTGCGGGTGATCATCGAACTGACCGAGAACGGCCGCGACAAGTGGCTGGAGTCGATGCGGATGGCGGCGGTCTTCGAGGAGGAGCTGCTCCAGGACATCACCGGCGAGGAGCGGGCGGTGCTGTCCGGGCTCCTGGCCCGGATGCTGCGGCGGATCGAGGAGAGCCAGCCGGACGCCCTCGGGCGCACCCCCGGCGCGTGGTGCGTCGGTCAGCAGGGACCGTTGTCGGTCCAGACGCCCCACTGGCCGCTCAGGCTCGGGTCGTCGCCCTTGGTCCACCACTTGTTGGTGTAGTAGTGACCCTTCCAGGAGACCTTGGTGCCGCCGGCCGCGTAGGTGGTGCCGGCGTCCCAGCTCGGGGCGGCCGGGCAGCCGGCCGGCGAGGTCGGGGTGCTGGTCGGAGTGCCGGTCGGGGTCGACGTGGGGGTGCTGGTCGGCGTGCCCGTGGGGGTCGGGGTGGCCGTGCCGGTCGGGGTCGGCGTCGGGCTCGGCGCGGCCGGGCAGGACGCGGCGGAGCCGTTGGTGGCGTCGACCATCTTGTCGAACAGCGCGGTCTTGGTGCCCAGGTCGTACAGCGAGAAGGCGAAGGAGCCGCCGAGGCCGTTGCAGTGCGCGTAGTCGGCCTTGGCCTGGATCGAGCGGGCGTCCTCACCGCTCCAGAACGTGGTGCCGTCGTAGAAGTAGGTGGCCTTCGCGTCGTCGTCCCAGAAGGTCTTGGACGGGTTGTCGACGAAGCCGCCGAGCTCCTTGTACATCTGGATGCCGGGGACGTTGCCGGACATCGCCGCACCGGCCGCCGGGTTGGCGGCGGGCTGGAAGAGGCCGTTCTTGCCGTTGTTGGCGACGCCGGTCCAGCCGCGGTAGTAGAACGGGACACCCATGTTGATCTTCTTGGCGGGGAAGCCGCCGGGGATGCCGTAGTCCGCGTCGCCGGCCGTCCAGGCCTTGATGGCGTTGTCGATCGAGTACTTGCCGTGGCCCGGCTTGGCCGGGGTCATCGGGTCGTTCGGGCCGGAGTAGAGCGGGGCCTGGTGGTTCGTCGGGCCCTGGGCGTCCCAGCCGCCGTGCATGTCGTAGGTCATGACGTCGAGGAAGGTGAGGTACTGGCCGACCTTGTCGGTCTCGACGTTCATGATCTTGTCCTGGCCGGCGCCGACCGCGGCGGACAGGGCGTAGGTCTTGTTGTTGGCCTTGCCCTGGGCGTCCAGCTGGTTGCGGAACTCCTGAAGCAGCAGGGTGAAGTTCTGCTTGTCGGCCGGGCTGGAGATGTTGCCGGTGTGGCCGCCGCCGCCCGGGTACTCCCAGTCGATGTCGACGCCGTCGAAGAGGCCGGCCGCCGAGCCCGGGCCGCCGTAGCCGGCGTCCGAGGGGAGGTTGCCCTTGATGAACATGTCGATGCAGGAGGACACCAGGTGCTTGCGCGAGGCGTCGGTGGCGGCGGCCGCCGAGAAGTACTTGGAGTAGGTCCAACCACCCAGCGAGATCAGGACCTTGAGGTTGGGGTTCTTCGCCTTCAGCTTCTTCAGCTGGTTGAAGTTGCCCGCGATCGGCTGGCCCCAGACGTCACCGACGCCGTCGACCGCGATGTCCGGGCCGAAGCTCTTCTGGTAGTCGGCGAACGCGTCGCCGGCGCCGTCACCCGCGTTGGGGTTGTTGTCGTCGGTGCTCGCCGCCTTGGTCGCCTCGAAACAGCCGAGGTCGGTCGGGTGGATGTTGGCGAACGAGTAGATCATGTAGTCCAGCTTCCCGGCGACGCCGGTGTCCTGGATGGTCTTGGGGTAGTACGCGTTCGCGTAGATCGACCACTGGTCGAAGTAGGCGACCTTGATGCCGCCACTGGTGGCGGGCGCGCCGGTGCTGTTGGTGGTCGCGGCGTTGGCCGCGCCGCCGCCGGTCAGCGCGAGGCCCGCGCCGAGCAGCACGGAGGCGGCGGTGCCGGCCGCGATGGCGGCCAGGCTCTTCGGGCGGCGCCGACGGCCGCCCTCCGGAGCCGGGGCCCCGGCCCTTTCAATGCGTGAACGCAGCATGGGTGCGTGACTCCTGGTTGTGGGGGTTCCGTCGCCCGGTGGGCAGCGTCCGGGGTGGGGCCGGACGACCGGGACATGACAGATCAGGGGTGGGGATCGAGCGGGATCAGCGGGATCAGGCCTGACGGACACCGGGATGTGCCGAACCGGCGCCCCCGGCACGAGGCCGGTGACGCCGGTTCAGGGGCTCCCTGCACCTGGGCATTAAAAATGGACTAGACCAACTCCCCCGTCAAGGGGTGATGTTGGGGCTTGAGCCGCGCTTAAGGTTCGGTCGCCCCCGGCCACCCCCGCCGACCTGCGGGTCAGTACCGCACCGCGTTGGCCACCACGGCCTTCACCGTCCCGGACAGGTCCCGGTTGCTGGAGGCGACGGCCTGGGCGGTCTGACCGGCCGCCACGTCCTGGACCGTCACCACGGTCGCGTCCTGCACCTGGCCCGAGTCGTCGGTGAAGTTCACCTGGATCAGGTACCGGTACGACTGCTGCCCGTGGTTGGTGACGGTCAGCGCCGCCTGCGCCTTGCCGCCCGACACGCTCGTCACCCCGTCGACCGTCACGTCGCCCTTGGCGTCCAGCCCGCCCTTGATCCCGGCGATCGCCGAGGAGGCCGAGGCCACCGCCGAGGAGGCCTGCGACCCGGCCGAGGCGAGCGCCGAGGAGACCCGCGCCTCCGCCGAGGCGAGCGCCGACCCGGCGCCGCCGGCCGCCGAGCCCAGCGCCGAGGCCGCGGAGGCCGCGGCCGAGGCGCCCTTCTCCACCGCGGAGACCGCCGAGGAGGCCACGCTGCTCGGGCTGCTGCCGGAGGAGCACCCGGCCAGCACCAGTGCGCCGGCCGCGACGGCGGCCAGCACCCCGGCCGCGGCCCGCTGCCGGCGGTGCGGCGGCCGCCCGCCGGCGCGCGCGTCCGGGCGCTGTGCGGTGACCCTGTGCTGCGTGCCGGTGCGCGGCCCGGACGGGCCCCGGGTGAGCGGCTGGCGGTTCATGCGGTTCCTCGATTCTGCCCGGCGCCGGGCTGCCCGGCACACCTCTGCGCCCACCCTCGGAGCGCCGGACGGGGCCCGCCAGCAGGGCTGGTGCCTCCGGGTGACGCCGCCGGGAGGCACCGGCACCGCCGCCGCGAGGCACCGCCCCACCGGGAGGCACCGCCGCCGGGCCGCTGTCAGGACAGGCCCGAGCCCTCCTGCTCGTCCGCCTCCACCGCGGCGCGCTCCTCGCGCAGCCGCACCACGTGCCGGCGCCGGGCCACCACGCCGTAGGCCCCGGCGGCGCTCGCCACGAAGGCCAGCAGGCCCACCCACGGCCGGTCGAAGGCGTGGCCGCTCAGGTGGTCCAGCGAGTACCGCCCCGGGCCCGCCAGGCCGAGCGCCAGCCCGGTCGCGCCCAGGAAGGCCGGGTACTCGTAGCCGCCGGAGGTCACGAAGAAGCCGGCCGGCGCGTGCACGGCCACCGCGCCCGCCATCGTCCCGGCCACCACCGCCCCGGCCGCCGGGGTGGCGAGTCCGGCCACCAGCAGGGCGCCGCCGCCGGCCTCGCCGACGCCCGCCGCGATCGCGCTCTGCCGGGCCGGATGGAACCCCATGTGCTCCATCGCCGCGGTGGTGCCCTCCAGGCCGCCACCGCCGAACCAGCCGAACAGCTTCTGGGTACCGTGCGCGATCAGCACCCCGCCGACCGCACCGCGCAGGGCCAGCAGGCCCAGGTCCCTACGGTTCAGACACATCTCGGATCCTCGTTTCCGCGCGGGGCCGCCCGCCCGTTGGCGCAGCCTGCCTCCATAGCAACCGAGAGCGCGCACCCGTTCGAGCCGGGACCGCCATCCGGGGGAATCCGGCCGGTTCGCGGAATGAACCGCGGACCGGCCGCATCACGCCCCCGTCGGCCCTCCGCGCGCCGCTCCCGACCGCGCCCGTCCGGGCCGCACCGTCCGCCCCCCGGCCGCCCGGTCCGCGGCCGCCCGATCCGCGTCAGGAGCGGCCCGCACCACGCCGCGCCCGGCCGCGGGGCGTGGCGGAGCTGCCGCGCCGACCGGCGCGGTCATGCTTGGCGCATGTTCGTCTTCAACCTGAGCAGCGCCTTCATCGCCTTCTTCGCCGTGGTCGGCCCGCCGAAGGTCCTGCTGGCCTTCGCCCGGCTGGCCACCACCCGGAGCACCCGGGAGCTGCGGCGGCTGGCGGCGTGGAGCACGGTCATCTCGGCGCTGATCGGCCTGGTGCTCGGCTTCACCGCGGACGAGGTCAGCACGCTGTTCCACATCAGCGACCAGTCGCTGCAGCTCGCGGGCGGGACGATCTTCTTCATCTACGCGGTCGCGCTGGTCTTCGGCCTCCACCTCGGCGCCGACGACGAGGACGCCGAGCACCTGCGGAACCCGCTGGTGGACGGCATCCGCGAACTGCTGCTGCCGTACATCGCCAGCCCGCTCGCGGTCACCGCCGTCCTGGTCGCCTCGCTCGCCAAGGACGACTGGGGCTGGAAGGCCACCGTCGCCGGGGCCTACGTCGCGGTCGTGGTGATCAACTACGTCTGCGTGGCCCTGCTCGCACCGCTGATGCGGCGCACCCACCGCACCTCGCTGGAGGTGCTCTCCCGGCTGCTCGGGCTGCTGCTGGCGGCGGTCGGCGTGGAGCTGTTCCTGAACGGGCTGTCCGGGCTCGGCGTGCACCTGCCCGAGGCGCACTGAGCCCGGCCGCCCGCCCTCGGCCCGTCGTCGGCCCGCCACCCGGCCCGTCGTCAGCCCGCGGTCAGCCTGGCCAGCACCTCGCCGATCCGCTCGCGCACCAGCGGGTCGGCGACCAGTCCGTCCGGGCCGACGGCCTGGCGGTCCAGCGGGATCCTGGCGCAGGCCCCGTCCACGACCGCCGCGCCGGTGTAGCCGAGGACGGTGCGCAGGGTCGCCTCGGCGCCGCCGCCGCGGCCCGGGCCGGCCGCGTTGATCCAGGCCGAGGGCTTGTCCGAGATCTCCGTGCCGCCGACCGTCCAGTCCAGCAGGTTCTTGAAGGAGCCGGGCAGCGTGCCGGCGTACTCGGGGGTGCAGATCAGCAGCGCGTCGGCGGCCGCGACGGCCGCGCGCAGGTCGGCCACCGGCCCGGGCAGCGGGTCGGTGTCGTGGTCGGGGTTGAAGTGCGGCAGCGCGGCCAGCCCTTCGAAGTACGTGGCCCGCACGCCCGCCGTGGCGGCCGCCACGGCGGCGGCGGTGCGCAGCACCGTCTCGTTGGTGGAACCGGCGCGCAGGCTCCCGGACAGCAGCAGGACGTGACGCTCGTTCGACATGCCGAGGAACCTACCGCGCCCCGCCCGGCCCCGGGCCGCCGGACGGGACGCCCTACGGCGCGACCACCGGGCGCCAGGGCACCGGGCTGGAGAGGATCATCGAGCTGGACGGCTGGCCGTAGCCGCCGAGCCGGTCGCAGAGGGCCTCGAATTCGGCCATCGTGGGCACCGCGACCAGCAGGGCGCAGCAGGCCCCGCCGGTGACCCGGTGGAGCTGGAGCACCTCCGGCCAGGCGGCCACCTGCGGGTCGCGCAGCACGCAGCGCGGGCCGTAGCACTGGATCTGGACCAGCGCGGTGATCGGCAGGCCGGCCCGGGTGAGGTCCACGTGGGCGTGGTAGCCGGTGATCACCCCGTCCGCCTCCAGCCGGCGGACCCGTTCGGCCACCGCGGGTGCGGACAGGCTCACCCGGCGCGAGAGTTCGTTGTAGGAGAGCCGGGCGTCGGTCTGCAGCTCGGCCAGCAGGCGGCGGTCCACGGCGTCCACGGCGGCTCCCTGAGTGACTGAAAACGAGTGGTTTTGCGATCGTAAAGCGAATCCGCCGAACGCCTCGCAAACGACAGCCGCGAGACCGGTTGCGGTGTCCGTCGACCATTCAAGCCGGGGGTGGCACCGCCGCACAATGGCCTCCCCGGCGGAACCAGGCCGTCCGCCTGGTCGCCGGTCCGGGCGACGCGCCCGGGTGGATCAGGAGGAATCGGGATGGGGCACGACACGGTGGAGACACCCAACCTGTCGTTCGGTCGGCGTGGGGAACCGGGTCGCGGCACACCGTACTCCCGGTACGTGCGCCTGGAGGAGCTGCACAGCCTGCAGCAGCCGCAGAGCAAGATACCGGCCGAGCTGTCGTTCATCGTCACCACCCAGGTGATGGAGCTGCTGTTCGACCTGGTGCGGCACGAGTGGACGCTCGCCCAGCAGGCGCTGCGCGAGGACGACCTGCCCGCCGCACTGGCCGCCCTGCGGCGCGGCGCCCACGCGCAGAACGTGCTGGTGGAGTCCTGGGACCTGCTGGCCACCATGACCCCGCAGGAGTTCAACGCCTTCCGCCCGGCGTTCGGCGAGGCCTCCGGCTTCCAGTCCTCGGCCTTCCTGCACCTGGAGTTCCTGCTCGGCAACAAGAACCCCGCATTGCTGTCGATGTACGACGGGATGCCGCAGACCCGGGCCGAACTGGACGAGGCGCTGCGCGCGCCCAGCCTGTACGACGACGCGCTGGCCCTGCTGGCCCGCCGGGGGCTGCCGCTGCGCGCGGAGCCCTCCGCGCAGCGCTACCGCCCCTCCGAGGAGGTCGCGGCGGCCTGGCGCCTGGTCTACACCGACCCGGAGCACGCGGCCCTGCAGCCGCTCGGCGAGGCGCTGCTGGACGTCGCCGAGCGGGTCACCCGCTGGCGCCAGCGCCACCTGTCCGCGGTGAAGCGGACGATGGGCGGCAAGCCCGGGTCGGGCGGCTCGAGCGGGCTGACCTGGCTGCGCAAGTCGGCCGAACAGGACGTGTTCCCGGAGCTGTGGACGATCCGGGACGAGCTGTGAACGAGGGGATGGGCATGATCACTCGCGAGGAGTGCGCGGCGCTGGACGGCGTCGACCCGCTGGCGGCGTTCCGCAAGGAGTTCGCCCTGCCGGACGGCGTCGTCTACCTGGACGGGAACTCGCTCGGCGCGCTGCCGGTGCGGACCCCGGAGCGGGTGCGCCAGGTGGTCGAGGAGGAGTGGGGCCGGGAGCTGATCCGCAGCTGGAACGACGCCGGCTGGTTCGAGCAGCCGTACCGGCTCGGGCGCCGGATCGCGCCGCTGGTCGGGGCCGCGCCGCAGGAGGTGGTCGTCTGCGACACCACCTCGGTCAACCTGTTCAAGGTGCTGTCGGCCGCGCTGCGGCTGCGCCCCGGGCGGGGCACGGTGCTGGGCGACGGCGAGGCCTTCCCGACCGACCTGTACATCGCCGAGGGCGTCACCGGGCTGGTCGAGGGCGCGCGCAGCGTGCTGATCAGGCCGGAGGAGCTGGACCGGCACCTGGACGGCGACGTCGCCGCGGTGGTGCTCTCCCACGTGGACTACCGCACCGGCGAGCTGCTGGACCTGCCCGGGATCACCGCCCGGGTGCAGGCCGCGGGCGCGCTGATGATCTGGGACGTCTGCCACTCGGTCGGCGCGGTGCCGGTCGAACTCGGCGCCGCCGGGGCGGACTTCGCGGTCGGCTGCACCTACAAGTACCTGAACTGCGGCCCGGGCTCGCCGGCCTTCCTCTACGTCGCCGAGCGGCACCTGGCGGCCGGTCCGCTGCAGCCGCTGAGCGGCTGGTTCGGCCACGCCCGCCCGTTCGCCTTCGAGCCCGGGTACGAGGCGAAGCCGGGCATCGGCCGGTTCCTCACCAGCTCGCCCTCGCTGCTCGGCCAAGCCGCCCTGGAGGCCAGCCTGGACGTCTGGGAGCGGGCCGACCTCGCCGCCGTGCGGACCAAGAGCCTGGCGCTGACCGACCTGTTCATCGGTCTGGTCGAGGGCCTGGACGGGGTCGAGGTGGCCACCCCGCGCGAGCACGCCCGCCGGGGCAGCCAGGTGGCGCTGCGGCACGCCGACGGCTACCCGGTGGTGCAGGCGCTGATCGAGCGCGGCGTGATCGGCGACTTCCGCGCGCCGGACCTGATGCGCTTCGGCTTCACCCCGCTCTACCTCTCGTACACCGACGTCTGGGACGCGGCCCGGCAGCTGGCCGAGGTGCTGGAGAGCGGCGAGTGGCGGGCGGAGCGGTTCTCCCGCCGGGGCGAGGTGACCTGAGCCCGGGGGCGGAGGGCGTTCCTTGCCGTTAATAATGCCCAGCATTAAAGTTGCGGGCATGGCAAGGACGTCGGCGGGCCACGAGACCCGCGAGAGGCTGCTGCGGGCGGCGGAGGAACTCTTCGCCACCCGCGGCGTGGAAGCCGCACTGACCAGGGACATCACCCGACTGGCGGGGCAGAGCAACCCGTCCGCCGTGCAGTACCACTTCGGCTCCCGCGAGGGCCTGCTCGACGCGATCATGGCCGGCCGCCAGGAACGCGCCGAGCAGGCCCTCGCGCCGCGTCTGCCCGCACTCGCGGACGCGGACCTGACCGGACTGCTCGGCGCCCTCGTCGCGGCCGAGGCCACCGAACTGCGCACCGAACGGGGCCGGCACTGCCTGCGGATCTCCGCCCAGGTCAGCCGCAGCAACGGGGTCCGCACCCGGACCCCGCACCCCACCCTCGCCGGCGGCGGCTACTGGCGGCTGATCGGACTGGTGGAGGAGCGGGTCCGCACCCTGCCGGAACCCGTCCGGCTGGAGCGGATCGACCTGACGCTGACGCTGGTCGGCGCGGCGCTGGCCGACCGGGCGCGGCAGTACGCCGCCGGGGCCGCCCCCCTGACCGACGAGGAGACCTTCCTGGCCGACCTGGTGACGGTGTCCGTCGCCATGCTCTCCGCCCCCACCCCCCAGAGGAGCACGACGTGAACGACCTGACCGGCAGGACCGTCATCATCACCGGAGGCGCCCGTGGCCTGGGTGCCGAGGCCGCCCGGCTCGCGGTCGCGGCCGGCGGCAACGTGGTGATCACCGACGTCCTGGCCGAGGACGGCGGGGCCGTCGCCGCCGAACTCGGCGAGCGGGCGAGGTTCGTCCGGCACGACGTGACCTCGGAGGAGGACTGGCAGCGCGTGGTGGACCACGCGGTGACGGAGTTCGGCGCCGTGCACGGCCTGGTCAACAACGCCGGGATCTCCACCGGCTCCCTGCTGGCGGAGGAGAGCGTCGAGCACTTCCGCAGGGTCGTCGAGGTCAACCTCACCGGCGTGTTCATCGGCATGCGGACCGTCGTCCCGGCGATGCGCGCGGCCGGCGGCGGCTCGATCGTCAACATCTCCTCGGCCGCCGGCCTGATGGGCCTGGCGCTGACCGCCGGCTACGGCGCCTCCAAGTGGGGCGTCCGCGGCCTCAGCAAGATCGGTGCGGTCGAGCTGGGCGCCGAGCGGATCCGGGTCAACTCGGTGCACCCGGGCATGACCTACACCCCGATGACGGCCGCGGTCGGCATCCGGCGCGGCGAGGGCAACTACCCCAACACCCCGATGGCCCGGGTCGGCGAGGCGCCCGAGATCGCCACCGCCGTGGTCTACCTGCTCTCCGACGACGCCTCCTACGTCACCGGCGCCGAGCTCGCGGTGGACGGCGGCTGGACCACCGGCCCGACCGTCCGGTACGTCATGGGACAGTGACACACGTCATGTCCAGGTAAAGTTCGACGCCCATCATCCTTGGGAAGCCTCCCGGTTGACCGTCCGTCAGCACCAAGGGAGGTTTGCGTGAACTTCGAACTCGGACCGCTCAAGCCCGAACCTTTCATGCTGGCCCTCGGGCTGGCCCTGTTCTTCCTGGTCCTGTGGATCCTCGGCCACGGCCTGTTCCCCCGCATCGAACGGATCATGGCGGAACGCTGGGAGGCCACCGAGGGCCGCACCCTGCGGGCGGAGGCCGTCCGGGCCGAGGCCGAGGCCGCCCGCGACGCCGGCCGGCACGAGCTGGCCCGGGCCCGGCTCCGGGCGGCGCGGATACGCCAGGAGTACGCCGAACGGGGTGCGGCCGCCGTCACCGCGGCCCGCGAGGAGGCGACCCGGGAACGCAGCCGACTGGTCACCGCCGCGCACGCGCGGATCGCCGCCGACCAGACCGAGGTGACGAACCGGCTGCGCAGGGACGTGGGCGAGCTCGCCGTCGCGCTGGCCGGCCGGGTGGTCGGCGAACCGGTGCACGGCGTCGCCGCCGACCGCCGCACGGTGGACCGCTTCTTCGGCTCGCTCTGAGCCGGGGCGGCTCCGCGCCGGGCCGGGCCGAGCCGGGGCAACCCTGAGCCGGGCCCGATCCGAGCCGGGGCGACCCCGAGCCGGGCCCGATCCGAGCCCTGCCCTTGCTGAGCCCGGCCGGCCGCGGGCCCGTCGTCCCGCCACGCCGGGCGCCGGCCCGTCGGCGATTCAGGCCCGCGAGGCGGCGGGAACCACCGTCAGCTCCGCCACGAGCCGGCGGTAGACGTCGAAGGCCGGCTTGCGGGAGTAGTCGTCGCGCAGCAGCCCGAAGTGGTGGAACAGCCCCGCGCCGGCGCTGTCGGCGTCCCGCAGGCCGAAGAACGCGTAACCGCTGACGGCGAGTTCGGCGGCGAGGCCGGCCACCGTGCGGACCACCTCCTCGACCACCTCGGCCTGCCGCGCCTCGTCGCGCCCCGGGCCGGTGGGCCAGCCGTGCTCGCAGATCCGCATCGGCACCGAGGCCGCGATGCCGGCCCGGGCGGCGTCCCGCCGGAAGCCCGCGAGCACGGCCCGCACCCCGTCGGCGAGCCGGTCCGGCGGCAGCGGACGGAAGACGTCCGGGAAGAAGTCCAGGCCGACGTAGTCCAGCGCGCGGTGGAAGCGCTCGTCGGCGAGGCGTCCGAGCTCCGGCCAGAAGGTGTCGGCCGGGTCGAAGACCGGCACCGCGTTGAAGCCGACCGCCAGGTCGTACCCGTGTGCCAGCGCCTCCTCCTTGGCGGCGACCACTCCCTCCACCAGCGCCCGGCGCACGCCCGGGACGCTGCCGTCCAGGACGGGCAGGTCGGCGTTGGGCTCCTCGCAGATCTGCAGCAGGGCGATCCGCCCGCCGTCGGTCCGGACGGTGTGCCGGACGAAGTCCAGCCAGCCCGCCGACTCCCCGCTGCGCTCGCGGTACTGGAGCACCAGGTCGAGCCGCCGGCCCTGCCCGGCGTACTGCTCGGGCCGCTCCGGGGTGTGCTCCCCGGTGGGGTACGAGCGGTAGGCGCGGACGAGGAACTCGGGCGCGTCGCCCTGGAGTTCGCTCAGGGCGGCGGCGATCAGGGCGGGGTCGTCGGGGCGGACGGGCTCGATCACCGAGGTTTCGTCGCCGAGCAGGCCGCCGGGATAGATGCCGAAGGTGAAGGTCATGCCGTCACCGTACCCGATATTTTTGGTGTCACTGCAAATTTACTGTGACACCATGATTCGCCCGTAGGATGCCGCCATGGGACTTCGCGAACTCAAGAAGCAGCAGACCCGGGAGCTCCTGTCGGGCACCGCCATGGTCCTGTTCGCCGAGCACGGGTTCGACCGGGTCACGGTGGTCGAGGTGGCCCGGGCGGCCGGGGTCTCCCCCAACACCGTGTTCAACTACTTCCCGACCAAGGAGGACCTCTTCTTCGACCGGCAGGACGAGGTGGTCGCCCACCTGGCCGGAGTGGTCCGGCGGCGGCCCCCGGGCAGCTCCGCGGTCGACGCCGTCCGGGCCGACCTGCTGGCCGCGGTCGAGGCCGGCGAACCGACGGTCGGACTGGACCCCGGCATGACCGCCTTCTGGCGGATCGTCGCGGACAGCCCGGCCCTGCGCGCCCGGCTGCTGGAACTCGGCGAGCGCTCCGAGGCCGCGCTGGCCGAGGTGCTGGCCGAGGAGTCGGCCGCCGCCCCGGCCGACCCGCTCCCCCGGATCGTGGCCGGCGCCGTCGCCGGGGCCCACCGCGCGGTGCTCGGAGAGATCCGCCGGGCGGTGGTGGCCGGGGAACCGGTCGAAGCGGTGCGCACCCGCGCCCGGGAGGCGGTGGAACGGGCCTTCGGCCTGCTGGCCGCCGGGCTCGCCGACTACCCGCGGCGGCACTGACCGCCGCCCGTCCCGTTCGCCATCTCCCCCCCCCGTGACCGCGACCGGACCCGGGGGCGGCCGCGTGTCCGGCCCCGGCCCCGGCCGCGTGTCCGGCCGGGCACAGGGACGGCACGGCACAGGCCGCCCGGTCGGATGCGGACCGGGCGGCCTGTGCCGTCACCTCGGGTTCCGGGTGCGCTCAGACGTCACGCACGCACCCGCCCTGTGGGGGTCGTTCAGCTGTGCCGGCCGCGGCGGCGGGCGGCGAGGACGGCGAGACCGCCCAGACCGAGCAGGCCGACACCGGCCAGCCCGAAGACCACCGGCGCGTTGCCCGCACCGGTCGAGGGCAGCTCACCGCCGCCACCCGGGTGGTGGCTGCCCGGGTGACCGGACGGGTGGTGGCTGGTCGGCGCGGGGCCGGAACTGGACCAGCTCGCCGAGGGCGAGGTGCTGCTCGCGGTCGGGGACGGGGAGGTCGGGGTCGCGGTCGGGGACGTGGGCGTCCAGGTCGGCGACGGCCAGGTCGGCCTCGGGGAGGTGGGCCGCGGCGAGGTGGGAGTGGGAGTCGGCCGCGGGGAGGTGGGCCGCGGGGAGGTGGGAGTGGGGGACGTCGGCTTCGGCGAGGTGGGGGTCGGCGAGGTGGGGGTCGGCGAAGGGGAAGGGGACGGCGAGGGCGAAGGCGACGAGGAGGTCGGCGTCGGACTCGGGGTCACCCGGCAGTCCGGCAGGTCCCCGTCGAACGGGTAGCTGTGGATCTCGTAGCCGCCCGTGCCGGTGTGGATCAGGTTGCCCGCCAGGTAGACCCGGCCGTTCGTGCCGGCCTGGCCGATGGTCGTGGTGCCGGCCGGGTTGCCGGCCATGACGGACCCCTGGAACTGGGCGCCGCCGAGGATCCGGGCGTCGGTGGCGGTCGGGAAGTTGTACATCAGCCTGGGGCGCAGCTCGGTGGTCTGGTCCCCCGCCAGGCCGGTGCCCGTGTAGGTGTTGATGACCGGGCTGTCGCCGAGCATGTTGACCACGACGGTGGCGCCGTCCGGGATGCCGCGGAAGACCAGGCCGATCTGCCCGCCGGACGACGAGGCGAGGTTCCGGGTGACGTTGAAGACCTGCTTCATGCTGGTGCCGTCACCGGTGAAGGTCGCCTCGCTGTTGGTGACGGCGACCGTCCCGGTCGCGGCGGCCCGGCCCACGCAGGCGGAGACGTCCTCGATCCGGGTCAGCACCGACCGGTACGGCGCGGCGGCGTCCGCGTCCGCGATCGACCGGCCGGTGGGGTCGATGTTGACCGTGCCGGTGACCGTCCCGGCGTGGCGCAGGTTGCCGAAGGCCTGGCCCTTGGAGTCGCTGCCGCCGATCAGGATCCGGTTGCCGGTCTTGACGTCGACGTTGCCGCCGGCGGTCACGAAGTCGCTGCCGTTGGGCGGTGCGATGCGCGAACCGACTCCGACGACGCCCATGTTGTAGGCGCCGCCGCCCTGGCTCTTGTCGACGGTGAGGTTCCCCAGCGCGACGATCTTGCCCTCGGCCTCGGCCGCACGGCCGGTCACGGTGTAGTCGCCGCCGGCGAAGACGTTGATGGTGGCGTCCCGGCCGGTGAAGTCGCCGTTGTTCGGCGGCGGCCAGGTGGCCGGGCAGTCCGGCCCCGTGCAGGCGCCGAGCGGCGGCGCCAGCGGCGCGGCCGAACCGACCGTCAGCACGGCGGCCAGCGGCAGCGCGGCGACGGCGGTGGCCACGGCGACCCGCGCCGCCCGGCGCCGACCGGTGGTGGACACGCCCCTGGCGGCGGTCGTTCTGTGATCCGGCGTACCGGTGCCCTGAGCCATCGACACATTCCTCCGCGCATAGAAAAGGGCAGGTGTATGACCTGCCACGTTCCGTGTGATGTGCTGCCAATCCCACAAATCCGAGACATCCAACCCGAAACAGGACGAATGACACCCTGGAGACCCTCGGATGCGATCCGGCGATCAGCCGAACGGCGGAGCGGCTCCGCCAGGACGGCCCCGGCCCCGGGACTCCGGCCGGGGCCGTTAGGTTGGGGGCATGACCACCGAGGCCAAGGACCACAGCGCACCGCTCGTCGCCGTCGCGTCCGCCGACGCCGTGCTGCGCCACCCCGAGGCGGGCGAGCACCTGCTGACCCCCGTCGAGCGCGAGCGCGCCGCCCGCTTCCGGCACGAGTCCGGGCGGATCGACTTCACCGCCGGGCACCTGCTCGTCCGGCTCTGCGCCGCCCGGCTCCTCGACGTCCCGGTGGCCGCCGTCACGCTCGCCCAGCAGTGCCCGGACTGCGGCCTGGCCGACCACGGCAAGCCCTTCCTGCCGGACCACCCCGACGTGCACGTGAGCCTCTCCCACACCCGCGGCGTGGTCGCGGCCGGGGCCGGCCGCCACCCGGTCGGCGTCGACGTCGAACTGGCCGGGCGCAGCGGATCGCTGCGCGCCGTCGCCCGCCGGGTCCTCACCCCGGCCGAACTGGCCCGGGTCGAGGCGGCACCGGAGCCGGACCGGGCCTTCCTGCGCCAGTGGGTCCGCAAGGAGTCACTGATCAAGATCGGCCGGGCCACCCTGGACACCCTGGCCGGCGTCGACCTCTCCGCCCTCCCCCTGGACGTCCCGCCCGGCCCCCCGCTGCGCAGCCGGCACCAGGACCTGCACCTGCTCGACTGGACCGACCGGGAGCACGACGCCGCCGTCGCAGCCGTCAGCACCGCCGCACCGGAGGTCGTGGAGCTGACGACCGCGGGCTGAGCGGGCGGGACAACCGAGCGGTCTGGCGGGCCGAGCAGGCGGACGGCGCGCGTCCGGGCCCGCCGGACGGGCGCGGCGGACGGGCCCGGCGGCGACGACCCGCGCGGCGGCCCGGTGCGTAAGCGGTGTTAGCGTGCCTGGTCGCGGCGGATGTCCACCGGTGTCCACCGGGCGCCCGCCCCACCAGCTGCCCACCGCCGGATTAAGGGTGTCCCCGCCATGGCCAAGTTCCTGCTGAGCCTGCACGTCCTCGCGTCGGTCCTGTTCATAGGCCCGGTCGCGGTGGCCGTCAGCATGTTCCCGCGGCGGGCCAGGGCCGCGCTGGCCGGCGGACCGGACCAGGCCTCGGACGCCGGCGTGCTGCGCATCCTGCACCGGATCACCCAGGTCTACGCCCTGCTGGGGATCGCGGTGCCCGTGCTGGGGATCGGCCTGGCCCAGGTGATGGACGTGCTCGGCCAGTCCTGGCTGATCGTCTCGATGGTGCTCACCGCGATCGCCGCGCTCTCGCTGCTGCTCTTCGTGCTGCCCGGACAACAGGCCGCGGTGGACGCACTCGGCCTCGACGACTCGGACGAGCGGCACGCCAAGGCCGTCAGCAGCCTGCGACTGCTGCCGATGACGGCCGGGGTGTTCAACCTGCTGTGGGCCGTGGTCGTGGTGATGATGGTGATCCGCCCCGGGTCCAGCACCGGCGTCTGAACCTCCCCGAGCGCGTCCGGACCTCCCCGAGCGGGCACCCGGCCCTCTCCCGCCCGACCGGCCCGGTCCAGTACCGTCGTCGACCATGACGATCATGGCGGGCATGGGGACCGGGGTGGGGACGGGCGTCGGCGCACTGCTGCGCGGCTGGCGGGAGAGACGGCAGCTCAGCCAACTGCAACTGGCCCTGCTGGCCGACTCCTCGGCCCGGCACATCAGCTTCGTCGAGAACGGCCGCTCCCGGCCCAGCCAGGAGATGGTGCTGCGGCTGGCCGAACACCTGGACGTCCCCGTCCGCGCACGCAACACGCTGCTGCTCGCCGCCGGCTACGCCCCCCTCTACCCCGAGACGCCGCTGGACGACCCCTCGATGGCGGCGCTGCGGGGCGGCCTGGAGCGCCTGCTCGCCGCGCACGACCCCTACCCCGCCCTGGTCGTCGACGGCGCCTTCCGGGTGCTGGCCGCCAACCGCGCGCTCGGCCTGCTCCTCGACGGCGTCGCCCCGCACCTGCTGCAGGACCCGCCCAACGCGATGCGGATCACCCTGCACCCCGAGGGCGTGGCGCCGCGCATCGTCAACTTCCGCCAGTGGCGTCGGCACCTGCTGGAGCGGATGGAGCACCAGATCGACCTGGTCCGCTCCGAGCCGCTGCGCCGACTCTACGAGGAGGTCTCCGGGTACCCCGAGCCGGCGTCCGGCGCGGGCACGGCGGAGGAGGACACCACCGAGGCGTTCCCGTTCGCGCTGCCGCTGCGGATCGCGCACCAGGGGCGGGTGCTGTCCTTCCTGTCCACCATCGCGACCTTCAACACCCCGCTGGACGTGACCGTCTCCGAGCTGGCCATGGAGACCTTCCTCCCGGCGGACGCGGAGACGGTCCGGTTCCTGCAGTCCGCCGTGGGGCCGGAGCGGTAGGAGCGGGCGGTCAGGCGGGCGGACGGAGGGGCGTCCGTACGGTCCGGACCTCAGGTGCGGTCGGCGCGGCGCAGGGCGGTGGACTGCAGGGCCACGAACAGGGCCACCACCGCGGCCTGCGCGGCGATCCAGACGGACCCGGCGGTGGTCGGCTCCAACCAGACCTCCGGCGCGACCAGGCTGAGCACCACCCACACCGCGTTGAGGCCGGTCACCGTCCACACGGCCGCCCGCGGCGGGCGCCTGCGGGCGGCCAGGGCGCCGACCGCCACCGCGTACACGGTGAGGAAGGCCCCGAGCTCGACCAGGGTGGACCGACCGACGCCGAGCAGCTCGCCGACCGGACCGGCGAGGATCAGGTAGGCCAGGCCGTTGCCGCCGGTGACCAGTGCGTCCAGGGCGAGCACCCCGCGCACGGTCCGCAGCGAGAGGACGGAGTCGGCGGGGCGCGTGGGCGGCGTCAGGGTGTGGGCGGACACGGCGGATCAGCCTCCTGAGGGGGTTCGGGTCCTGGTTGCCGGTGGCCGTGCGCCGACCGGACGCCTCCAGCCTGCCCGGCGACCCGCGGGGCGTCGATTACCCGCCAGGTCATGATCGGTACCCGCCGGGTCACGGCCCGGGTCGGGGTCAGGTCGGGTCGGGGCTGGGTCGGGTCGGGGCCGGGGCGGGGCTGGGTCGGGTCGGGGCCGGGGCGTCAGCCGGCGTGTCGGTCGGGGTGTCGGTCGGGGCGTCAGCCGGCGTGTCGGTCGGGGTGTCGGTCGGGGCGTGCGCCGGAACGTGGCTCGGTGCGTACGCCGGGCCGCGGATCGGCCCCGGGGCGGCGGAGCACGACACCCGCCCGTTTCACCGCCCGGGCGGTGATCGTGGTCTCGGCCCGGGCCACCCCGAGCGGGCCCAGGGTCTCGGTGAGGAACCGGTAGAGGCCGCCGTGGTCCGCGCAGAACAGGGTGGCCAGCAGGTTGGCCGGACCACTGGTGGCGAACACCCCGTGCACCTGCGGATGACCGGCGAGCGCGGTGCCGACCTCCGCGAGCCGACCCGGCGGGACGTCCAGCCAGAGGTTGGCGTCCACGGCCATCCCGAGCAGCCTCGGGTCGACGGTGGCGTGGGTGCGCAGCAGCCCCAGCTCGTCGAGCCTGCCCAGCCGGCGGCGGACGGTCGACTCCGCGGCGCCGACCGCTCCGGCCAGCGCCGCGTGCGACTGCCGGGCGTCCTCGCCCAGCCGGGCCAGCAGCGCACGGTCGAGCTCGTCCGTCGGCGGCGGCACCGCGGGACGCGGCACGACCGGCCGGGCGAGCGCGGCGACCTCCGCCTCCGTCAGCTGGCCGGCCCGCCACTGCCCGGCGTCCGCGAAGGCGTGCAGCACGGCGTGCGTGGTGGTCTCGACGACCGCGCTGGTCGCGGGCAACTGCCCGTACAGCAGGCGGTCGCGGGCCCCGGCGTCGGTCAGCATGACGGCGCCGACCTCCTGGCCGCCGAGCATCACGTCGACGAAGGGCACGTCGGGCCGGTCGGCCAGCGCCCGGGCGACCGCGTCCACCGCCCCGCTCAGCACCCGGACCCGGAGCAGCAGCGCGCCCACCGCGGCGTCCTCGACGTCGGGCAGCCGGACCACCCGCAGCACCCCGGTCTGCCGCAGCCGGCCCAGTCGGCGGGTGACCGTCCGGGCGGAGACGCCGAGCACCTCGGCGATGCGGCCGGGCTCGGCCCGTCCGTCGACCTGCAGGGCGCAGACCAGACGGCGGTCCAGCTGGTCCAGCACGGTGTCCGGATCAGCGGCGGAAAGGTCCATGGTGTCCGATCTCCGTCATCCGGGGCCGTTCGAGCGTCCTGTTCCAGCGCCATGACGGTACTCCTTGTCCCGGGAGGCCGGAGCGACCGGCCCCCGGCGGAAGGGACGACGACAGTGGAGGCTGCGGCGATGGGGACCGTGTCGGCGGAGACCGTACCGGCCGAGCTGTGGGCGCTGGCGGAGCAGGTGACGGCGGCCGTACGCCTGGTCGGTGCGGGGCTGGCGGCCCGTCGGCCCGCCGCGCCGACCCCGGCGGCGACCGGGGAGGAGGCGGGCGCCCGGTTCGCCGAGATCGACGGCCCGGCCGCCGCCGAGCTCCGCGAGCGGCTGAGCGCACTGCACCCCCGCGCCGGGTGGGTGCCGGAGGAACTGGACGGCTCGATGCCCGCCGAGGGCGAGTGGTGGCTCTGCGACGCGACGGACGGCGCGGTGCAGTACCTGCTGGGGCAGCCGCACTGGGCCGTCACGGCGACGCTGATCCGGGACGGCGCGGCGGTGCTCGCCGTGGTGCACGCGCCGGAGCTGGGCACCGGCCCCGGCGCCGGGTGGACGTACCAGGCGGTGCTGGGCGGCGGGGCCCGGCTGGACGGGCGGGCGATCGCGCCGCTGCCGCGCGAGCTCGCGGCCACCGTCGCCGGCACCAGCCAGCCGCCGTTCGTCGCGGCCGACCCGGTGGCGCTGCGCCGGGCGGGCGAGTCGCTGTGCGCGATGGCCGGCGCGGTGCCCGCCGTGCGCAACCTCGGCCCCACCGCGCTGCAGGTGGCGCAGGTCGGCTCCGGACACCTGGCGCTGTTCTGGGAGTACGGCCGGGACGCCGGCAACCTGCTGCCCGGAGCACTGATCGCGAGCGAGGCCGGGGCGACGGTGACGGACGCCGCCGGTGCGGCCTGGACGGCCGGGTCCGACAGCTTCCTCGCCGCCGCGCCCGGGCTGCACGCGGACGCGCTGGGGGTGCTGCGGGTGGTGCGTTGAGCCGGCGTCGGTCGGCCGGCCGGGGGCGAGGGGCGGGTCGCTCGGCGTACGGCCGGGCAGCGTACGGCCGGGCGGCGCGCGTCTGGTGACGTGCGGTCTGGTGACGTGCGGCCGGCCGGGGTAGGGCGGCCGGCCGGCGCGTCAGAGGCCGAAGAGCGCGGCGGCGTTGTCGTGGCAGACGGCCCGCAGCCACTCCTCCCCCAGGCCCAACCCGGCCAGCGCCTCCAGCTGGTGGACGTACCGGTACGGGATGTTGGGGAAGTCGCTGCCGAGCAGCACGCGGTCCCGGAGGGCCCGCAGGCGCGGCAGTTCGGTGCGCGGGAACGGGTCGTCGGCCTCGACGAAGTCCGTGAACGCCATGGTGGTGTCCAGCCGGACGGAGGGGTGCCGCTCGGCGAGGTCGAGGAAGTCGCGGTACTCGGACATGCCGAGGTGGGCGACCACCAGGACCAGTCCGGGATGCCGGTCCAGCACCTCCCCGATCGGACCGGGGCCGGTGAACTTGCCGGCCACCGGCCCGGATCCGCAGTGGCAGACCACCGGCGTCCCGCTCTCGGCGAGCATCCCCCAGACCTCGTCCAGCCGGCGGTCCGTCGGGTCGTAGCCGCCGACCTGCAGGTGTGCCTTGAACACCCGGGCGCCGTCCTCGAGCGCCCGCGCCACGTAGCCGGGTGCCTCGGGCTCGGCGAAGAAGGTCGCGGTGTGCAGACAGTCCGGGGTGCGGGCGGCGAAGTCCGCCGCCCAGGCGTTCAGCCAGGCGGCCATGCCGGGCTTGTGCGGGTAGAGCATCGACGTGAACGCGCGGACGCCGAACTCCCGCAGCCGGTCGACGCGTTCGGACTCGGCCACCCGGTAGGTGATCGGCCACGGGCGGTCGACGAGCGGGCCCGCGGCGTCGAAGTACGCCCACACCTTGTCCATGACGTTCTTCGGCATGAAGTGGGTGTGCACGTCGATCAGCCCGGGCAGGCCCAGCGCCTGCCAGAACGCCCGGACGTCCGCGGCCTCGGTGCCGGTCACGCCGGCACCGGGCGGGCCCGGTCGATGATCGCGGTGGTGTCGACGCCGGAGGGCAGCGTGCCGAAGGCTGCGCCGTGGTCGCCGCCGAGCCGGCTGGCGCAGAACGCGTCCGCCACCGCCGCACTGCCGTGGCGCACCAGCAGCGAGCCCTGCAGGGCCAGCGCCATCGACTCGACCAGCCGACGGGTCCGGAACTCCAGGTCGGCGGGGTCCGACAACTGCTTGCGCAGGTCGGCGACGGCGGCGTCCAGCCGGCGGTCCGCCCCGGCCGCGGCGTCGAGCTCGCCCAGGAAGGCCTCCACGGTCTCCGGGCGCCTGGCCATCGCGCGCAGCGCGTCCAGGGCGGCCACGTTCCCGGAGCCCTCCCAGATCGACACCAGCGGCGCCTCCCGGTAGAGCCGCGGCATCCCGGACTCCTCGACGTAGCCGTTGCCGCCCAGGCACTCCAGCGCCTCGGCGGCGTGCGCCGGACCGCGCTTGCAGACCCAGTACTTGGCCACCGCCAGGCCCAGCCGCCGGACCAGCGACTCCGTCCCGTCCCCGGCCAGCGCCCGGTCGGTGGCCTCGGCGAGGCGCATCGCGACGGCCGTCGCCGCCTCGGACTCCACCACCAGGTCGGCGAGCACGTTGCGCATCAGCGGCTGGTCCACCAGCGCCTTGCCGAACGCACGCCGGTGGAGGGCGTGGTGGACGGCCCGGGTGGCGCCGTAGCGCATCCCGGCGGCGGCGCCGGTGGTGCAGTCCAGGCGGGTCATGTTGACCATCTCGATGATGGTCGGCACCCCGCGCCCCTCCTCGCCGACCAGCCAGCCGACGGCACCGTCGTACTCCAACTCGGCCGAGGCGTTGGACTTGTTGCCCAGCTTGTCCTTGAGCCGCATCAGCTGGAGCCGGTTGCGGCTCCCGTCCGGCAGCACCCGCGGCAGCACGAAACAGCTCAGGCCGCCGGGCGCCTGGGCGAGCGTCAGGAAGAGGTCGGACATCGGCGCGGAGGTGAACCACTTGTGGCCGGTCAGCCGGTAGGTGCCGTCCGCCTGCGGGGTCGCGGTGGTGGTGTTGGTGCGGACGTCCGAGCCGCCCTGCTTCTCCGTCATCGACATGCCGGCGATCAGCCCGCGCTTGGTGCGCGGCTCGCGCAGCCCGAAGTCGTACTCGGTCGCGGCCAGCAGCGGCTCCAACTCGGCCGCCAGGGCGGGGTTCGCGCGCAGCGCCGGGACGGCGGCGTAGGTCATCGAGATCGGGCAGGTGTGGCCGGCCTCGACCTGGCTCCAGACGAGGAACTTCGCGGCGCGGGCCGCGTGCGCGCCGGGCCGGTCGTCCCGCCAGGGCGCCGCGTGCAGGCCGTGGGAGACGGCGGTGCGCATCAGCTCGTGCCAGGCCGGGTGGAACTCGACCTCGTCGACCCGGTGGCCGAAGCGGTCGTGGGTGCGCAGCACCGGCGGGTTCTCGTTGGCCAGCCGACCCCACTCGGCCGCCTGCTCGGAGCCGGCCAACCGGCCGAGCTCCCGCAGCTCGGGCTCGGCCCAGCCGGCGCCGGCCCGGTGCAGCGCGGCGAGCAGGGTCGGGTCGGCGGCGGTGTCGTGGCCGTACGGCAGGGGCACCTGGTTGGTGACCTCATGCGTCGCTGTCATCGCGTCCTCCCAGGGCACGCAGGGTGAAGGAGACCAGGGCGGGAACCACCACGGCGGCGGCCCCGGGTGCGGGTGCGGGTGCGGGCTCGGTGGGTGCGCCGGTGGCGGGTGCGGGCTGGGCAGGTGCGGGCTCCGGGAGCGCTCCGGCGACGGTGGCGGGTACGGGCTGGGCGGCGGTGGCGGTGGCGGTGGCGGGCCCGGCGGGTGCGCCGCGCCGGCCGGGTGCGGCCGAGAGCGGGCCGGCGAGCGCCTCGCCGACCGCGCCGACCAGGGCGGCCGCGGTCAGCACCGGGTCCTGTTCGGGGAGTTCGCCGTCGGCCACGGCGGTGGCGATCTCGGTGGCGATCACGTCCCGGAACGCCCGCCGGAACACCAGGCGCTCGCCGTCGACCACCGCGTCGGCCGGCTCGACCAGCAGCGCGTATGCCAACCGGGGCGCGCGCAGCGCCCGGGAGGCGAAGGTCTCGACGACGGCGGCGATCCGGTCCTGCGGGGTCTCCCGGGCGGCGACGGCCGCGTTGACGGCGTCCATCTCGCGGGTCACCACCCGCCGGAACAGCTCCACCGACAGCTCGGCCTTGTTGGCGAAGTGCTGGTAGAGGCTCCCGGTCGCGATCCCGGCGCGGTCCGCCACGGCGGCCATGGTGCAACCGCCGTACCCGCGCTCGGCGAGGAGCAGGACGGCGGCCTGGAGCACCGTCTCACGCTGGGCGTCCAGCCGGGCTTGGACGGCGGGCGTGCGTCGGTAGGCCATGGAAGCATTGAAGCACCGATTCACTGCTTCGGTAAGGGGGCGGACGGCGTCGCGCGACGCCCTCGGGCCCGGCCCGGGGCGCGCGGCCGGCCCGGAACGCGGAAAGGCTCCGGAACGCACGGGCCCCGGGAACACACGGGCCTGGGGACGCGGGGGAGCCCCGGAACGCACGGAGGCCACCCCGGCGGGGGTGGCCTCCTGGTAGCGCGGTCCCGACTACAGCGGGCGGCGCTCCAGCTTCTGGCCCTCCTCGTCGAGCGGGCCGAACGGCGGGATCTGCTGCGCCTTGGCGAGCGAGCGGGCCGAGTCGTGGTCGGCCAGACCGGCCCACTCCAGCACCTTGGCGGTCGCCTCGGCCGACTCCGCGGCCGGCAGCTTGCCGATGTTGGAGCCGTGGTTGCCGCCCGGCACGGTGTAGACGTAGCTGTCCTCGCTGCCCCGGCCGAGCTTGAACGGCTTGGCGCCCCACGGGTCGTTGCCGCCGTAGACGAACATGATCCGCTCGGCGTCGCGCTTCACCCAGCGGTCGATGTCACGCATCGCGTACGGGTTGAAGGTGGTCGGGATCTCCTTCGGCACGTAGGAGCGAGCCGAGTAGAGCTCCTTGTAGTCGTAGTGCAGCTGGTCCTTCAGGTACGAGACGTCGAAGAACGGCGCACCCAGCTCGGTGGCGGCCTGGTAGTAGTAGGCGGTGTACTTCGCCAGCGACTGGTCGCTGTTGCCGGTGATGCCGGACTGCGCGTCGAACCAGGCGTACAGCTCGTCGTCGGTCGCGGTCGCGGCGGCCGGGACCTTCGCACAGTCCGCCTCGGTGCTGTACTGCCAGAACGCCCAGACCACGTCGAGGACACCCGCCTCGTAGGCCCGGTCCGGCGTGCCCAGGGTGTTGAACGTCGAGCCCGCGGTCTTGTTGTCCGCCACGTAGCGCGCCTCCAGGCGGTCGCGGCGCACCAGCAGCTCCCGCTGCGCCGCGTTCAGCGCCGCCCGGCACTCCGCGGTGCCGACCGTGCGGAAGAACTGGGTGTAGGCGGCGTAGTCGTTGACGTCGGTGTTGTTCGGCGCCACGTACGCGACCGTGCCCGCCATGTCGTCCGGGTAGAAACGGCGGTAGTAGGTGGAGGACATGCCGCCCTTGCTGGCGCCGGTGGAGATCCACTCCTGCTGGTAGATCCGCTTGAGCGCGGTCACCAGCCGGTGCGAGTCGGCGGCCTGCTGGCGGATGCCGGCCTTGGTCCAGTCCGCCGGCTCGGGGCGCGAGGGCGTGAAGAAGCGGTACTCGATCGACACCTGGTTGCCGTCCACCAGTCGCGCCGGCTCGGTGCGGGACGGCGTGGTGCCCAGCGTGTAGCCGTTGGTGTAGAAGACGGTCGGGCGGTCGTACCCGCGGTGCAGCAGGCTGAAGCGCTGCTGGAAGGTGCCCAGCCAGGGCCGCGCGTGGTCGATCGGCTGGGTGTAGGTGGCCAGGAAGTACCGGTGGCCGGTGGTGGTGGGCTTCTCCTCGGTGACGGTCACCCCGGGGATCGCCGCGAGGCGGTCCTTGATGTCCGCGTTCGGGTCGTCGGCGGGGCTCCGACCGGCGGCGGCATCGGCCGCCCCGACGCCCTGCGCACCGGCGGCCATCGCCGGGGCGGACAGGCCGCCGAACGCGAGCAGCGGTATCAGCAGGGCGGAAACCAGCAGCCTTCGCACTGTGGTGGTCATCAACTCTCCATCTGGTCAACGGACATGACTGCTGCCTTGTCGGCACAACTCTGCGGTGCGGGTGGTGCGACGGCCGCCTGGTAGACGGCCGAATGGGCCACCCGCCGATCGCGGGTGGCCCATCGGGAACGGATGCTGGTCAGTGGGGTCACCCCGGGCCCGTGACGGGCGGCCCACCGGTCACGGGCGGGGCAGGGTGCAGCCGGGCAGGGTGAGGTCGAAGCGGTTGCCGGCGGCGAAGCAGGCGGGGATCCCGTAGGTCTCCTGGGCGTAGCCGATGCCCTGGTGCACCGTCACCCGGCCGCTCTGGTCGACCTCGCAGGGGTTGTCCAGGGTGCAGGACTCGCCGCTCTCGTTGATCGTGTTGTTGACGGCGACCACCTGGCCGGTGTTCGCGTCGACCACCGGCGAGCCGGAGGTACCACCGATCACGTTGCACCCGGAGGTGTAGCGCACCGAGTCCTTGAAGACCCAGTCGGCCTCGTGCAGCCGGTAGGCGAAGCCGTCGATCGAGCAGGAGTAGATCTTCTTCCAGTACCCGGAGACGACCTTGATCGAGGCGCCCTGGGTGGGGTGGGCGGCCGAGATCGTCAGCGGGGCGATCCCGTAGCGGGACTGGATCGAGGAGTAGCTGGTGTTCAACTGGTAGATCGACACGTCGGTGTCGGTCATCGCCCCGTAGACCACCTTGGTCGCGCGCAGGGTCGCGAGCCGGCCGCCGGTGGAGCTGAGCAGGGTGAAGGTCCGGCTGGAGGACTGGTTGAGGACCACTTGGCCGGGGCCGGGCATCCCGGACTCCAGGCAGTGCCCGTTGGACAGGACGAGGGCCGGGTCACTCGCGGCCGAGCCGGGCATCCGGACCAGCGAGCCGGAGCAGTTGCTGAGCGCCACCGTCCCGGCGAAGGTCACGGCGGCGAGGGGGGCGGCCTTGGTGTCCACCGCGGCGGCGTCCGCCCCGGACGCGGCGGCGGTGTCGGCGGCGACGGAGGCGGGGGCCTCCGGGGTCGCGGCCTGGGCGGGGAGGGCTCCGGCGAGGGCGGTCGTCCCGGCGACCAGGAGCGCGGCGAGCATGCCTATGAGCGGCTTCTTCATGAGAGACCTCTCGGTGTGGGGGTCCACCAAAGCTGTCGCGGACATGACTCACTGTCAAGAGTCAAGACCACCCCAAGAGGTCACTCCGGCCGCAATGGCCAGTTCCCGCCCTCAGCGCGCCAGGGGAGCCGTCAACTCCCCTGCCAGTGCCGCCGACCGACGCTGATCAGGCGCAGCTGCAGGCGCGCGGTGGCGGCGATCCGCTGCGCCCTGGCCGGATCGGCCTCCACGGCCTCCAGCAGGGCCGAAGCCGTCGACACCATGTGATCCACGTACAACTCGGCGAGCATCCCCAGGTCCCGCCCGCTCCACCCGCGCGAGACCGGCTGGAGCGCCAGCGCCTCCCCCACCTCGGCGGCGAACCGCCCGAGTTCCGCATCGATCGCCTCGCGCACCCGCCGGACCCCGCCGTGCCGCTCGCGCGCCAGGAAGCGGACGTGCGCCCGGTGATCCATGACGTGCCGCTCGATGACGTCCACCGCACGGTCGATCAGCTCCTCGGCGCCGCCCGCCTCGGCGAGCACCGACCTGATCATCACGTGCAGGCTCGCCAGCGACTCCTCGACCAGCGCCACCCCGAGCGCGGCGAGGTCCGGGAAGTGCCGGTAGAAGGCGGCCGGGGACAGTCCGGCCTCCCGGGTGACCTCGCGCACGCCGAGGCTGGCGAGGTTCTGATCGGCCAGCAGGTGCAGACCCGCGTCCAGCAACGCGCGCCGACTCTGCTGCTTCTGGGCCTGTCTGGCCCCAACGGTGTGACTCACGCCATTCAGTAAACAAGTGTTTGCCGAAATTGGCCAGTCGGCGTAGAGTGACACCGAAGTCAGTGAACACTTGTCAACCGAAACTCGGATGACACCGCACCGGCCGGAGGGGCCAGCCATGATCCTGTTCTCTGCCCTGGTCGCCATGGGCGTCCTGATCGGCGCCGCCGCACACACCTCGCTCCCCGTCTTCCTCACCGCCTCGGCCGCCATCGCCGCCTGGCTGCTCGCCTTCGGCGCCCGCGAGGGCATCGCCCGCCTCCGGCAGCGCTGACCCGGCCGCTCCGACTCACCAGAGAGGACCCGCCACCGCCATGAGCACCGTCACCGAACACCGCGGCACCGCCACCGAGCACCGCGGCACCGACCACGCCACCGAGCACCGCGGCACCGCCACCGACCGCGCCGGCGCCGAGGCCGACAACCTGGCCGTCGCCTCCTTCCTCCTCGGCCTGCCCGGCCTGCTGATCTTCAACATCGCCCTGGGGCCGCTCGCCATCGTCCTCGCCACGCTGGCCCTGGTCCGCGGCACCCGGCGCCGCGGCCGCGCCCTCCTCGGCCTGGCCCTCGGCATCGCCTCGCTGGCGATCCTGACCGTCACCACCGTCTCCGCCCACGGCGTGCTCATGGACTTCGGCAGCTGAACCGCCGACGCCGGCCGCTCGAACGCGCGATCCCGCCAACCCGCCCCACAGCCCCCATCCGCCACGTACTGTGGCGACATCGGCAGGGTGAGCACAGGGGGCAGGAGTGACGACCGAACACCGCGGCGACGCGTCGACGGAGCCGACCGGAGCGGGCGGGCGGCTGCTCGCCGTGAGCGACCTCCACATCTCCTACCAGGAGAACCGGGACCTGGTGGAGAAGCTCCAGCCCACCTCCCCCGACGACTGGCTGCTCGTCGCCGGGGACGTCGCCGAGCTGACCACCAGCATCGAGTGGGCGCTCGGCCTGCTCGCCGAACGCTTCGCCCGGGTGATCTGGGCCCCCGGCAACCACGAACTGTGGACCCACCCCGAGGACCCGGTGACGCTCCGCGGTGTCGCCCGCTACGAGCACCTCGTCGAACTCTGCCGGAACCTCGGCGTGGTGACTCCCGAGGACCCGTACCCGCTCTGGCAGGGCGCGGGCGGCCCGGTCCGGATCGCCCCGCTCTTCCTGCTGTACGACTACTCCTTCCGGGCGCCGGGGACGACCACCAAGGAGGAGTCCCTCGCGGCCGCCTACGAGAGCGGCATCGTCTGCGCCGACGAGCGGATGCTCCACCCGGACCCGTTCCCCGACCTCGACTCCTGGTGCCGCGAGCGGGTCCGGCTGACCGAGCAGCGGCTCGCCGCCTGTGACCCGGACGTACCGCTCGTGCTGGTCAACCACTATCCGCTGGTCCGCCACCCCACCGAGATCCTCTGGTACCCCGAGTTCGCCCAGTGGTGCGGCACCGAGCTGACGGCCGATTGGCACCGCCGCTTCAACACCGCGGCGATGATCTACGGCCACCTGCACATCCCCCGCAAGACCAGCTACGACGGCGTCCCCTTCGAGGAGGTCTCGCTCGGCTACCCGCGGGAGTGGCGCCGCCGCGGACTGCCGGACCCGCTGCTGCGGGAGGTGTTCCCGCGGTAGGCCCGGGGAGCACCGGGCCCGGGGGGGGGTACGGCGGCACGGGGGGTACGGCGGCACGGGGGCACGCTCCCTCTCCTCGTCCGCTCACGACTCCGCCTCCTTCCGTCGTTGGTTCGGCCCGCCGACCGTTCTCCACCCTGGCCCCTGCCGTCACTCCGTGGCGATCGCCCGAAGGACGTCCAGCCGTGCCGCCCGCCCCGCCGGGCGGAGGCCGGCCACCGCGCCGGCGAGCAGCCCGGCCGCCAGCACCACCGCGAGCTGCCCCGGCGGTATCGCGAAGGAGCTCGTCCCCGCGCGGTCCGCGGCCCGGACCAGCGCCCAGCCGAGGAAGGCCCCCAGCCCGAGCCCGCCGACCGTCCCGAAGGCGGCCACCAGCACCGACTCCCAGCGCACCATGCCGCGCAGTTGCGCCCTGGTCTGGCCGACGGCCCGCAGCAACCCGAGCTCCCTGGTCCGCTCGTGCACCGCCAGCGTCAGCGTGTTGGCGATGCCCAGCAGCGCGATCAGCACCGCCAGCGCCAGCAGCGCGTAGACCACCGACAGCATCATGTCGACGCCGGAGGCCGCGCTCTTCGCGTAGCCGTCGCGGTCCTGCACCTGCGGACTGCCGAACGGGACCAGTGCCTTCTCCACCGCCGCCTTGCCGGCGGTGGTGGAGACGCCGTCGCGCAGGCCGACCGCGACCATGGCGTCCGCGTCCTGCCCCCGGTGCGGGGCCCAGGCCTGGCGGGTCACCAGGTAGTCACCGGCCAGCCCGCCGCCCTCGTAGAGTGCGCGGATCGTGAACGGACCGCTGCTGCCGTCGGTGAAGCCCACGGTGACGGACTGTCCGAGCTGCCAGCCGTGCTGCCGCGCCTCGCTGCGGGAGACCGCCAGGCCGTCCGTGCCGAGCCCGTCCAGCGAGCCGTCGACCCGGCCGAGGTCGACGATCCCCGGCAGCCTGGCCGGATCGGTGACGTCCAGCGCCCGCCCGTGCCCGTCGATCCGGGCGACGCCCCGGCCGAGCCCGACCGCCTGCCGGACTTCGGGCAGCCCGGCCAGCGCGTCCGCCACCTTCGGGCTGATCCCGCTGCCGCCGGCCCCGAACGAGGGGCTGGTG
Source organism: Kitasatospora sp. NPDC051705 (assembly GCF_044453265.1). Lineage (NCBI taxonomy): Bacteria > Bacillati > Actinomycetota > Actinomycetes > Kitasatosporales > Streptomycetaceae > Kitasatospora > Kitasatospora sp. NPDC051705. The sequence goes on along the minus strand of NZ_JBITCO010000003.1, from coordinate 285,438 downwards.
ACGGCCAGGTCTCCCGCGAAAAACTTGCTCACCGTGGAGTCCAGGGTGGCCTTGATCGATGCGCCGAAGACGGTGAACAGCGTCACCACCGCGACCCCGATCATCAGCGCGCTCGCCGTCGCCGCCGTCCGGCGCGGGTTGCGCGCCGCGTTGCGCCGGGCCAGCAGGCCGGAGACCCCGCGCAGCCGGGGCAGTGGCGCGCCCAGCGTCCGGACCGCGAACGCCGCCGCGACCGGGCCGAGCACCACCACGCCCGCGAGCACCGCCAGCGCCCCGCCCGCCGTCAGGGCCACCGACGGGCCGTCGGTGGCGCCGAGGACGGCGACCGGCACTCCGCCGGCCAGCAGCAGACCGCCGGCCAGCACCCGGACGGTGCCGGAACGCCCCTGTCCGGCCCGGTCGACGCCCGTCTCCCGCAGCGCCGCCAGCGGTGCCGTCCGCCCGGCCCGGACCGCGGGCAGCAGCGCCGAGCCCACCGCGACCAGCGTCCCGACCAGCAACGGGAGCACGATCGCCGCCGCACCGATCACCATGCCGCCGGTCGGCAGGGCGAAGCCGAGGGTGGAGAACAGTGCCTTGAGGCCGGTGGCCACGCCGATCCCGCCCAGCAGGCCGCCGAGCGAGGCCAGCAGGCCGACCGCCGAGGCCTCCGCGAGCGTCGCGCCGAGCACCTGACCGCGCACCGCGCCGAGCGCCCGCAGCAGCGCGTTCTCCCTGGTGCGCTGGGCGACCACGATGGCGAAGGTGTTGTGGATGGTGAACGTGGCGACCAGCAGCGCGATCCCGGCGAAGACCAGCAGCAGGGTGGTGAACATGCTCAGGAACCGCCCAGACAGCAGCTGGGTGCTCTCCTGGGTGGCCGCCGTTCCCGTGATGGCCTGGACGCCCGCCGGGAGCCGCGGGGTGATCCGGTCGACCAGCTCCCGCTGGCCGACCCCGGCCGCCGCGCGGACCTGGATCGAACTGGCCTGCCCGGCGCCCTTCGGAGTGAGGTGGTGCTCGGCGTCCGCGAAGGTCATGGCGGTGAAGGTGCTCGGGCCCATGCCGTCCGCGCTCGCCCCGAAGGTGGCGATGCCGACGACGGTGACCGGGACCGGGTCGGGGGTGCGCAGCACGGTGGTCGAGCCGATGTGCAGCCCGCCCGACCGCGCCGCTCCCCGGTTGACCACGACCTCCCCCGGCGCCGCCGGTGCCCGGCCCTCGGCGAGCCGGTACGGGTTGAGCCGGCCGTCGGTGAGCCAGTTGCCCGCCAGGGTCGGGGGCCCCTGACCGCCGATCGGCTTGCCGTCGGAGCCGACCAGTTGGCCCGCGCCCTGGACGGACGGCTCTGCGGCGGCCACCCCGGGGACGGTGCGCAGCCCGTCGGCGAGCGCGGCGTCCACCGGGGCCCGCACCCCGCCGGCGGTGCCCGGGGAGTCCAGCACGTCGGCGCTGCGGACCACCACGTCGGTGCCCGCGTTGGCGTCGGCGAAGAGGGTGTCGAAGTTGGCCCGGAGGGTGTCCCCCAGCACCATGGTGCCGGTCAGGAAGCTGACCCCGAGCAGGATGGACAGGAAGGTGCCGGCCAGCCGCCGCTTGTGGGCGCGCAGTGAGCGCAGGCTGAGCCGGAAGGTGACCGCGGACGTCATGACCGCCCCCGTTCGAAGGCCTTCATCCGGTCCAGCACCGCCGCGGCGCTGGGGCGCTCCATCCGGTCCACCAGCCGCCCGTCGGCGAGGAAGAGCGCCTCGTCGGCGTGGCCGGCAGCCGTCGGGTCGTGGGTGACCATGACCACCGACTGCCCCATCTCGTCCACCGCGCGGCGCAGCAGGCCGAGCACCTCGCCGCCCGAGCGGGAGTCGAGGTTGCCGGTGGGCTCGTCGGCGAAGACCACCTGCGGCCGCCCGGCCAGTGCCCGGGCCACCGCGACCCGCTGCTGCTGGCCGCCGGAGAGCTCGCCGGGCCGGTGGTGCAGCCGGTCTCCGAGGCCGACGACGTCGATCAGCGCCGTCAGCCAGTCCTCGTCGGGGGCCGCCCCGGCGAGGTCGAGCGGCAGGGTGACGTTCTCCAGGACGGTGAGCGTGGGCACCAGGTTGAAGGTCTGGAAGACGAAGCCGACCCGCTCGCGGCGCAGCAGGGTGAGCCGCCGGTCGTTCAGGGGGCCGAGCTCGGTCTCGCCGATCCAGGCGCGGCCCGAGCTGAGGGTGTCCAGCCCGGCCGCACAGTGCATCAGGGTGGACTTGCCCGAGCCGGAGGGCCCCATGATCGCGGTGAAGCGCCCGGCCGGGAACTCCACCGTCACGTGGTCCAGCGCACGGACCTCGGTGCCGCCGACGCCGTAGACCTTGACGGCGTCGGCGACCCGGGCGGCGGTGCCCCGGACGAGGTCGAGGGTCGTCACTTCCCGGCACCCCCTCGGGACTGGTCGCGCGGCGACTCGGTGAGCACGGCCCGCTTGGCCCGGTACTCCTCGGCGTCGATGTCGCCCTCGGCGTAGCGGCGGCCCAGGACGGCCATCGGGTGGTCCGCCCCGGCCCCGGGCCCGCAGCCGCGCCGCCAGAACGTCCGGCGCAGCACCGTGATCACCAGGACCACCACGGCGATCCAGACCAGGGGGACCAGCAGGATCCAGGGTCCGGGACCGTGACCGTCCCAGTCGGCCAGCAGCGTGTACATGGCGGTTCATCTCCTCGGCGGTTGCCTCCAGGACCCCGGGCGGTTCCCGAGGTGACTAGAGCGTGCCGCGGAGCCCTCTCATCACGCGTCCTACCAGCAGCGACAGTTGCGGTACTCCCGGGAGAGTACGGACGGCTCCCGACACGCCGGGCCGGGAGTACCGGACCCTTGCGCACCGCCACTCGGCCCGGTCGCCACTCGTCCCTGCCACCGCTCGGACCCACCGGCCCTCGGACTCACCGGCCCTCGGACCCACCGCCGATCGGCCCGGCTGCCCGCGTCCCTACCGCCGCTCAGCCCAGCCAGCCCGGCCGCACCAGCCCCGACTCGTAGGCCAGCACCACCAGTTGCGCCCGGTCCCGGGCGCCGAGCTTCAGCATCGTCCGGCTCACGTGCGTCTTGGCCGTCAACGGGCTCACCACCAGCCGCCGGGCGATCTCGTCGTTGGACAGCCCCATCCCGACCAGCGCCAGCACCTCCCGCTCCCGCTCGGTCAGCGCGGAGACGTCCGTGAGCCCCGCCGGCGCCGCCCCGGGCCCCTTCGAGCGGGCCGCGAACTCGCCGATCAGCCGCCGCGTCACCCCCGGCGACAGCAGCGCGTCCCCCGCCACCGCGACGCGGATCGCCCGCAGCAGCTCGGCCGGGTCGGTGTCCTTGACGAGGAAGCCCGCCGCCCCCGAACGCAGCGCCTCGAAGACGTACTCGTCCAGCTCGAAGGTGGTCAGCACGACCACCCGTACGGAGGACAGCGCCTCGTCCCCGGCGATCCGCCGGGTCGCCTCCAGGCCGTCCATCCGCGGCATCCGGACGTCCATCAGCACGACGTCCGGCAGGAGTTCGCGGGCCAGCCGGACCGCCGCCTCGCCGTCGTCCGCCTCGCCGACCACCGTGAGGTCGTCCTCCAGGTCGAGCAGGGCGCGGAACCCGGCCCGGACCAGCAGTTGGTCATCCGCCAGCAGTACCCGAATCACTCACTCTCCGCCTTCGGTGTCGGCAGCTCCGCCCTGACCCGGAAGCCGCCGCCGGGCAGCGGCCCCGCCGTGATGGTGCCACCGAACGCGCCGGCCCGTTCGCGCATCCCCGCCAGTCCGCTGCCCGAACCGCCCGCGTCGCCCAGCACGGCCGGGCCCGGGTCCTCGACCAGGACCACCAGCACCGCCGGATCCCGCCAGTCCAGGACCACGACGGCCTGCCGGGCCACCGAGTGCCGGATCACGTTGGTCAGCGCCTCCTGGACGATCCGGAAGGCGGTGAGGTCGACGGCGGCGGACAGCGCCCGCCGGTCACCGTCCTCGTGCACCTCGACGGCCAGGCCCACCCGGTCGGCCTGGTCGGTGAGTTCGTCCAGCCGGTCCAGCCCGGGCGCCGGTCCGCGCGGCGCCGCACCGGGCCCGCGCAGCGTCGCGAGGACCTGGCGGACCTCCCCCAGCGCCTCCTTGCTGGTCGACTTGATGGTGACCAGCGCGGTGCGGGCCTGCTCCGGCCGGCGGTCCAGCAGCGCGAGCGCGACCCCCGCCTGGACGTTGATCAGCGACAGGCTGTGCGCCAGGATGTCGTGCAGCTCCCGGGCCATCCTCAGCCGCTCCTCGTTCGCCCGGCGCTGCTCCAACTGCTGCCGGTAGGCCTGGTGCGCGGCGATCCGCTCCCGCCGGAACCGGACCAGCTCGGCGCCCACCGCGACCAGCAACAGCCAGGCCAGCAGGCCGAGTTCCTCCTGCCAGGCGACACCGGACGACGCCGTGCGCTGCCAGTCCTCCGGGAGCACGAAGGTGACCAGCACGTGCACCAGGTACACACCGGCCAGACCCGCCCAGGCCGCCCGGCGGTGCCCGGCGCCGATCGCCGCGCAGCAGGCGATCAGCCAGCTCAGGAACACCGGCCCGTACGGGTACCCGGCGCCCAGGTAGACCGCCGTGACCACCGAGGTGCCGAGCACCGCCGCGACCGGCCGGCGGCAGCGCAGCACCAGCAGCGCCGGGCCGACCAGCAGCAGGAAGTAGCCCAGCCCGTCCAGCGGGACCCGGCCGGGCTGGTTCCGGGCGGCGAACGTCGACCCGACCACCTGGATCAGCGCGGCCGCGGCCGCCAGCCCGAGCGGCCAGCCCGCCTTGGCCGCCCGCACCCACGGCGGGCGCCACGGCTCGGGCGGCCCGGGCGGCTCCGGTACCCCCGGCCCGACCGGGGGGTCCTCCGACGGCGGGGGCGTGCGCGGCATCATGCCCGGAAGGCTAGACCCGCGCCGCCTCCCCACGCGTCCTCCACCAGTGGCGTTCGGGCGTACTCCCACGGGAGTACGCCCGAACCCGCCCGCGGACCGCCGGCCTGCCGGTCTGCCCGCCTGCCTGCCCTGTCTGCCTCTCTGCCCGCCGGCCCGACCGCGCGCGGCCCGACCCGCTCGCCGGGCCCCCGGTCACCCTGCCGCTGGCGCTCCCTGCTCCGCCACCGCGACGTCCGCGGACGCCTCCGGCCGCGCCAGGGTGACCACCAGCTCGCCGTCGCCCACGTCCACGATCAACGTGTCCCCCTCCCGCACCGTGCCGTCCAGCAGCAGGTTCGACACCCGGTTGTCCAGCTCCGACTGGATCGTCCGGCGCAGCGGCCGGGCCCCGAACTCGGGCTGGTAACCACGGTTGACCAGCCACTCCTTGGCCGCCTCGGTGACCTCCAGCCGCACGTCCTGCGCCCTGAGCCGGCGCCGGCTGCGCTCCAGCAGCAGGTCGACCACCGACAGCAGGTCCTTCCGGGTGAGCGCGTGGAAGACGATCACCTCGTCGATCCGGTTCAGGAACTCCGGCCTGAACTGCTGGCGCAGGTCGCGCATCAGGTCGTCCCGCAGCGCCTGGTCGGGTGCCCCGCTCCGGGCGTCCACCGCGCCGGCGCGCTCGAGGATCCGCTGCGACCCGATGTTGCTGGTCATGATCACCACGGTGTTCCGGAAGTCGACCGTACGCCCCTGGGAGTCGGTCAGCCGCCCGTCGTCCAGCACCTGGAGCAGCAGGTTGAAGACGTCCGGGTGCGCCTTCTCCACCTCGTCGAAGAGCAGCACGCTGTACGGCTTGCGGCGCACGGCCTCGGTCAGCTGCCCCGCCTCGTCGTAGCCGACGTACCCGGGCGGGGAACCCACCAGCCGGGAGACGGTGTGCTTCTCCTGGAACTCGCTCATGTCGAAGCGGATCATCCGGTCCGGGTCCCCGAAGAGCAGCGCCGCCAGGGCCTTCGCCAGCTCGGTCTTGCCGACGCCGGTCGGCCCGAGGAAGAGGAACGAGCCGGTCGGCCGCTCCGGGTCGCCCATCCCGGCCCGGCCCCGGCGCACCGCCTGGGCCACCGCCGTGACCGCCTCGTGCTGGCCGACCACCCGCTCGTGCAGGTGCTCCTCCAGTCTGAGCAGCCGCTCCCGCTCCGTCGCGTTCAGCTCCGCCACCGGGATCCCGGTCCGGGACGACAGCACCTGGGCGATGTCGTCCGCGGTGACCTCCACGACCTCCTCGCGGGACTCCCCGAGCGCCGCCAGCTCGTCCTCGGTCTGCCGCAGCTCCGTCTTCAGGTTGGCGGCCCGCACGAACTCCTCGTCCGCGACGGCCTCCTCCAGTTCCCGCTTCAGCTTGGTGATCCGGTCCTGCACCCCGGTCGCCGCGGTCGACCCGCTCAGGCTGCGCAGCCGCACCCGCGCACCCGCCTGGTCCAGCAGGTCGATCGCCTTGTCCGGCAGGAAGCGGTCACTGACGTACCGGTCGGAGAGCGACGCCGCCGCGTCCAGCGCCGCGTCGGTGAACCGGACCTGATGGTGCGCCTCGTAGGCGTCCCGCAGCCCCTGCAGGATCTCGACGGTCTCCTCCACGCTCGGCTCGGGCACCAGCACCGGCTGGAACCGCCGCTCCAACGCCGCGTCCTTCTCCACGTACCGGCGGTACTCGTCCAGCGTCGTCGCCCCGACCACGCTCAACTCACCGCGCGCCAGGGCCGGTTTGAGGATGTTGCCGGCGTCCATCGAGCCCTCGCCGCCGCCCCCGGCACCGACCACCGTGTGCAGCTCGTCCAGGAAGAGGATCACGCTCTTCTCCGCCGCCGTGACCTCGTCGATCACGCTCTTCAGCCGCTCCTCGAACTCCCCCCGGTACTTGGACCCGGCCACCAGGGCGGTCAGGTCCAGGGTGACCACCCGCTTCTCGCGTAGGCTCTGCGGCACGTCCCCGGAGACGATCCGCTGCGCCAGCCCCTCCACGATCGCGGTCTTGCCCACCCCCGGCTCCCCGATCAGCACCGGGTTGTTCTTGGTCCGCCGGGAGAGGATCTCGACGGTCTGCTCGATCTCCTCGGCCCGCCCCACCACCGGGTCCAGCCGCCCCGCGCGCGCCGCCTCGGTGAGGTCCCGGCCGTACTCGTCCAGCGTCGGGGTCTCGCTCGGGTGCGCGCCCGTGCTGCTGCGCTCACCACCCACCCCGCGCCCGTCCAGCACCGTCTTCAGCGCCTCCTGCGAGGGCGCCGCGTTGCGCAGCGCCGTCCCCGCACCGGAGCGCTCCTGGTCCAGCAGCGCGCCCAGGATGTGCTCCGGACCGATGTACGAGGCCCCGGCCGCCTGCGACCGGGCGTGCGCGGCCAGCAACGCCCGCTTCGCCGCTGGGGTCAGCGCCGGCCGCCCCTCCGCCCCGGACACGTCCCCGGGCAACCCCCACGACCCGTTACCGGACGTGTTCCCGGACGGCAGCGACTGCTCGAGGTCACCGCGCAACCGGTCCGGATCGATCCCCGCCCGCGCCAGCATCCGGCGAGACGGCTCCGCCCGGGTGGCCGCCCAGGCCAGGTGCGCCGTGTCGAGGTCGCTGCTCCCGTCCTCCGCCGCCCGCTGCGCCGCCAGCGCCAGCAGCTCCTGCGAGGACTCGCTCAGCAGCCGCCCGATCGGCACCCGCTGCACGGCGGGCGGGGAGGCCACCGGACTCATCCCGAAGAACCGGCTGAGCAGATCGGAGAACGGATCGCTCGATCCGAACGGGGGCATGGTCACGGCACTTCACCTCTCCCAAGCGGTCTGCAGCCACACAAACACAGCCCGCACCACCCCGCCTCCCGAACGAACCCGCCCGGTCCCACCCCCGCACCCCGTCACCAACCCCGCCAGGCACCCCCACCCGGCCGCCGGCCACGGACTGGTCAACACCAGCGGTTCGATGCCGAGTTCGGTCCACGCGCCGTCGGCCCCACCATCTCCCCCGGCCTGCGCACCCACCGTGATCATCTGGGAGGAAATCAGGAGATCCGGACGCGCCAGGAACCCGGAGACCAGCGCAAACGGCGGTGGCCTGGATCGGGATCACGTTCCCGATCCAGGCCACCGCCTGCGCTTCTTCGTTCTGCTGGTGGGCGCGGACGGTTTCGAACCGCCGACATCTGCTTTGTAAGGCTTGGCGTGCGGCATCCGCCCTGAGCTGCATCCCGCCTGGTCTGCCGGCTCCGCGGCCACCGCACCGTCAGCGCCCGCGACTGGCCGCCACGTACCGCCAGATCTGGCACGCAACTGGCACGTCGAGCATGCGGGTCCGACGGAGCCGGCCGCCACACATCCTTGGCTCAGTATGCGGAAGCGGGGTGCCAGTGTCTGACCCACAGCCTATGGTCGAAGCATGGCAGGCATATCGAACGAAAGTGCGATCACCCGTGGCACCCAGGACTGTCGCGAAGCGCTGCGCTATGCCTGCCACTTCCCCACCAAGATCCATCGCCACTTTCGCCCCAAGCGGGCAGTGCCACACGGCGCCCGAGTGGACCGTAACTCCCATCAACGATCGCTTCACCCGGTATGCTCGCGCGCACGTGGCGTCGGAGGTAGCACGGGAGGGCTGATGCCGATGGGGTCCGACAGGCACTCAAAGAACAGTGTGGGCTTCTTCGACGTGGCCTATCATGGCGCCGCAATCGAGGATTCATCCGGAGGGGTCGGCCACGTTCGCCTGAACGCATTTGCCCGACAAAATACTGCAGACCGACCGTTTGCAGTAGTCAACGATTACGTCGCCAGCACGCTGGGAATGGCAGTGGGCCTCCCCGTGCCCCCAGGCACACTCTTCGGCCTTCATGGCGGCAGCCATGGCTACGTCTCCCTGGCATTCGGCCATCGAGGCGATGTAGCCCCTCCCATCATTCCTCCCAAGTTCTGCACAGACCGCCCATGGGAAGCTTGCGGGATTATTGCCTTCGATCACTGGATTCTGAACACAGACCGCCATGATCACAATCTCTCATATATCCCCGATGTTGGGGTGGCAGTGTTCGATCACGACTTGTCCCTCATAAATATTCCACTTCCCGGCGAAGATGCCACATCGGCATTGGCAAAGAACAGGGACATTGTCTATAAGCATCACTGCCTTACGCCCCACGTCACCGACTCGTCCCACTTTCCGGAATGGTTTGCTCGCATCAGCTCTGTGACTAGGCGAGAGATTCGCCGAGCAGTCGAAACCTGCTACTCGGCGAGACTGATCGACGCTTCGGGGCGTGATGCCTTGATCTCATTCCTCGAGCACAGGCAGACCCGCGTACGGTCATACATAGACCAGACCAGGGACCTGTACCGAGGCATCACAAGTTGGACCCTCGACATTGAGGAGGTGGACGGTGGCAACTAATTGGTACCTCGTCAAGTATGTTCCCGACCCTTTCCGAAACGAGCCGAGGAACATCGGGGTAGTCGTTGAGTCAAGCGGCTACGGAGTCGCGCGCTTCATCGGCCAGCATCAAGATGGTCTTGACGGCCGCAAAGCACGCGGAGTGGTTCGCAGCACAAAGATGCTGCGCGCATGGCTTGAGTACATCGAGTATCACCTGGATTCCGGAACATTCCATGAGAGTGTCCTGAAGAGCGTCAGCCGCCCCGGGCAAAACTATCGCATCGAACCCCGCGGAAGCTTGCTCACACCCTCCGAAGAAACAAATCTACAAGCAGTAGCAGAAGACCTGTTTCGCGAGCTTGTCGGCGAACCTGCACCGAGTGGCGTCAGGTCCATTGACGACCTCGCAAATGAGCTGCTATTCCGGAAGCTACAGGTACCGGCCGACCGCATGATCGAGCGGGATGTCAGCTACACAGTTCTTCTACATGGCGAGCCGCGAGAGCTGGACTTTGATTACCGGTATCAAAACGGCCGCACAAATCTGCTCGATAAGATTACGCTTTCCTCTCAGGATAAGCTTGTCCGCCAGAAGGTCAATGACCTGCTGTTCCGGATTGAGCATGCCCAACGGGACGCCGAAATCAAGGATCCAGCATTCGTGACACTTTACGACCTCGGCAAGTCCGAGCGCTCCGATTCCGTTGAAAGCCACCTCCGCGCCATCGAGCAATTCTCACACACAGTGAACATCCGAGATGAGAATGCGGCGGAAGATGTGGCAGAGAAACTGGGGGTTCCACTACTTCAAGCCGCATAAGAGTCTTGGCGGTTAAGTGGTCTTGGCCAGCGCCCTGCCTGGCCTGGGTCGAACATTATCGGCAGTAGGGCAGTGATGCCGCTGACCTGCACGAACAGTCCCCGATCACCCGGGGCTGTCCGCCGAGATGCGCACCCGCTGCAGCTCAGTTAGACGCTCAGTTGACGGCATCTGGGCTGGCAAACGGCTTCAGCGGGGGACCACCGAGGAAGAGCTCCTGCAGCTCGGGGAAATTGTTCTCCAGCCCACCCAAAGGGAATGCTCCTAGCATGGCGAAGTTGGCAACGGTTGCTGCGATGGCCACTGCCTGCCCAAGCGGACTTTCCTTGCTGATGACATAGACCCAGTCATTCTCGGAGGTCGGCAATGTCCTCGGCACAGTCAGTAGGCCATGGGCATCAAGGACGTTGCTGATCGTCTCGCAGAGTTCTGAGCTGAGCCTTGACCGCTCGGGGGCTGCGTACTTCTTAATGAACCTCATCGACAGGCGCTTTACGCCGGCGTCGACCTCTACTGCATTGGCGATCACTGTGAAATCCATAGCTCAGTAACGTACTGAGCTAACTGCCGATTTGTGGCAATTCTTCGAAAGTGATCACCTGTGTGCCGAAGTCGAGGGCGGTGGAACGGTTTTGGCCGGTGTCCTGCCTGGTTTGGGGTCGAGCATGATCGGGGGGCCGTAAGCTGTTGCGACTCGGTCAGGGCTCTTGGGCCTGACCGCAATTTGGCCGAGTGGCCCCCCGTTCTTGCTCGACTCGGGCCCCGAGCCTGGGAGGTGGGTAAAACCGTGGAGCCGCCCGACCCCAGCCACGACGGGCTCTAACCCCGGCTCCCTCCCGGCCACACGCTCGTCGTGCGCGGCCGGCCGCCGCCGAAGCGGGGCGCAGACAGGAGCGACGGCGAGCGGCAGGGCCGCGCGCTGGCGCGCTGTGCGCGCCCTTGAACCCGTGGAGAAGATTTTTACGCACCCACCCTCCCGCTTCCTCCTTCTCGCACCCCTTCCGCTCTGCCTCCTTGCCTCTGGCTGAACTGGCCCGGCTGTCTGCTTCTCCGCGTTCCTGCCGATCCGCGCGTGGGCATGCTGACCATGGTCAGGACGCGCATGCCGGAGGGGGACGCATGACAGCGCTGGTGGTCAAGCCTTGGCGGGTGCCGGGGAAGGAACGGCTCTACGTCAACAAGGCTGGTGCCCGCGGCGATTCGGTGGCCTGGCTGGACTGCAAGACCGGCGTTGTCATGGTCGAGCTCCCGGAGTTCGAGGAGTCTGCACTGGCCAAGGTCGAAGAGTGGTGCCGATCCTTCGGCGCTCATGTGCCGCCCCGCATCGTCCAGCGTCGCGGAGAGAAGAACCTGCCTCCGAAGGTGGTCTCAGCACAGGTGCCGCAGCCTCGTGCAGAGGTCCCGTTCCTGCCCCCGATGCGCGACGAGGACGACCTTTCACGGAACCTGCCCGGTGCCGGGCTGGAGAGCCTGGTGCGTGAGGGCGAAGAGCGGTACGGGCTGCTTGTCCGCCTCGCTGCCAAGCTCTCTCGCCAGCGTCTCGGCGATTCGAGCACGCTTCGTGGTCTGGAGGGCGAGCAGATCGTCGGGGCCCGGCTGGAGCCGTTGAAGGTCGCCGGCTGGAGGGTCCTACACGGGGTGCCGCTGCCGTCCGGGTCCGACATCGACCACGTGGTGATCGGTCCGCCGGGCGTTTTCACGGTCAACTCGAAGCACCACCCGGGCGCCACCGTGTGGGTCGGCGACAAGGTGGTGAAGGTCAACCGCAACGGCTTCCCGTACCTGGAGAACTCGGAGTTCGAGGCGAGCCGTACCGCCAGACTGCTCACCGAGTGGTGCGGCTTCGAGGTGCCTGTTCACCCGGTCATCGCCGTCGTCGGCGCCCAGAAGATCACGCTTGGGGCGGCGCCGGCGGTGACGGTCATCGATGGCGAACAGATCGCCGACGTCCTGCCCACTCGGCCGGCCGCGCTGTCCCCGAGCAGGGTGGACCGGGTCTTCACCATCGCTCGCCACCGCCATGTCTGGAGCCAGATAGGCAAGCGCGGCAAGAAGACTCGCTGACTCAGCTTGCCCGCGGCATGTCGATGAGCGTCCGCCCGTCATGGGTCCGGACCTGCGGGACCGTGTCGCTCCGGACGGCGTCGAGCAGGCGGACGGCGTAGACCTCGCCCATGCGGTCGGTGATCTCTTCCGGGGTGAGCCAGGCGACGGCCGTCGACTCGTCGGACAGCTGCTCGCTGCCGCCCTCGGGGTGGCACCGGAAGACCAGGGCAACGATGCCACGGGTCACGTTCTTGTAGACCCCGGTGAGCCGCTCCACCGAGACCTTGATCCCGGTCTCCTCGTACACCTCGCGGCGCACGCCGTCCTCGACCGTCTCCGACAGTTCCAGCACTCCGCCGGGCGGTTCCCAGGTGCCGTTGTCGGCTCGCCGGATCGCGAGAATCCGGCCGTCCTCACGCACCACCGCCCCGGCCACGGACACGGAGTGGAGAGGCGTTGAAACTTGTCGCGAGGGACTGGTACTCATGTACAGGAGAATAGGAGACCTGTAGCACCATGGCGAGTGGCGAGGCCGCATCGACGGCGAAGGCGAAGTACCAGCAGATCGCGGATGACCTGGCGTCGCAGATCCGGTCCGGGGTCCTGGCCCCGGGGGCGGCGATCCCCAGTGAAGCCGAGCTCATGGAGCGCTATGGAGTGGCCTCCGGCACGGTCCGCAAGGCCGTCGCCGAGCTACGGACGACGCAGCTGATCGAGACGCACCACGGCCGCGGCTCTTTCGTCCGCTCCCGTCCTCCGGTCCAGCGCAAGTCCTCGGACCGCTTCCGCCGCGCCCACCGGCTCGCCGGCAAGGCGGCCTATCTTGCCGAGGCCGAGCAATCCGGCGGCAAGCCCTCCGTGAACGTGCTCTTCGTCGGACCGGTCGACGCCCCGGAGGAGATCGCCGAGCGGCTGAACGTGCCCGCCGGCTCGAAGGTGCTGGCCCGCAAGCGACGGTACTTCCGCGACGGGACTCCGACCGAGGAAGCAACGTCCTACCTGCCGTGGGACGTGGTCAAGGACATCCCGGAGACCTTCGCCGAGAACCCCGGCGGCGGTGGCATCTACGCACGGCTGGAGGAGCACGGCCACAGGCTGGCTGAGTTCACCGAGACGGTCCGGGCCCGCCTGGCTACCAAGGCGGAGACGGCGGCGTTGGCGTTGAGCCCCGGCTCCCCGGTGATCCATCTCGTCCGGGACGCCATCTCGGACGCCGGCCGCGTCGTCGAGGTCTGTGACACCGTGATGGCTGCTGACCAGTTCGTTCTTGACTACCGCTTCCCAGCACGGGACTGACGCCACCTCAACTCCCGCAACCCGTCGCGAGATTCTTTCTCGCGGCGGGTTGACTCATGTACAGGAGTCGGACACTCTTCTATCCATCAACTCATGTACATGAGTGCATGAGCTTCACTCCGCTAGAGGAGAAGCACCCGGCTGTGCTCATTGACCCGGGTGCCCGATGAAGGAGCCAGAGAATGCGCTTCATCCCCGTCGACACGACCGCCGCACTGGTGATGGTCGCCCAGGCGCCCCGACCGAAGCTGAAGGACCGCCGCACCGGCGAGATGGCCATGGACGCCGAGACCGGCGCGCCGCTGGTCACGCTGGACGTCACGTTCGTGGCCAACGGCGAGGCCGACATCCTGTCCCTGACCGTGCCGCAGCCGGGCATCCCGGACGGGCTGGCGCCGGGCGTGCTGGTCAGCCTCACCCGGCTCATCGCCCGGCCGTGGGAGAACGAGTTCAACGGCCAGAAGCGCTCCGGCATCGCCTTCCGGGCCGACGCCGTGACCGTCACCGCCGCGCCGGCCCTCGTCGGCACGAACGCCTGACCATCGTGAACACCCTGACGACGACGCTCCTGGAGCTGAGCGTCCCCGCGGCCGCCGTCGGCTCCGGAGCGCTCTACGCCAAGGCGAAGATGCCCCGGACCTACTGGGCGACCGTCGGCCTCCCGCTGACCGTCCACCGCATCTGGCACGACTTCGAGAACGTCATGGAGGCCTGCGGGCTGACCGTGGAACCGTCGTTCTGGCGCGCCATGGCCTCGTCCGCCACCAATCGGCCGACGAAGCCCGCGATGCCGAGGATCCGGGGCATGCAGGCGAGCTCGACCGGCCTGCGGGTCCGGCTCCGGCTCGCCCATGGTCAGCAGACGTCGGACCTGGACGATGCGGCCGAGCGGCTTCGGCACGCCTGGGGCGTTCACGCGGTGCACGTCTCGGAGGTCAAGCCCGGGGTGGTGGATCTGCGGATCGTCGGCTTCGACGTTCTCCGGAACGTGCGCATGCCGCGTCGCGCCGGCGCCAAGTCTCATGAGCTGCTGCGGGTCCCGGTCGCGCTGCGGGCCGATGGGACCGTGCACCACCGGGACTACCGGCAGGCTCCGAACGGGCTGAACCTCGGTGCCAACCAGTCCGGCAAGTCGATGTTCACCCGGAACCTGATCCACGGCCTCGCTCCGCAGCCCGTTGCCCTGGTGGGCATCGACTGTAAGCGTGGCGTCGAACAGCGCCCCTTCGCCCCGCGGATGTCCGCGCTGGCCACCGACCAGGGCGAAGCGCTTGGCCTGCTGCTCGCGCTGTTGGTCGAGATGGACGACCGGTACGACCTGATCCGCGACCACCAGGGTGTCCCCGGATCGGTGGCGGCCGAGGACCTGACCGCCGATATCTGGGGCCTGCCCGTCAAGGTCCGGCCGGTGCCGATCGTAGTCGTGGTGGACGAGATCGCGGAGCTGTTCCTGGTCGCCAGCAGGGCCGATGAGGATCGGCGGAACCAGATCGTCACGGCGCTCATCCGGCTCGCCCAACTCGCCCGCGCCGTGGGCATCTTCTTGGAGATCTCGGGCCAGCGCTTCGGCTCGGAGCTGGGCAAGGGCGCGACCCTGCTCCGCTCCCAGCTCACCAGCCGCACCGTCCACCGGGTCAACGACCTGGAGACGGCGAAGATGGGGCTCGGTGACATCTCGGATGCCGCCGTCGCCGCGTCCACCCGGATCAGCCCCGACATGCCAGGGATGGCCGTCGCCGGCGACACCTCCGGCCAGTGGTCCGCGATCCGCACCCCGTTCCGCTCGCTCACCGAAGTCGCCGAGCGTTGCGCTGAGTTCGCGCACCTGACGCCCGACCTGGACCGCCTGGCGGCCTTCCGCCCGCCGGCCGCCACGCCGGCGAACATCCCGCCGATGCCCTTCGCGCCGGTCCCGGCCGCCGAGTAGCGGCACCTCACTCACCGGTTGGCGCGACCGCTTCGTGCCAAGTCCCAACCCCCGCCATGCCTCGACTAGGAGGAGACCCGCCCATGTCCCGCAAGCCGTCCATCGCCGAGATCGGCGCCTTCCTCGGCCACCTCAAAGCCGCCCGCGACAACGACACCGACACCGACACCGGCCCGCTGCTCGCCGACAAGGCGGACCTGCTGGAGCGCATCGCCCAGGCCAACCCGGACGACCGCGACGCCGCCCAGGTCGCCCGAGAGGCCCGCGCCGCCGCCGACCGCGCCCAGCGCAACCGCCGGTGACCCCGGTGGCCGCCCGCAAGCGCACCGCGCCGCCGAAGCCTGCGCCCTGTCAGCCCTGCAAGGGCACCGGCCAGACCACCGAGTCCGTGTACGTCGGCCGTGGCGCCCGCCGTCGTCGGATCGCCGAGCAGGAGGCCACGTGCCTGGACTGCCTCGGTACCGGCATCGCCATGGAGGCATCGCTGTGATCCAGATTCGCGTGATCTGCGACGTCAACGACGTGCCGACCGCCGTCGCCGACCTCTGCCGGCTGTGGCGCGTGCACGACGTCAAGGAACTCCCCGCGCGGGACTCCGGCCACCGTCGCCTCTACGTCACCGCCACCCGCCGAGCGACCAGTACCAGGTGAATGAACATGCGCCGACTCCCCAAGCTGGACGCCGTACTCGCGCAAGCGGTGATCGCCGCCGCGCTCTCCTTCGCCCACCTGCACGACCTCGCCGAGGCCGCCGGCCAGAGCGGCTGGAAGTCCTGGGCCTACCCGGTGTCCGTCGACCTCCTGCTCGTCGCCGCCTGGCGCCGGATGCGCGGCGGAACCGCCCGTCGGCTCGCCTGGTGCTGGTTCGTGATCGCGCTGGCCGCCTCGCTCGGCGCCAACGTCGGAACCGCCGGGCTGCTCGACCTCGGCCACGCCCCGGCCTGGCTCCGAGTCCTGGTCGCCGGCTGGCCCGCCGCCGCCTTCCTCGGCGGCACCCTGCTGGCCCACTCGGCCACCGTGCCCGGCGAGGAAGCCCCGCCGGCCGAGCTGGAACCGGACTACGCCGAGGTCGACGATGACCCGCCGCTGTACGCCCCGGCCGCCGAACCGATCACCGAACCGGACGTCGAGCCGATGCCGGTTCCGGCGCCCGCGGCTGTCCCGGCGATCGAACCGGCTCCCGCCCCGGCACCGTCCCCGGTCCCCGCGCCGGCCTCGGCGCCCGCGGTCCCGGGCTTTCTCCTCGACCACGCCCGCAAGGTCGCCGACGACCACCGCACCCGGACCGGCACTCCGATCGATGCCGCCACGCTCCGCGCCCGCCTCGGAGTCCAAGACCCGCTCGCCTCGGCGCTCGCCGCCGAACTCGCCTGAAGGACCTACGTGATGAACATCCAGCTGCCCTTCCTGCTGATCCTCGCGCTCGCCGCCTGGTTCATCGTCCGGAACCTCCGACTGCGCTGGTGGGCCGTCGCCGCGCTGGTCCTCCTCGGCTTCTACCTCGCCGACACCTCCGCCGCCCCGCTGATCGACAACACCACCCACGACGGCGTGAACATCATCAACGAGACCACCAAGTAACCAACAAGACAAGGGAGTTGCCCGTGAAGACCACTGTCCGCCTACCGCCCCTGGTCACCGTGGACGGCTCCGGCCTCGTCGCCGAAATCGAGGCGTACTTGGCCTCCCTGCCCGCCCCGGCCCGCATCGCCGTGCCGTACGTCTCACCGCTCGGCTCCGCCGCCCAGGCCTGGAATGCCGGCTACCCGGTCCCGCGGCTCACGCTTCTCGACCGGGTCACCCACCGCCCTGCCCGCCCGGTCCCGGTGAGCGCCGCCGGCCACCTCCGGCTCACCTCCCGCTACATCGACGTCTTCGGCTGGCTCCAGGGCGCCATGTGGGACTCGGCCGGCCGCGTCTGCCTCCTCGGCGCCCAGGCCGCCGTCCTCGCCCACGGCTACGGCACTCCGGCCACGGTCACCACCGCCCGGGTCCAGCTCATGGAGATCCTGCACGCCACCAGGCGCCCCGTCCGCTCCCCGGACGAGTACAACGACCGCCCCACCACCCGCAGGGCCGACATCCACCACCTGCTCGACCAGGCCGCCGTCCGCGCCCAGCGCCTCGGCCTCTGACCTCCCCGGGACGGCCAACACGCCGCCAGTATCCCGCCGCCCGGAGATCGCAACCCCCAACCACCCGCCCAACACGAAGGACCGCACATGGACGTGCCCACGATCCTTGCCGCCGGTGTACCGCTGATCGGATGGACCACCCACGGCACCTGGCTGAACCGGCGCCTCGCCACCTCCCGCCGTGACCCGCTCACCGGGCTCCACACCCGCAGCGGCTTCACCGCCCGCGCCCACCGGCTGACCCAGCGCCACCCGGACCGCGCCTCGGTGCTGCTGGTCGACCTGGACGACTTCAAGGCCACCAACGACACCTACGGCCACGACGCCGGCGACGCGGTCATCACCGCCACCGCCGTCCGCCTGTCCGCGTGGTGCGGCCGCTCCGGCATCGCCGCCCGCCTCGGCGGGGACGAGTTCGCCGCCGTCGTCCTGGACGCCCCCGCGCGCCTGCCCGACCTCCGCACGGCCCTCAACCAGCCGGTCCCATACGCCGGTTTCACGCTCCCGGCCTCCGCCTCGGTGGGCATCTGCCCCGTCGCCGAGCTGCCGGTCGTCTCGCTCACGGACGCGCTCGCCTCCGCCGACCGGGACATGTACGCGCACAAGCGCGACGGCCGAACCTCCCGCCGCCGCTGATTCGAAGACCGGCCCCGGGGCGGCAACACGCCGCCAAGCATCCCGCCGCCCCGAGGCCGCAACCCCTTCCCGAACCGAAGCCCACGAAGGAGAGCACCATCATGCCGCAGCACAGCCACGCCCCGACCCGGATCTGCCCGAACTGCTCGGGTCACGCCACCGCGCACATCGCCACCGGCGTCCGCCTCCGCGACGGCTCCCGCGCCACCGTCCCGGTCACCTGCCCCACCTGCCACGGCACCGGCACCGTCGCCCGCCCGCTGGCCACCGCTGCCAAGGCGGTCTGACCGATGGCACTCCTCGACTGGCGCGACTCCAAGCACTGGGCCGCCAAGCCCGCTCCCTGCGGCGTCTGCAAGAAGCCCACCAACCTCCGCTCCGACCGCGGCAAGCCCGTCCACAAGGTGTGTGCCGAGGAGTGGACCGACCACCACCAGAAGCCCGCCGACCAGTCCTGACCAGCCCGGCCCCGGGACTGGTACCGCTGGTCCGTCCCGGGGCCTCCCCACGGAGGGAGGAACCGCATTGAACCGCCACATCATCGACCTGTTCGCCGGCCCCGGCGGCTGGTCCGAGGGGCTGCGCCGTCTCGGCCACACCGACATCGGCCTTGAGATCGATGCCGCCGCCTGCACAACCCGCGCCGCCGCCGGCCACCACACCATCCGCACCGACGTCGCCGCCTACCCGACTGCCCCGCTCATCGGCAAGGTCTCCGGCCTGATCGGCTCCGCGCCGTGCCAGACGTTCAGCTCAGCCGGGCTCGGCGCCGGGGGTGACGACATCACGCTCTGCCACCAAGCCCTTGACGACCTCGCCGCTGGCCGCGACACCCGCACCGTCCTTCGGACCGCCTGCGTCGATGCACGCTCGCTCCTGGCCGTCGAGCCTCTGAGGTACGCCCTCGACATCCGCCCGGAATGGATCGCCCTGGAAGAAGTCCCCTCGGTGGAACCCCTCTTCGACCACATGGCCCGTGTCCTGCGCACGGTCGGCTACTCAACCTGGGTCGGCATCCTCAACGCCGCCGACCACGGCATACCGCAGACCCGCCGCCGCGCCTTTCTCCTGGCCTCCACGACGCGCCAAGTCGCCCCGCCCGAAGCCACCCACGCCAAAGTGTCCGAACCCGAAAACCTCTTCGGCCCCGGCCGCGCCGCCTGGACCACCATGGCCGACGCCCTTGGGCTTTCCGCTGGCGACGTCACCACCCGCGGCGAGCACACCGCTGGCGGCAACCGCTTCACCACCGCCGGCCCGGCCTGGACCCTGACGGGCCGCGCTCGGTCGTGGAAGCTCTCCACCGAATCCGACCCGGAGCGCGAACTGAGCGCCGCCGAAGCCGGTGTTCTCCAGGACTTCCCCGCTGGCCACCCGTGGACCGGCTCCCGGACCAAGCAGTTCGAGCAGATCGGCAACGCCGTCCCGCCCGGCCTCGCCACCGCGGTCCTCCGCTCGGTTCTGGAACCCGCTCGCCTGCGGCTGGCGGTGGCTGCCTGATGGCCACCACCACCGCTCCGCCGGTCGCCGATCTCCTTGGAATCGCCCAGCTCGGCACCATGCCCGCCCTGATGCGACAGCTGTCCGGACTCGCCGGCTGCACCTCGCCCGTCCGCCTCGACGGCTGGCGCACCGAGATCAACGAAGCCACCGGACAAGTACTCCACCACATGGAGTCGGCCGACCTGCCCGCCGGGAACCTGCTCCTGCGCTGCGGCAACCGCCGCGTCACCCGCTGCCCGTCGTGCGCCGAGACCTACCGCCGCGACACCTACCACCTGATCACCGCGGGACTCGTCGGCGGCAAGGGAACCCCGGAGACGGTGTCCGCCCATCCCCGGGTGTTCGCCACCTTCACCGCGCCCAGCTTCGGCCCCGTCCACAACCGGCCCGGCTCCGGCGCCTGCCGCTGCGGCACCGCCCACCCGGCCGATGACCCGCTACTCGGCTCACCGCTGGATCCCGAGACGTACGACTACGCAGGCCATGTCCTGTGGAACGCCCACGCGGGCAAGATCTGGGCCCGGTTCACCATCCACCTGCGCCGAGAGATCGCCAAGCTCGCCGGACTCTCCCAGCGCGCCTTCAAGGACATCGCCCGGGTCTCCTTCGGCAAGGTCGCCGAGTACCAGAAGCGCGGCGCCATCCACTTCCACGCTGTCATCCGCCTCGACGGCCCCGAAGGCGGGAATACGCCCCCACCCGCCTGGGCAACCGCTGGCCTGCTCACCGACGCCATCCGCGCCGCCGCCCGCCGGGCCGACATCGCCGGCCCGCTGGTCGACGGCCGACAGCACCGCTTCGCCTTCGGCAAGCAGATCGACATCCGGACGATCCGCAACGCCGACTTCACCGGCCCCGTCCAGATCACCGAACGGGCTGTCGCCGCCTACATCGCCAAGTACGCGACCAAGGGCGCCGAAGCCGCCACCGGCACCCTGGACCGCCCCGTCCGGTTCCTCGCCGAGATCGCCCAGCACGACATCCCCGAGCACGCCCGCCGGCTCATCCGGACCTGCTGGAACCTCGGCGCCCGCCCCCAACTGGCGGAACTCCGCCTCCGCGCCTGGGCCCACATGCTCGGCTTCCGCGGCCACTTCTCCACCAAGACCCGCAAGTACTCGACCACCCTCGGCGCACTCCGCGACGCCCGCACCGCCTGGCGCCGCGCCCAGACTCTCGAACGCCTCCACGGCCCCGACGCCCCGGCCACCGATGACACCACGCTCGTCCTCGCCCACTGGGCCTTCGCCGGCCTCGGCCTCACCCGCGGCGAAGCCTGGCTCACCCAAGCACTGCAACCCGCACCTGGCAGGGAAGGAGAACCGACCCATGACTGACCGCCTGCTGACCGCCGCACAGGCCGCCGAACTGCTCGGCACCTGGGAGACCAGCGGGGAACGGTTCCCCCGCCGGCTGATCGCCGAACGACGCATCGCCTACGTCAAGCTCGGCCACCACGTGCGCATCCCCGCCTCGGCCATCGACGCATTCATCGCCGAACGGACCGTGCAGCCCGTGGCCTCCCGCCGTCGTCCGGCCCGGAAGGTGGCGTGATGGCCAACTCCAGGGGCAACCGTCGGCGCTTCGGCTCGGTCCGCCAACTCGCCTCCGGCCGGTGGCAGATCCGCTATCTGGACCCGGTCACCGGCCTGATGCGGCCCGGTGAGCAGACCTACCCCACCAAGACGGACGCCGATATCGCGCTCACGCTCATCGAAGCCGACATCAAGCGCGACCGGTGGAGCGACCCGGACGCCGGGAAGGTCAAGCTCGGCGACTTCGCCGCGGCCTGGCTGCGGGACCGCAAGCTGGAGGAGAGCACGCGCGAGCGGTACGCCATCACCCTCCGCCAGTACATCCAGCCCGGGTTGGGGCACCGGACACTCGCCGAGATCACCCCGGCTCGGGTGCGCTCCTGGCGCTCCGCCCTCCTGGAGGCCGGGGCCGGCGAACCCTCCGTCGTCAAGGCGTACCAGCTGCTGCGGGGCATCATGAACACCGCCCTCGATGACGAGTTGATCCAACGCAACCCGTGCCGGATCAAGGGGGCCGACACCTACGACGTCCCGGAACGGCCTGTCCTCTCCGTGTCTGAGGTGTTCTCCGTCGCTGACGCCATCGGTCCGCGCTGGCGGGCCCTGGTACTGCTGACCGCGTTCACTACGCTCCGGTTCGGGGAGCTGGCCGCTCTCCGCCGGCGGGACGTCGACCTGGCGAACCGGCTCGTCCGGGTGCAGCGCAACCAGGCGGAGCTGAACAGCGGACGGCTCTACGACAAGGCACCGAAGAGCCGCGCGGGCTTCCGCCCCGTCGCCTTCCCCACCGAGATCGTGGACGACCTGGAGCACCACCTCGACCGGTACGCCGGCCCCGGCCCGGACGGGCACCTGTTCATCGGACCCCGCGGCGGCAAGCTCCGCCGGAGCAACTTCCGGGACGACTGGATCCGGGCCCGCACCGCCGCCGGGGTGAGCGCGGACGCCCACTTCCACGACCTGCGCCACACCGGGAACACCCTCGCCTCGCAGAACGGCGCCAGCACTCGGGAGCTCATGACCCGGATGGGCCACAGCAGCACCCGAGCCGCGCTCATCTACCAGCACATGACCAGCGATCGGGACCGCGCCATCGCCGACCGCATGGGCGAAGCCGTCCGCCAGGCGCTCGGCGAGCAAAGACCGGCGCCGGGGGCATCTGGCACGCCGGTGGCACGGCCAGACTGAGACCCCTGAAACGACCAAGGGCCAGTTCGTGAGGATCACTCCTCCGAACTGGCCCTTCGTGCTGGTGGGCGCGGACGGTTTCGAACCGCCGACATCTGCTTTGTAAGAGCAGCGCTCTACCGCTGAGCTACGCGCCCCCCGTCGTGGGCTGGTGGGCGCACGACGAGTGCCTAGGGTACCTGGTTCCGGGGGGTGGTGTGGTGCGGGGTGGTCGGGGGGTGGGACGGGTGGTGGGGGGTGCCGGTGGGGTGGGGCGATCGGGAAGAATGGGGGTGGATCAGAGGGTCGGAGCAGGGAGCGCGCAGTGACGGTGGCCGGCGGGAGCGGGCGGGGGTGGCGTCGGGCGGGAAGTGCGCTGGCCGACGCGCTGGTGTTGCCGGTGGTGCTGGCGGGTGCGCTGGGTGCGGTGGGGTTGGCCTCGGCCGGGAGCGGTGGCTGGTGGGGCCGGCGCGGTGGGGACGGTGTGCGGGCGGAGGCCAAGGCGGCCCGGGACGCCGCGCAGGAGGCGTTCTACGAGCTGGACTCGACGCAGCGCGAGGTGCAGCTGGCGGTGGAGACGGTCCGGGCGGGTGAGGACGAGGCGGCGACCCGGCGGGCGCTGGCCGACCTGGAGGCGATCTCCGGCCGGGTGGACCAGGTCACCGTGAACTATCTGGGCGCCCTGGACGCGTACAACCTGGACGACGAGGCGCTGGATCCCGGTGCCGCGGCGCGGGCCCGGCGGCAGCTGGAGGACGTGAAGGGGCAGCTCGGGTCCGCCCGGGCGGAGCTGAACGACTTCCTGCAGCGGCTGCAGCCGGCCGTCGATCGGGCCGAGCAGCAGTTGATGCGGGTCGCCCCGGCGGTCGAGCAGGCGAAGCGGTCCCTGCTGGAGGCGAGCAACGCGCTGGACGCGGCGCGCGGGGCCGGCCTGCGGGCGGACGACCTGGCGGCCCGGCTGGCCGAACTGGCCCCGGAGTTGGGGCGGCTGAACGAGGGCCCGGCCCGGCACGGGGTGGCGGAGACGCTGCGTCGCGCGGACGGGGTGAAGCAGCGCGCGGAGGCGATCGCGGCGGATGCCGGGCAGTTGCCGGAGCGGGCCAGGGAGATCGACCGGCGGGTGGCCAGCCTGCGGACCCGGATCCAGGCGCTGGAGACGAAGGCGGAGACGGTCCAGCCGGCGCTGAGCGAGTTGCGCCGTCGGTTCAGCACGGCCTGCTGGCAGGACCTGCAGCGGGTGCCGGACCAGGTCGCGGAGACCGGCCGGGCTGCGGAGCGCAAGCTGGCGGAGGCCTCGCGGGCGCGGGACGAGCAGCGCTGGGCGGACGCGACGGGCGCGATCGGTACGGTGCGCGCGCTGCTGGACACGGCGGACGGTTCGGTGGTCGCGGTGAACGACCGGCTGCGCCAGTTGAACGAGGTGCAGCACGATCCGAGCCGCGAGGTCGAGCGGGCCCGCTTCGCGCTGCGTGACGCGCAACGGCTGGCGATGGCGGGCCGCAGCGCGCCGGACCCGCGGCACGCGGCGCCGCTGGACGAGGCGGTGGCGCGGCTGGACCGGGCGGTGGCCGTGCTGGAGGCGGCCGGCCGGCATCCCGACTACTGGCACTTCCTGACGGAGCTGGCGGGCGTGCGGGAGACGGCGGCCCGGGTGATCGACCTGATCCGCGGCGATCTCGGCGGTCACCGGTAGGACAAGGCGGTACGGCAAGGCGGTACGGCAAGGCAGCACGGCAGGACGGCACGGCGAGGCGGCAGGGGCGGAACCCGGAGCGGGAACCCGGGCGGAAGGGGAGCGGCCGGGCCGCTCCCGCGCAGGGCTCGGACAACGGGCCCGCCCCTGGGTACCCTGCGGGTATGCCACGCTACGACTTCCGCTGCCGCTCCTGCGGCGCCACCTTCGAGCTCCGTCGCCCGATGGCGCAGGCCAACGACCCCGCCGTCTGCCCGCAGGGCCACGAGGACACCGCGAAGCTGCTGTCTACCGTCGCGGTCACGGGTGCCGCTTCCGGCGGGGCCCCGCAGCAGGCCCCTTCCGGTGGTGGCGGGGGCTGCTGCGGCGGGGGGTGCTGCGGCTAGGACCCGAAACCCTCCCGTTCACCACCACCCCCGGCCCCCGATCTCCCGGCCCCGAGCCCTCAGCCCGCCACCGGGACGCCGCCGCGGACCCGGGTGAGGAAGCGCCGGACGATCTCCTCCCCCGCCGCCACCCCCACCTCGTCGAGGGCGGTGACGCCGGGGGCGGTCCAGCCGGAGTCGGCGAGTTCGCCGTGCCCGGGCCGCCAGGCTGCGTCGGCGGCGAGCAGCAGGTCCGCGTCGAGCAGTGAGTCGCCGGCGCCGAGGACGGTGGTCGCACCGGTGCGCCGGACGGCTTCGGCGAGGGCGGCGCTCTTGGTGAGCGGCGCCGGGACGGCGTACACCTTCCGCCCCTGGAGGGAGACCGTCCAGCCGCGTTCGGCGCACCAGCCGGTCAGCTCGTCGACCCAGCCCGCGGGCAGTTCGGCGCGTTCGACGACCAGGTAGGCGAAGAGCCCGTCGGCGGCGCGGCGCTTGTGGGTCCACTCCGGGGCCGCGATCAGCGCGAGGTGGCGGACGACCTCGTCGAGCGGGGCGGAGCCGGCGGCGAGGCGTCCGGTGATCTCGGCGCGCCAGTCCTGGTCGGGCACGCCGTCGACGAGCAGCTGCCCGCCGTTGCTGCAGATCGCGTAGGCGGGGACCCAACCGGGCGTCGGGCCGGGCAGGTTGATCCGCTCGTACTGGGTGAGGGTGCGGGTGGTGGCGGGGACGAGGCAGGCTTCGCGGGCGAGGTCGACGAGCAGCGCGGCGGCCTGCTCGGTCATGAAGGAGAGCGCCTTGCCGTCGTGCACCTCGACGGAGAGCAGCCGCGGGGCGAGCCGGTCGGGCACGTCCAGGGCGAGGGCCCGGTTGGAGTAGATCAGCGTCCGGTCGAGGTCGCTGGCCACCAGCACCTCGGTCGCGACGTCGGTGTGCATCAGGACTCCTTCGTCAGAACGGCCCTACCGGAGGCTCCGGTCGCGCCTCGACTGTAGCGGGGGTGGATGAGGCCGACGCAGGTGTAGGGCAGGCCGTCGACCTCTTCGACCTCGACGCCGCGCTGGGCGGCGAGCAGCCGGACGTGGTCGAGGTCGGCGCTGGCACCGCGCCGGGCGAGCACGCGCCAGGGGACGCGGCGCAGCAGGACCCGGGTGGTCTCGCCGACGCCGGGCTTCACCAGGTTGACGTTGTCGATGCCGTACTCGCCGCTGATCCGCTCGACGGCGGCCCAGCCGGCCCAGTCGGGTGCACGGTCGGGGTCGACGGCGAGCCGGTCGGCCGCGGCGACGGCTTCGGCGCGGACGGCGGCGAAGTGGTCGGCCACGGTGTCCAGGAAGGCGGCGGAGACGTCGGCGGTGCCGAGTTCGGCGTAGTGCTTGGCGCCGTGGAAGTCGTCCGGTCCGATCAGGCCTGGCCGCAGGACGGTGCGCGAGATCAGCCCGGAGACGGTGGAGTTGAGGCAGGCGGACGGGATCAGGAAGTCGTCCCGGGTGCCGTGGGTGCGCACGCAGCGGCCGGGGTCGGCGAGGACGGCGAGGTCCGGGTCGAAGCCGGTCCCGGCGAGGGCCTCGGCGAGTTCGCGGGTGATCGCGCCCTTGCCGGTCCAGCCGTCGACGAACACCACGTCGCCGGCCGGGTGGTGGGCGTCGAGGTAGCGCAGCGCGACCGGGTCGATGCCGCGGCCGCGGACGATCGAGACGGCGTAGTGCGGGGTGTCGACGCCGTGGGCGAAGGCGAGCCAGCGGCGGATCAGGATGCCGACGGGCGTGCCGGCCCGGGCCAGCGAGGCCAGCACCAGGCCGGGGCCGCGTTCGCGCAGCAGGGTCTCGGCGACGGTGCCGACGGCGAGCGCGATCCGGCGGGCGGAGCTGCGCAGCGCCTGGTGGAACAGCTCCTGGTACTCGGGGCTGGGCTGGTACTCGACCGGCAGCGACTCGGCGTAGTGGGCGCCGCCGTTCTGGACGGCCTCCTCCCGCTCCTCGGTGGGGGCTTCGAGCGGCACGTCGGAGAGGTCCTTGAGCAGCCAGGCGACCTCGTCGGGGCGGTAGGAGGAGAACGCCGGCCCGCGGAGCGGCGTCGGCAGCACCACGGGCGACGCCGGGACCGGCGGGGCAGCCAGGCTGGACGGGGCAGCCGGGCCGGACGCCGCAGTCGGCGCGGACGGGACAGCCGGGCCGGACGCCGCAGCCAGCACGGGCGCCGGCCCCGCCCCGGACGGCCGGTGGGAGGGCAGCACCGCGAGCACCACCCGGTCGGTGACCTGCCGCAGCTGCCCGATCAGGGCGTGCTCGCCCTCGTGCAGCGCGGGCGTGTCGGCGACGTCGTCGACGACCAGCACGACGGCGTCGAAGCGGCGGGCCGGGTCGGCGCCGGGGGCGACGTTGTAGGCGTAGCGCTCCTGCGAGGCCCCGTCCTGCGGGTCGTCGTGGGCGGGGAAGGCGAGCCGGGTGCGGATGGCGTAGCCGGGGTCGTCGACCGCGAGGACCGGTGAGCGGGTGGTGGTGGAGTAGCGGACGCGGTCGCCGCCGAGCCGGTCGGCGAGGGCGTCGGCGAGGCGCAGCGGCGCGTACATCAGCTCCTCGAAGCCGAGGACGAGGACGCGCTCCGCCGTCGTGGGCAGTCCCGCGGCCAGCTGCTCGGCCAACCGGGGCAGGGCGGCGTCGAGCCGGGCGCGGTGCCGGGCGGTGAAGCCGTGCCGGCCGCCGTCCGGGAGTCCGGCGGGCCAGTCCAGGGCGGCCCGGACCAGCGGGGCCGGCCGGGGTGCCGGCGGGGCGGCCGGGGCCGGGCCGACCTCGGCGATCAGCCGCTCGGCGCGGTCCAGGATGTCGACGGGGAGCCGGACGGCGCCGCTGGCGGTGGCCACCAGGTCGAGCCGTGCGCCGAGTTCGGCGGCGGTGCCGTCGAGCCGGTGCCGGTCCTCGGCCGAGCGGAGGTCGACCAGGGCGACGACGACGTAGTGGTCGCGCGGGTGGCGGGCGTGCAGGGCGCGGATCGTGTTGAGGACGGTCTGCCCGGTGGAGAACTCGTCGTCGACCAGCACCAGCGGGCCGTCTCCGGCGAGCAGGCCGGGGTCGTCGGGGAGGAGCAGGTGCGAGGTGGCGTGCGAGTGCTCCTCCTCGAAGCCGCCGAGCGGCGCCGTGCCGGGTACCGGGCGGCGGGTGGAGTGCAGGTAGGGGGCGTCGAGGCCGTCGGCGACGCTGTGGCCGAGGCCGGTGGCGGTCTCCGCGTAGCCGAGGACGACGGCTCGGGCGGCCGCCTCGGCGCCGAGCAGTTCGCGGACCCGGGCACCGAGTTCGAGTCCGGAGCGGTGGACGACCGAGGGCCGCTGCGGGACGTGCTTGCCGAGCACGGTGGAGACCAGCAGGTGGGCGCGCTTGCGGTTCTCGCGCAGGGCGAGGCCCACGAGTTCGGGGAGGCGGTCGGATCCGGTCAGGCCGATGCCGGCCCGGTCGGCGACCCACTGACCGGTCCACGTCTGCTGTGCTGTCACTGCTGGTCCTGCCTTCGGTGGTGCGGTTGCGGATCTGTGGGTCGTACGGACCTGGTGGGCCACTCGGACCTGCCGGGCCTTGCGGACCTGGTAGGTCCTACGGATCGAACAGCTCATCCGGATCAATCAGGGCGTCCGGGTCAATCGGGCTGTCCGGCCCAATCAGGCCGTCCGGACCAATCGGGCCGTCCGGAGCGAACGGGTCATTCGGAGCGAACGGGTCATTCGGATCAGCGGTCGAGCGCCCCGCGGCCCTCGCCCCGCGGGCGGACGCCCACGGTCGCGGGGCGCCGCCCGCCTCAGCCCCCGCACAGGCAGGCCGACAGCAGTTCCGCGAAGCTCACGTCCTCCCGGGCCACTCCGAACACCTCCGCCCGCAGCAGTACCCGTTCCGCCCAGGCGCGGTGCGGCCGGGCCTCGTTCATCTTGTTGGTGTACGCCGAGCGCAGTACGCCGCCGCCGTCCTGCTCCTGCCGGAGGATGTCCCGGGCGTCGCAGTACTCCTCGTGCGTGACCACGGAGAGTGCGTGCACCGCGGGGACGTGGCTGGGGTGGATGCAGGTCTTGCCGAGCAGGCCGTTGGCCCGGTCGAGTTCGACCTCCCTGATCAGCCCGTCAAGGTCGTGCTCGATGATCCGCCGCCGGACCTCCTCGCCGGAGGCGTGGTCGGTGCCGGAGGCCTCGGCGAAGGGCGTGCGGCGCAGTTGCGGTTTGAACATCCGCTCCTGGACCGGGAAGTACTCCCAGACCGGGCCGGTGACGGTGTACCCCGTGCCGTCGGCCCGGCCGAGCACGTTGACGACGTCGCCGATCACGGCGGCGACCAGCGCGACGTCGTACGCGGTGAGGTCGGGCGAGCGGCGCAGGCCGTAGGCGGAGCAGAGGTCGGTCACGCCCAGGCGGACGGCGAGCACCCGCTCCCGGTGGGCGGCGAGCAGCTCCGCGATGCCGAACAGCTGCCCGCGGCGGGTCTCCAGGTGGGCGAGTTCGGGCGATTCGAGCACGGGCATGGCGAACAGCCTGCGCCCGGTGGCGGCCTCGGCCTCGGCCAGGGCGGTCAGGTAGGCGCCGCCGCTCTCGGTGGTGAACTTCGGCAGGACGAAGCCGCTGAGCAGGTCGACGGCCGGCCCGAGCCGTCGGGCGAGGTCCGGGATCTGGGAGGCGGCCCGAACTCTGATGAAGAGCAGGGGGTGACCCTGTGTGCAGTCGGTGAAGTCCGTGACCAGATCGTTCAACTGCTCGACCAGGTTGCGCTCCCCGGCGTCCACCTCGTGGTCGGCGATGGCGTCCTCCAGGCAGAGCACCATCGAGACCACCCCCCGAGCAGCCTGTTTGCGGACGTCCGCGGCCAGGGCGGGCCGGGTGGCGGGGCAGTAGAGGGTGCCGCCGAGGGCGGTCGCGAGGACCGCGGGCTCGCTCCGGGCGGTGAACGGCCTGGGTTCCTCCAGGAAGAGCCGGCCGCGTACGTCGTCGGCGAGGTGGCCGAAATGGCGCAAGGTGCTCTCCTCAGGATGGACGGGCTCCGGCCCGTTGCCGGGGCGTGCGGCGGCGCGGCGCGGCACCGGGTTCGGGCCGGACGGCACGGGGGTCGACCGGCTCGCCGGGCGCCGTGGTTCCCGGGTGCGCACCGGCGGATCCCCCTCCGCCGGACCCCCCGGGGGCCCTTCGACCGCCCATCGTACGGACGGGATCCGGCCGTCCGCGGTTCCGGGTCACTGAACTCTCGGAACATCTCCGTCCACTTCATCGATCGCGGGTGAAGTCCCGGCAAACCCCCGGCAAGCGCAAGTCTTGGCAAAGTCCGACGTGAGTCCGGCAACCCCGGTCACGTTGTCCGAAGGGGTGGCGAACGGGCAGGATGGTCCGCTATGACGCACGTGATGGCCAAGGGCGCCAACATCGCACTGCCGGCGGCGGCGGTCCGCGCCGTGCTGCGCTGGAGCGCCACGCCCGGTGCGCCGGACGTGGACGCGTCCGCGCTGCTGCTCGGAGCCGACGGCAAGGTCCGTTCGGATGCCGACTTCGTCTTCTACAACCAGCCCC
Source organism: Kitasatospora sp. NPDC051705 (assembly GCF_044453265.1). Taxonomy (NCBI): domain Bacteria; kingdom Bacillati; phylum Actinomycetota; class Actinomycetes; order Kitasatosporales; family Streptomycetaceae; genus Kitasatospora; species Kitasatospora sp. NPDC051705. The sequence continues at coordinate 255,525 of NZ_JBITCO010000003.1, read as the reverse complement.
GGCACCCGTCCGGCCTGGTCCGCCACCTGCCCAAGCAGCAGACCTCCGGCGGCGCCGAGATCATCGACACGGTCGAGGTCGAGCTGGCCAAGCTGCCCGCCGACGTGGACCGGGTGGTGCTGGCGGGCTCCTCCGAGGGCGGCCCGTTCCGGGCGGTGCCGGGGCTGCGCCTGCTGCTCTTCGACGCCGCGAGCGGTGACGGCGGGACGGCGCTCGCCCAGTTCGACATCAGCGACGGGGAGAACGTCACCGCCCTGGTCGCGGGCGAACTGTACCGCCGGGCCGGGGCCTGGAAGTTCCGGGCGATCGGCCAGGGCTACACCTCCGGGCTGATCGGCCTGGCCACCGACTTCGGCATCACGGTGGACGACGAGGCGGAGGGCGCCGCCTCCGGGGCGCCCACGGGGGCCCCCACGGCCGCGCCCGCCTCGACCGCCACGCCCACCGCCGCCCTCGACCCGCGCAGCACGCCGCTGCCAGACCCGCGTCCGGCCGCCCGGCCCGAGCCCGGCACCTTCACCCTGGCCCCGGCCGTCCCGCAGCCCTCGACCCCGCCCCAGGGCCAGGGTCAGGCCCAGGGCCGTCCGCAGACCACCGCCGCCGCGGGCCAGGCGCCGACCCCGCCGCCGCCCACCGCCCCGCCGACCGTGACTCCGCCGCCGACCGCGCCACCGGCCATGCCGACGGCACCGCCGACGCCTCCGCCCGCGCCTCCGGGCCACCAGCCCGGCACCGGCTACGGCTACCCCCAGCCGCCGCAGGCCCCGTCCGGCGCCGGCTACGGCTATCCGCAGCAGCACTCCGCCCCGCCCCCGCAGGGCACCGGCTACGGGTATCCGCAGCCCACCCCCCAGCAGTACCCGCCGCAGGCCGGCACGGGCTACGGATACCCGCAGCAGCAGCAGCCCGCCCCGCCGCAGCAGGGCACGGGGTACGGGTACCCGCACCAGCAACAGCACGCCCAGCCCCCGGCTCAGCCGCCGGCCCAGGCCCAGGGCCAGGGCCAGGGCCAGGGCCAGCCCGCCGCCGGCGAGGACTTCGCCCTGCCGCCACAGGGCCCGCAGTTCCAGCCGCGCTGACCGGACCGCCTCACTCACCACACGGCCGCGCGGACCACACGGCCGCACGGGGCTCGTCCGGCGGGATCCGCCGGCCGGCCCCGGCCCCCGGCCCGCCCCCCGGTCCGGGCCCGGCAGCGGGGCACCGCCGGGCCGCCCCGGTCCGCCGGACTACTCCGCGCCGCCCGACTCGCCCTTGTAGCCGCGCTGCCACTGCATCCCGAACCCGTACAGCCGGTCGATGTCCGCCTGGAAGCCGTTGACGTACCGCACCTCCCGGCGCACCGTCAGCTGGTTGTCCCCGGCGTTCTCGATCAGCACCACCGCGCAGGAGCGCGCCGCACGGGCCCGCTCGTCCAGCTTGATCTCGATCCGCGGCCCGGTCTGCGGCACGATCGTCACCACCGCGTGCGACTGCTCGAAGGCCGGCGTCCCGTCGTAGATGTAGACGAAGATCAGCAGCCGCTTGAACTTGTCCTTCTTCTCCAGGTTGACGTACATCGTCTCGCCGGAGGGCGCCCCGTACTGGTCGTCGCCGCTGAGCTTGATGTACGGCGGCTGCCGGAGGTCGCCGAAGTAGCCGCCGAGCGGCTGCACCACCCCGCTGCTGCCGTCGGACAGTTCGTACATGCAGGCCAGGTCGAGGTCGACGTTGACCTGCTCGTTCTGGGTTGTGTCCGGCTCCAGCGGGCTGAGGATGCGCGGGCTGAAGAAGCGTTTGATCCGCTCGCCGCCGCTCGGGCGGACGGCTCCGGAGCGGGTGGTCCAGTGCAGGTTGACGTAGAGGTATCCGGTGGTGGCCGCGGACCCGGTGATCGCGTGCTGCGGGGTCGACTTGGTGAGTATGACCTTGTGCTGACCGCCGGGGTTGTCGAAGGTGTAGTTGCGCTCCCCGCGCAGGTACTCCCAGATCGAGACCATCCCGTCCTCTCCCCCTTTCCCGTCAGGCGTTCTGACGGGACGCCGTTCCATGATCGGGCATCAGCCCGGCCGCCGGATACCCGAACCGTCCTCTCCCCTACCCCAAAGCGCCGCCCGGCGCTCACCCTCGGGCCGATTGGCCGGGGAAGCCGCCCTCCCGTAACATGCGGCCCCCTCGGACGCGATATCGTCTAGCCGCACAGGTGTCCCGTCCCGTCCTGCGCGGGCGCGGGTGGGCACGCCGTGCGGCGACGAACGATCCGTCAGGCGGCCCAGGCACCAAGGGAGCTGGCCGCCTGTGTCGCTCCGTGAACCCGTCCCCTGCGGAAACCCGAGGCCCGACCCGCAATGAACCTGACCTCCATACAGCTGGTCTGGACCGTCGTCGGAGGCGCAGCCCTGCTGTTCGTCGCCGTGCTGGTGGCGACGCTGCGTTTCAAGAACACGAAGAAGGAGGAGGCCGGCGACTCCTGGGAGCGCAGTGAGGAGCGGCGGCGGCGCAAGGAGATGATCTACGGCATCTCCTCCTACACGCTGCTGTTCTGCTGCGCCGGCGTCGCGGCCGCGCTCTCCTTCCACGGCCTGGTCGGATTCGGCAAGGAGAACCTGGGGCTCTCCAACGGCTGGGAGTACCTCGTCCCGTTCGGCCTGGACGGCGCCGCGATGTTCTGCTCGGTGCTCGCGGTGCGCGAGGCCAGCCACGGTGACGCCGCACTCGGTTCGCGCCTGCTGGTCTGGGTGTTCGCGATCGCCTCGGCCTGGTTCAACTGGGTGCACGCCCCGCGCGGCGTGTCGCACGACGGTGCCCCGCAGTTCTTCTCCGGCATGTCGATCTCGGCGGCCATCCTGTTCGACCGGGCGCTGAAGCAGACCCGCAAGGCCGCGCTGCGCGAGCAGGGCCTCGTGCCGCGCCCGCTGCCGCAGATCCGGATCGTCCGCTGGCTGCGCGCCCCGCGCGAGACCTACGCGGCCTGGTCGCTGATGCTGCTGGAGAACGTCCGCAGCCTGGACGAGGCGGTCGAGGAGGTGCGCGAGGAGCGTCAGGCGAAGCTGGACGCCAAGGCCCGCGCCCGCACCGCCGACCGTCGCGAGCGGGCCGAGCTCAAGGCCATCTCCCGCCAGGGCGGCATGCTGACCCGGGCCCGCGGCGGCCGCCAGGTGCCGGCGCTGACGGCGGCCGGAGACGGCCCGACCGCTACGGAGCCTGCCCTAGCGGCCGAGTCGGACACCGCCTCCCCGCGCCAGTCCGCCTCCGCGGCGCTCGAGTCGACCCCCTCGGGCGCCCTGGACGCCGGCCGCCGCCCGCGTGCCGCCGTCGGCTCGTCCTACTCCTCCTCGTCCTACTCCTCGTCGTCGTCCTACTCGTCCTCCTCGTCCTACGAGTCGGGTTCGTCCTACGACTCGGGTTCCTACTCCTCGGGCTCGTCGTACTCCTCGGGCACCGAGAAGGGCTCGTCCCAGCGCGGCTCGACCGTCGACCTGACGGCGGACGACGACACCCTCTCGATGCCGAAGCTGGACTCGCTGGAGCGCAAGCTGCGCGCCATCGAGCAGCAGCTCGGCTGAGGACCACGCACCACACCGCACGCGCGAAGGCCGCCCCCGGGAGTCCCGGGGGCGGCCTTCGCGCGTGCGGTGTGCCGAACGACTACTGGTCGCTGCTCACCAGTTCGTGGTCGTCGTCCGACCCCTCGCGCCGGTTGCGCAGGATCGAGGAGCCGAGCGCCAGCCCGATGAACGCCACGCCGATCAGGCCGGTGACGATCTCCGGGATGTGGTACTTGATCCCGACCATCAGGATCACGGCCAGGGCGCCGATCGCGTAGTGCGCGCCGTGCTCCAGGTAGACGTAGTCGTCCAGGGTGCCCTTGCGGACCAGGAAGACGGTCAGCGAGCGGATGTACATCGCGCCGATGCCGAGGCCCAGGGTGATCTGGAAGATGTCGCTGGAGATGGCGAACGCGCCGACCACGCCGTCGAAGGAGAACGAGGCGTCCAGGACCTCCAGGTAGAGGAAGAGGAAGAACGCGGCCTTGCCGCCGACCTGGACGATCGACTTGCCGCTCTTCTCGGCCTCCTCCTCGCGCTCGGCCTCCTCCTCCAGGCCCGCCTCGAAGACGGAGGAGAGCCCGCCGACCACGAGGTAGGTGATCATGCCGAGGACACCGGCGAGCAGAACGGTCTCCGCGTGCTCCCCGGCGAAGAAGTTGGAGGCCAGCACCAGGGTGACCAGCGCGACGACCACGGAGAAGGCGTCCAGCTTGCCGACCTTCTCGAGCGGGCGCTCGATCCAGGCCAGCCAGTTGTGCTCCTTCTCCTCGAACACGAAGTCGAGGAAGATCATCAGCAGGAACACGCCGCCGAAGGCCGCGATGGCGGGGTTGGCCGCCTCCAGGTACTGGCCGTAGGTGAGGCCCTCGTACGTCTTGTCGGAGTGCAGCGCGAGGTCGATGACCGTGCTGGGGTTGAGCTGGGCGGTGAGGCCGACGACCAGCAGCGGGAAGACCAGGCGCATGCCGAAGACGGCGATGAGCACGCCCACCGTCAGGAAGATCTTCTGCCAGTACGGGTTCATCCGCTTCAACACCGTGGCGTTGACCACCGCGTTGTCGAACGACAGGGAGATCTCCAGGATGGAGAGGATCAGCACGATGCCGAATCCTTGGGCCCCCCAGAGCAGTCCGGCCGCGATCAGGCCGATGACGGTGATCGCGAACGACCAGCCGAAAGTGCGGAGGAACACGGGACTTGGTTACCTTTCGGGTTCGGGCCGTGCCGGGGGTCGGCCTCGTCCCGAGACGCCCTGACCGGGCCCGGCCCGGTCAGGTCACCCCCGCACTGCCCTCTGTTCTCATGATCGTTGGTTGGGTGCGATCGTTCTGATTTTCGCCCTTACTGTACGTTCACTCCGAAATCGAGCGCGATGCCGCGCAGGCCGGAGGCGTACCCCTGGCCCACCGCGCGGAACTTCCACTCGCCCGCGTAGCGGTACAGCTCGCCGAAGATCATCGCGGTCTCGCTGGACGCGTCCTCGGACAGGTCGTAGCGCGCGATCTCCTGGCCGTCCAGGGAGTTGGCGACCCGGATGTAGGCGTTGCGGACCTGCCCGAAGTTCTGCAGCCGGGCCTCGGCGTCGTAGATCGACACCGCGAAGACGACCCTGTCCGCCTGGGCCGGGACGAGGTCCAGGTTGACCAGGACCACCTCGTCGTCGCCGGTGTCGTCGCCGCCGGTGAGGTTGTCGCCGGTGTGCTCGACCGAGCCCTCGGGGCTCTTGAGGTTGTTGTAGAACACGAAGTACTCGTCACCGAGCACCCGGCCGCCGCCGCAGATCAGGGCGCTCGCGTCGAGGTCGAACGGTGCGCCCGTGGTCGAACGGGCGGACCAGCCGAGGCCGATCTGGACCTGCGTCAGGTTCGGCGCGGCCTTGGTGAGCGAAACGTTCCCGCCCTTGGCGAGCGTGACCACCATGACTGTTCTTCCTCCCTTGCCTTCTCCCGGGGCGCGCCTACAAGGTGTAGTCCCCCGAGACCCCGGCCGGCCCCGTTTGGCCGGCTGAACTTCCTGAACTCACATCCTCCCAGCGCGCGGCGCCGGGACGGAACGGGGGCGGGCCCCGGCCCGGGCGGGGGGGGGGGCCCCCCCCCCCCGCGCGGCGGGGGGGGGCCGGGGGGGGCCCCCCCCCCGGGCCGGGCCGGGCCCCGCCCCTCGCACGGCGGGCCGGTCGGCAGACCGGCGGCTGCCGTCCGGTCAGACGTTGACGCCGAAGTCCTGGGCGATGCCGCGCAGGCCGGAGGCGTAGCCCTGGCCGATGGCCCGGAACTTCCACTCGGCGCCGTTGCGGTACAGCTCGCCGAAGACCATCGCGGTCTCGGTGGAGGCGTCCTCGGAGAGGTCGTAGCGGGCCAGCTCCACGTTGTCGGCCTGGTTGATCACGCGGATGAACGCGTTGCGCACCTGGCCGAAGTTCTGTCCGCGGCTCTCGGCGTCGTAGATCGAGACCGGGAAGACGATCTTCTGCACGTCGGCCGGGACGCCGGCCAGGTTGACCTTGATCGCCTCGTCGTCACCCTCGCCCTCACCGGTGCGGTTGTCACCGGTGTGCTCGACCGAGCCCTCGGGGCTCTTCAGGTTGTTGAAGAAGACGAAGTTCCCGTCCGAGGCGACCTTGCCCTGGTCGTTGCAGAGCAGCGCGCTGGCGTCCAGGTCGAAGTCCGTCCCGGTGGTCGTCCGGACGTCCCAGCCCAGGCCGACGACCACGGCCACGAGGCCCGGAGCCTCCTTGGTGAGCGAGACATTGCCGCCCTTGCTCAGGCTGACACCCACTTGTCCTCCAAGATTCGGGAGGCACGCCCTGGTGCCCCCGGCGGTGCGGTTCGAGGCGCCGGCCGGCGAACGGCTCACGTGCCCTGTCCGGCCAACGGACCGAGCGTAGTGCGCGGTTCCCGTCCGGACCCGCGAACGGGCCCGGCGCGGCCGTTCGAAGTTCGGCCGGGCCGGGCCCGGAGGCGGTCGCGCGGGCATCGGAACGCGGGCGTCCGAGCGCAGGCGTCAGAGCGCGGGCATCCGAACGCGGGCATCGGAACGCGGGCATCCGAGCGCAGGCCTCGGAGCGCGGGCATCCGAGCGCAGGCCTCGGAGCGCGGGCGTCAGAGCGCGGCGAGCGCCGCCAGGTACTCCTGCACGTCCCGGGCGTCCGGGAGGTCGTTGACGACGCTCCAGCGCACCACGCCGGCCCTGTCGATCACGAAGGTGCCGCGCAGCGCGCAGCCCTTCTCCTCGTCGAGCACGCCGTAGGCGCGGGCGACCTCGCCGTGCGGCCAGAAGTCGGCGAGCAGCGGGTACTCCAGGCCCTCCCGGTCGGCGAAGACCCGCTGGCCGAACTGCGAGTCGACCGAGACGCCGAGCACCTGGACGTCGTCGTTCTGCAGGCGCGGCAGCTCCCGCTGGATCGCGCCCAGCTCGCCGGTGCAGACGCCGGTGAAGGCGAACGGGTAGAAGACCAGGACGACGTCGCGCAGGCCCCGGAAGTCGGAGAGCCGGACGGTTTCGCCGTGCTGGTTGTTGAGCTCGAAGTCCGGAGCCTCGGTGCCGACCTCGACGGCCATGACGTGACCTTTCTGACGCGACCGGGCCGCGCGCAGCGCGCGACCAGCGCCATCCTCGCATCCGTCCGGGTGCGTTCCGCCGAACGGATGAGGGCGGGGCTCCCGGGCCGCCCGGCTTTCGCCCTGGGCGAACGCCGCGAAGGGTGCGATCCACCCGACCCGCCGTGGCGCACCGCCACCTCGCGGCCCGGATTCGTCACCCTGCGTCACTAATTCGGGCCGACCCCCGCCGGTCCCGGGTGACCCACCGGGCCGGCCGGGCCCACGGGGCCCGCCCCGGCCACCCCGGGCCGCCACGGCAAAGGACCGGGCCCCGCCGGAGGAGGTCCTCCGGCGGGGCCCGGTGCGGGGCTTCAGGGCCCGCTCAGCGCTTGCCGCCCTTGGCGGTGGACTTGGTGGCGAGGCGGGTGGCCGCCCAGTCCTTGGCGATCGCGATCGAGCTGGTCTGGGAGAGGCCGGCGGTGCGGGCGGCGTCCGCGATGTCGGAGGCCTCGATGTGACCGTCACGGCCGGTCTTGGGCGTGAGCAGCCAGATCAGGCCGCCCTCGGCCAGGTACTCCAGGGCGTCGACGAGGGCGTCGGTGAGGTCCCCGTCGTCGTCGCGGTGCCACAGCAGGACGGCGTCGGCGACGTCGTCGTAGTCCTCGTCGACGAGATCCGTCCCGGTGAGCTCCTCGATGCCCTCGCGGAGATCCTGGTCAGTGTCTTCGTCGTACCCCAGCTCCTGGATGATCTGGCCCTCTTCGAAGCCGAGTCGGGTCGCCGGGTTGGACTTGTCCGCGGGGTCCGCGGTCGCGCTCACGGGAATAACCTCCAGTATTCGGCTCGGCGTCCATGCCGAGGCTGTGGCCGTAGTCCACACGGGCGCGGCGGTTCGCGCAAGTACCCGACCCCCGATCCCCCCCAAAGGTTGACGTGTCGCAGCGGGACACGCCGGTCGAGGTGGCGCGAATCACACCGATTTGCCCTTCTCTGCGTGGGACAAGGATGCTTCGGGTGGTCCCGGCCCACAGGCCGTACTCATGCCCGAGATGCGAACGGCATTCGGGTCCGCGCGTGCGCGGGCGTAGAGTCTCCTGTTGGCCCTCACCCCGGCCGCCCGCCATCGGGCGGACGGGAAACCAGGTCGGACCACCTCTTTTCGTAACACCCGGGGGTGTGCGGGGCGGGCGATGACGCCCGGACCGCACGCCGCCAGACCGTCCCGCCCACCAGGCGGAACGGTTACCGATCGGTAGAGATGACGGATCTCCGAGCGCGGTAGCACGATGGAGGCGGCGCGACACACCTCAGTTTCGACCGACAGTGAAGGAACAGCGTGGCTTCCGGATCCGATCGCAACCCGATCATCATTGGCGGCCTTCCGAGTCAGGTCCCGGACTTCGATCCCGAGGAGACCGCGGAATGGCTGGAGTCGCTTGACGCGGCCATCGACGAGCGGGGGCGCGAGCGTGCCCGCTACCTGATGCTCCGCCTGATCGAGCGCGCCCGCGAGAAGCGTGTCGCCGTGCCCGAGATGCGCAGCACGGACTACGTCAACACCATCGCCACCAAGGACGAGCCGTTCTTCCCGGGCAACGAGGAGATCGAGCGCAGGATCCTCAACGCGACCCGGTGGAACGCGGCCGTCATGGTCTCCCGGGCGCAGCGCCCCGGCATCGGCGTCGGCGGGCACATCGCCACCTTCGCCTCCTCCGCGTCGCTCTACGACGTCGGCTTCAACTACTTCTTCCGCGGCAAGGACGCCGAGGGCGAGTCCGGCGACCAGATCTTCTTCCAGGGCCACGCCTCCCCCGGCATCTACGCCCGCGCCTTCCTCCTGGACCGACTCACCGAGCAGCAGCTCGACGCGTTCCGCCAGGAGAAGTCGAAGGCGCCGTACGGCCTGTCCAGCTACCCGCACCCGCGGCTGATGCCGGACTTCTGGGAGTTCCCGACCGTCTCGATGGGCCTCGGCCCCCTCGGCGCGATCTACCAGGCCCGGATGAACCGCTACCTGGAGCACCGCGGCATCAAGGACACCTCCGACTCGCAGGTGTACGCCTTCCTCGGCGACGGCGAGATGGACGAGCCGGAGTCGCTGGGCCAGCTGTCGCTCGCCGCGCGCGAGGGCCTCGACAACCTGACCTTCGTGGTCAACTGCAACCTGCAGCGCCTGGACGGGCCGGTCCGCGGCAACGGCAAGATCATCCAGGAGCTGGAGTCCCAGTTCCGGGGCGCCGGCTGGAACGTGATCAAGCTGGTCTGGGACCGCAGCTGGGACCCGCTGCTCGCGCAGGACCGCGACGGCGTCCTGGTCAACAAGCTGAACACCACGGTGGACGGCCAGTTCCAGACCTACGCCACCGAGACCGGCCAGTACATCCGCGAGCACTTCTTCGGCAGCGACCTTCGCCTGCGCAAGATGGTCGAGAGCATGACCGACCAGCAGATCCAGCACCTGGGTCGCGGCGGCCACGACCACAAGAAGATCTACGCGGCGTTCAAGGCGGCCCGCGAGCACAAGGGCCAGCCGACGGTCATCCTGGCCCAGACGGTCAAGGGCTGGACCCTCGGCCCCAACTTCGAGGGCCGCAACGCCACGCACCAGATGAAGAAGCTGACGGTCGAGGACCTGAAGCGCTTCCGCGACCGGCTGCACCTGCCGATCACCGACAAGCAGCTCGAGGAGGGCTACCCGCCCTACTACCACCCGGGCCGCGACTCGGAGGAGATCCAGTACATGCACGACCGCCGGCAGGAGCTCGGCGGCTACGTGCCCACCCGCAAGGTGCGCCCGCGCCAGCTGGAGCTGCCCGGCGACGACGCCTACAAGGCGGTCAAGAAGGGGTCCGGCAACCAGACCATCGCCACCACCATGGCGTTCGTCCGGGTGCTCAAGGACCTCATGCGGGACAAGGGCATCGGCAACCGCTTCGTGCCGATCGCGCCCGACGAGTACCGCACCTTCGGCATGGACTCGCTCTTCCCGTCGGCGAAGATCTACAACCCGCTCGGCCAGACCTACGAGTCGGTCGACCGCGACCTCCTGCTCGCGTACAAGGAGTCGCCGAAGGGCCAGATGCTGCACGACGGCATCTCCGAGGCCGGCTGCACCGCCTCGCTGATCGCCGCCGGTTCGTCCTACGCCACCCACGGCGAGCCGCTGATCCCGGTCTACGTCTTCTACTCGATGTTCGGGTTCCAGCGCACCGGCGACCAGTTCTGGCAGATGGCCGACCAGCTGGCCCGCGGCTTCGTGATCGGCGCCACCGCCGGCCGCACCACGCTGACCGGTGAGGGCCTGCAGCACGCCGACGGCCACTCGCAGCTGCTCGCCTCGACCAACCCGGGCGTCGTCGCGTACGACCCCGCGTACGGCTTCGAGATCGCGCACATCGTCCAGGACGGTCTCCGCCGGATGTACGGCTCCAGCGCCGAGCACCCGCACGGCGAGGACGTGTTCTACTACATGACCGTCTACAACGAGCCGATCAAGATGCCGGCCGAGCCCGAGAACGTGGACGTCGAGGGCATCCTGAAGGGTCTGCACAAGTACGCGCCGGCCACCGCCGGCCAGATCCCGGCCCAGATCCTCGCCTCCGGCGTGGCCGTGCCGTGGGCCCTGGAGGCCCAGCGCATCCTCGCCGAGGAGTGGAACGTCAAGGCCGACGTCTGGTCCGCGACCTCCTGGAACGAGCTGCGCCGCGACGCGGTGGAGGCCGAGGAGTTCAACCTGCTGCACCCCGAGGAGCAGCAGCGCGTGCCGTACGTCACCCAGAAGCTCCAGGGTGCCGAGGGCCCGGTCGTCGCGGTGTCCGACTGGATGCGAGCCGTGCCGGACCAGATCTCCCGCTGGGTGCCGGGCCAGTACCAGTCGCTGGGCGCCGACGGCTTCGGCTTCGCCGACACCCGGGGCGCGGCCCGACGCTTCTTCCACATCGACGCGCAGTCGGTCGTCCTGGCCGTGCTCACCGAGCTCGCCAAGCAGGGCCGGATCGACCGTAGCGCCCTGAAGGACGCGATCGACCGCTACCAGCTGCTCGACGTGACGGCGGCCGACCCGGGCGCCGCCGGCGGCGACGCCTGATCCGCGGCTAGGCACGCGCTGGGCACTCGCCGACAGGCGCTGAGGGGCCGGACTCCCGTACGGGGGTCCGGCCCCTTCGCCGTCCACGGGCGGCCCCTGCGTGGGGCCGTCCGGGCCCTGCCGTGGGGGCGCGCACCCCGAGCCGGACGGGCCGCCGTGGACGCCCGCCGGGGCGCGCCGGCCCGCCCGGGCAGCACGACGGCCCCGGACTCCGTCGAGTCCGGGGCCGTGCGGCGCGGGTGCGTCAGATGTGGACGGCCGGCCCCGCGTCGGTGGCGCCGCGGCGGGTGAGCAGGCCGAGCAGGGCGGCGGCGAAGGCCACCACGGCGGCCACCGCGAAGGCGAGCGACATGCCGCTGACGAAGGACTCGTGGACGGCACCGGCCATCGCGTCGACCGCCTGCTGCGGGGTGCCGGCCGGGGCCGGCGGGGCGATGCCGAGCTGGGCGGCCTGCTCGAGGCCCTCGGCCGCGGCGCCCTCCACCGGCGGCAGGCCGGCCCCGGCCCAGTTGCCGGGCAGCACGTCGGTGACCTTGGCGGCCATCAGCGCGCCGAGCACCGCGGTGCCCAGGCTGCCGCCGACCTGCATCGCGGCCTGCTGGAGGCCGCCGGCCACGCCGGACAGCTCCAGCGGGGCGTTGCCGACAATCACCTCGGTGGCGCCGACCATGACCGGGCTGATGCCGAGGCCCATCAGGACGAACCAGAGCGACATCACGCCGTTGCCGGAGCCGGTGTCCAGGGTGGACATGCCGAACATCGCGGTGGTGGTGATCAGCATGCCGGCCACGATCGGGATGCGCGGGCCGAGCTTGCCGATCGCGATGCCTGCCACCGGCGAGCCGACGATCATCATGCCGGTCATCGGCAGCAGGTGGACGCCGGCCTGGACCGGCGACATCCCGTGCACGTTCTGCAGGTAGAAGGTCACGAAGAAGATCGCGCCGAAGAACGCGAAGGCCATCAGCACCATCAGCAGGGTGCCCGCCGACAGCGGCACCGAGCGGAACAGGCTGAGCGGGATCAGCGGCTCCTTCGCCCTGGCCTGCCAGAACGCGAACAGGACCATCAGGACCACCGCGCCGCCCAGGAACAGCAGGGTGCGGGTGTCGCCCCAGCCCCACTCGGGGGCCTTGATGATGCCGAAGACCAGCGCGAACATGGCCACCGAGAGCAGCGCGATGCCGGGCAGGTCGAAGGACTTGGCGGCCTTCTCGGCCCGGACGTCCCTGAGGATCCACAGGCCCAGGCCGAGCGCGACCAGGCCGACCGGGACGTTGATGAAGAAGACCGACTCCCAGTTGACGTGCTCGACCAGCAGGCCGCCGACGATCGGGCCGGCCGCGGTGGAGGCGCCGATCACGCCGCCCCAGATGCCGATCGCCATGTTGAGCTTCTCGGCCGGGAAGGCGCCGCGCAGCAGGCCGAGCGCGGCCGGCTGGAGCAGGGCGCCGAACAGGCCCTGCAGCACCCGGAAGGCGATCACGGTCTGGATGTTGCCGGCGAAGCCGATCGCGGCCGAGGTGGCGGCGAAGCCGACCGCGCCGACCAGGAAGGTGTTCTTGTGGCCGAACCGGTCGCCGATCTTGCCGGCGGTGATCAGGAAGACCGCCAGGGCGAGCAGGTAGCCGCTGGTCACCCACTGGATCTCGGAGGGCGCGGCGTTCAGCTTCTCCTGGATGACGGGGTTGGCGATCGCGACGATCGTGCCGTCCAGGGCGACCATCATCACGCCGACCGCGACGGTCAGCAGGGTCAGCCAGGGGTGCCCCTTGAGGCCCCCTCCGGACGGCGGACCGAGCGGCGGGGCGTCCGCCTCGGCGTTCTTGACGACGGACTGGCTCATCTGGGGCCCTCCGGGGGCGTGGCGCGGGGTGCGGAACCGGACGAAGAGGTCGTGGCGCCGCGGCCCACCCGTCCCCACGAGTGCCCGGCCGGCGAGCGCCACTCCCGGCAGATTATGTCAGCCTCTGACATTCGGCAAACACTGACTTCTGGCCATGTCTGACATTTGGCAGAACGCTAAGGTTGTCCTCCCACCCCGCCCGCACGCGCCCGGAAGGCCCCGCCATGGCCGCTCGCACCCCCGCCCCCACCCCCGCCCCGGCCGGCCCCGGCCGGCAGCCCGGGCTGCGCGAGCGCAAGAAGCAGCAGACCAGGGACGCCCTCGTCCAGGCCGCCCACGGGCTCTTCCTCGGCCAGGGCTTCGCCCGCACGACCGTCGACGAGATCGCCTCCGCCGTCGAGGTCTCCCAGCGCACCTTCTTCCGCTACTTCGCCAACAAGGACGAGGTCGCGCTCGCCGTGATGGCCGACGCCGAGGACTACTTCATCGAGTGCCTGCGCCGCCGCCCCGCCGAGGAGTCCCCGCTGCAGGCCCTGCGCGCCGCGATCGTCCAGTCCTGGCGGGAACTCGGCGCCGAGCACCGCAGCGGGCCCGGCTCGATCACCACCGCCCTGGAACTGATGCGGATGATCGAGGAGACCCCCACCCTGCTCGCCGCCCACCTGCGCCGGGTCACCGAGCAGGAGCGGGTGGTCGTCCGGGTGATCGCCGAGCGCGAGGGCCTGGACCCGACGACGGACCTGCGGCCCACCGTGCTCGCCGCCGTCTTCGGCAGCGTGCTGCGCGCCGCCCACCTGTCCTGGACGCCCGAACAGGAGCCCGCCGGGCCCGAGGGCATGGTCGCCGTCATCGAGCGCCACTTCGACCAGCTCGGCCCCGCCCTGGCCGGCCACTGGCGGACCGTCACACCGCGGTAGCAGCCGTGGGTCGTACCCGGGTGGCAGCCCGGACCCCGCCCCACCCCCTACCCCGGTAGCACCCGGATGTTCGACCCCAGGGCGACGACGGGCGGGCGGGGCCCTCCTAGGCTGGCCCGCGATGAAGACGATCACCACGACCGAGGTCCGCGCGCGCACCCTCCGGTCGCTCCGCTCGCTGCGGCACCACCTCACCACCCCGACCGGCGGGCACACCCCGCTGCTCGGGGACTCGCCCCGGGGGTGGCTGCGCCGGCTGCCGTACGTCGTCGCGCTGATCATGCAGGCCTCGCTGATCCCCACCGGGATCGTCGCGCTGGTCGACTTCTACGACGTCGCCCCGCCGATCGCCGGCGCGCTCACCATCGCCCAGACCACCCCGCTGCTGCTCGCCATCACCCGGCCGCTGGCCGCGTGGTGGATCAGCGCGGCCGCCCTGGTCACCACGGCATCCATCACCGCCCGCCACGACCAGCTGGGCGGCACCTGGCCGTGGACGGCGCCGATGATCCTGGCGTACGTCTTCCTGCTGATCGCGCTCGCGCTGCGGGAGAGCCGGGCCACCCTGATCTCGGTCTGGATCGCCACGATCCTGCTCACCCTCCTCACCACCACGCTCGGCTTCCCGCACTCCGACGACGGCACCACCATGCTGCTGGTCGCGCTCGGCGGCGCCGCCCTGCTGCTCGGCTGGGCCGTCCAGGACCGCACCGAGGCCCGCCGGCTGCTCGCCGAGCAGGAGCACATCAGCGAGGCCGAGCGCGAGCGGCGCACCCTGCTGGAGGAACGCGCCCGGATCGCACGGGAGTTGCACGACGTCGTCGCCCACCACATGTCGGTGATCGCCGTGCAGGCGGCCAGCGCGCCCTACCGGATCACCGGCGTGCCGGACGAGGCCGCCGAGGAGTTCACCGCGATCGCCGGCACCGCCCGCGAGTCGCTGACCGAGATGCGCCGGCTGCTCGGCGTGCTGCGCAGCGAGGAGTCCGCCGCCGAGAAGGTGCCGCAACCCGGGATATCCCAACTGCCGCAGCTGGTCGAGACGGTGGGGCGGGCCGGGATCCCCGCCGCGCTGGCGGTGGACCCCGGACTGGCCGAGGCGGTGCCGCAGGCGGTCGGCCTGTCCGCGTACCGGATCGTGCAGGAGGCGCTGGCCAACGTGGTGCGCCACGCGCCGGGTTCGCGGGCCACCGTCTCCCTCGCCGACGAGGGCGCCACCCTGCTGCTGACCGTGGTGAACACGCCCCCGCCCCGCTACACCGAGTCGCTGGAGGCCTCCATGGAGGGCACCGGGCAGGGACTGATCGGAATGCGGGAACGCGCCCGGCTGGTCGGTGGCAGGCTGGAGACCGGCCCGATGCCGGACGGCGGCTACAAGGTGGCCGCTTCCCTGCCCATCGACACCTCCCGGGAGACCCCCGCATGACCATCCGCGTGATCATCGTCGACGACCAGGCCATGGTGCGGGCCGGCTTCGCCGCCCTGCTCAACGCCCAGAGCGACATCGACGTGGTGGGGGACGCGGCGGACGGCGCGCAGGCCCTGGAGGTGAGCGGCCGCACCCACCCCGACCTCGTGCTGATGGACGTCCGGATGCCCGTCATGGACGGCCTGGAGGCGGCCCGCCGGCTGCTCGACCCGGCCGTCCCGGGCACCCACCGGCCCAAGGTGATGATGCTGACCACCTTCGACGTGGACGACTACGTGTACGAGGCGCTGCGTGCCGGGGCCAGCGGCTTCCTGCTCAAGGACGCCCCGCCGGCCGACCTCATCTCCGCGGTCCGGGTGGTCGCGGCCGGCGAGGCCCTCCTCGCCCCCTCGGTGACCCGCCGGCTGATCGAGGAGTTCGCCCGCAACCGGCCGGCCCGGCGGCACGACCCCAAGCTGCGGCTCAACGGCCTGACCCCGCGCGAGACGGAGGTGCTGGAGCTGATCGCCCGCGGCCTGTCCAACCAGGAGATCGCCGCCCGGCTGGTGCTGGCCGAGCAGACCGTCAAGACGCACATCGGGCGCATCCTCGCCAAGCTCGGGCTGCGCGACCGCGCCCAGGCCGTCGTCCTGGCCTACGAGTCCGGCCTGGTGACGCCGGGCGGATGACCCGGCCGAATAGCACCGGCCCGCCCCATCCGCCCTCCGGAAGAAGCTCGTTGACGCCCCGCCAGGTCGCCGGCCCGGCCCGGTGGTGCAGCCAGCCGGTGCACCGGGGGTGGGGCTGGCCCCACCCATCACGGTACTCGGGCAGGGCTCGAGTCATACCCCGGTACCACCGGGCAGTTGGCCCCGCGGTGTGACGTCCGCGGGGCCGCCGCGTTCCTACCTTCCTCTCCGTCGAAGTCGAACGGACCAGGGAGGGGCCGGACATGGGGAAGCATCGGGTCAGGAGGGCCCTCGCGGCCGGCGCGGTGGCGCTGACCGCGGTACTGGGGCTCGGCGGCTTCGCCGCGGACGGCCAGCAGCCCGTCACCGGCCCGCCGCCGGGCAGCGCCGCCTGGGTCGCCGACACCGCGTTCGGCCTCCACCCGCCCGACCCGGCCACCACCACCCCGGCCGGGGTCGCCGCCTTCTTCGCCGGGCTGACCCCGGCGCGGCAGGACGCACTGGCCGCCCGCCACCCGCTGGTGGTCGGCAACCTCGACGGCGCCCCGGTACGACTGCGGTACCGGGCCAACGCGCTGGCCCTCGCCGCCGAGCTCGACCGGGAGACCGCCCGGGCCACGGACCCGGCGCTCACCCCCGAGGACCACGAGGCCGCCCGGGCCCGCACCGCGCGCTACCGCGGCCTGCTGGACGGCGGCCGGCAGATCCTCGCCTTCGACCCGCGCGGCCGCGGCCAGGTCGCCGAGGTGTTCGGCGACCTCACCACCGCGGACCGCACCGCCGTCGTCGTCCCCGGCTCGGACATCGACCTGCTGCGGTTCGACCGCCCGGACAACCCGTACGGCACCCCGGTCGGGATGGCCCGGGAGCTCCACCGGGCCACCGGCGGCCGGACCGCCGTGATCGCCTGGGCCGGCTACACCACCCCCGAGGGGATCGGCCTCGACGCCGCCACCGAGGACCTGGCCCGGGCCGGCGCCACCCGGCTCACCCGGCTGCTCGACGGACTCGCCGTCACCACCGGCCCGCAGGCGCCGCCCACCGTGTTCTGCCACAGCTACGGCTCGGTGGTCTGCGGCCTGGCCCGCCCCGGCCCGGAGCAGGCCTCCGGCGTGGTCGTCCTCGGCTCGCCCGGGATGGGCGTCGGCTCGGCCGCCGACCTCGACCCGCGGGTCCCGCTCTGGGCCACCGCCCGCAACGACGGGGACTGGATCGGTGACGTCCCGTTCGTCTCGGTGCTCGGACTCGGACACGGCGCCGACCCGACCTCCCCCGGCTTCGGCGCCCGCCCGCTGCCCGCCACCGGATCCACCGGCCACACCGGCTACTTCGCCCCCGGCACCTCCTCGCTCGCCGCCTTCGCCGCCGTCGCCCTCGGCCGCTGACCCTCCCCACCGAAAGGAGCACCGCCATGGCCCACCCGCTCACCGCCCTGCACCGCGCCGCCCGGCAGGTCGACGCGCGCACCCCCGTGACCCGCGACCGCGCCCTGGACGGACTGCGCGCCCTCGCCCTGCTCGCCGTGCCGGTCGGGCACTGGCTGCTCGGCGGATTCACGCTCTCCGCCGACGGCGCCCTGCACAACGCCAGCCCGCTCTCCGCGCTCGGCTCGCTCGCCCCGGTCAGCTGGGTGCTGCAGATGCTCGGGGTGTTCTTCCTGGTCGGCGGGCACTCTTCCGTCCGGTCACTGGAACGGGCCCGGGCCAAGGGCGTGACCTACGGGGGCTGGCTGCGCGGCCGGACGGTGCGGCTGCTGCGCCCGGTGCTCGGGGTCACCGCCGTCTGGGCGCTGCTGATCGCCCTGCTGCCCGCGCTCGGCGTCCCCGGGGACACCGTGCGCACCGGTGCGACGCTCGTGGTGCAGCCGCTCTGGTACATCGGGGTCTACCTGGGGCTGACCGCGCTGACCCCGCTCTGCGCCGCGGTCGGCCGCCGGCTGGGCGGCTGGTCGGCGGGCCTCCTGGTGGCCGCCGTGGCCGCCGTCGACCTGCTGCGGTACGGGCCGTGGGCGGAGTCGGTGCCGTCCTGGATCGCGCTGCTGAACATCCTTCCGGGCTGGCTGTTCGGCTACCAGCTGGGCGTGTTGTGGGCGCAGGAGCGGCTCGGCCGGCCGGCCGCCCGGGTACTGCTGTTCGGCGGCGGCACGCTGTTCGCCGTCCTGCTGCTGGTGTTCCACTACCCGGCCAGCATGGTCGGGGTGCCGGGGGTCGAGCGGACCAACTCGCACCCGCCGTCCCTGCTGGTGCTCGCGCTGGCGGCGCTGCAGTGCGGCGCGGCGGTGCTGCTGCGGGAGCGGCTGGGCCGGCTGCTGACCCGCCGTCCGCTGCTCTGGCTGCCGGTGGTGGTGGTCAACCTCTCGGCGATGACGGTCTTCACCTGGCACCAGAGCGCGATGCTCGCGGTGGCGGTGCCGGGTGCGGCCGGCCTGGGCGCCGTCCAGGGGCTGACCACGGTGCCGGACTCGTTCGGCTGGGTGGCGGCCCGGGTGCTGCTGCTTCCGCTGTTCGGAGCCGTGTTGGTGGCGATCGGGTGGTTCACCCGGCGGTTCGACGGGCCGTGGACGGCCTTCTCCCGGGCCGGGAAGGCGCTGGCCGCCGCGGGGTCCGCGCTGTTCGCCGCCTACGCGCTGGGCATGGTGTGACCTGCGCCGGAAGGTGAGGCGAGGAGGGGGCGCGGGCCAGTCGGTCCGCGCCCCTTCGGTGTGGTCCGGCTCTGCGCCGCGGGGCCGCCACGGGCCGGTGCATCCGCATGCGAACCACCACGCACTGTGATGCCATGTGACCGTCGGCGACCATCGCCGGATCGCGCCCGCCCACGGCCGTCCGCCCGCATTCGCCCGCCTTCCCCCGAACAGCCCCTCCCGAGGAGTCCCATGTCCCTGCCTCCGCCATGCCCGCGGCCGCGGGCCCGCCGACGGCTGTCCGCGGCCCTGGTGGTCTGCGCCGTCACCGCCGGCACCCTGATGAGCGCCGTCGGCCCGGCCGCCGCGCACGGTGAGCCCGCCGCCCCCGGGCAGAACGACCTCGCCCCGCACGTCGCCTCCCCCCGGGTGATGGCCGAGATGCGGGACGACGAGGTGGCCGCGCTCGGACCGGAGCACGCCGAGGAGCACGCCCGGGCCCGCGCGGCCATCCGCGGCATCGGCGATTACCCGCAGACCACCCGCACCAACCGCTACAACGCCCTGACGGCCTCCCAGGCGAGCACCAACGCCGGCTTCGACCCGGCGGTGTCCGGCGCGTTCAAGGAGTACTTCCCCTCCCCCGACTTCGGCGACCACGTCGCCCTGCTGCCGACCGGCAAGGTGCTGCTGTTCTCCTTCGAACGGATCGAGAGCAACCCGGAGAAGGAACCCGCCCCCACCCAGACCATCGGCCGGGAGAACGCCGGCCGGGCCTTCCTCTGGGACCCCGCCAAGGGCACCGGCACGGACGCCTTCAAGCAGGTCACCCCACCGATCGCCAACATGCCGGACGGCCTCGACCAGGAGCGCCCGGCACCGTTCTTCTGCTCCGGCCACTCCTTCCTCCCCAACGGCATGCTCGGCGTCTTCGGCGGGAACCTGGGCGGCAACGGCGGCACCGGCGCCAAGCTCTCCCTGGTCTTCGACCCGTGGACGGAGACCTGGACCCGCAACCCCGACATGTCCGTCGGCCGCTGGTACCCCTCGGTGGTCACCGGCGCCGACGGCCGGCAGCTGATCATGTCCGGCCAGTCCGAACTCGGCTACGGCACCCCGACCCCGGTGGTCGAACGCTTCCCCGCCAAGGGCTTCCCCGTCCCGCAGGGCCGGAACGACACCCCGCGGAACACCCCGGTGGACCGGTTCAAGGCGGACGCCCCGTTCAGCACCGACTACCCGCACCTCTTCTCGCTCAACGACGGCAACGTCTACGGCTTCGGGCGCCAGGCCAACGAGCAGTGGCGGTTCGACCCCGTCGCCGAGTCCCGCAGCGACCTCACCGCCCGCCCTGACGGCCGCCGGCGCAACTACGGATCCGCCGTCATGCTGCCCGGCGGCGTGAGCGGCCCGGACTCCGCGCTGGTCCTCGGCGGCGACCGCGACAACCCGAGCACCCTGCGCTTCTCCAACGGCAGTTGGACCGCCGAGAAGTCCCGCGCCTTCGGCCGCACCCAGGACGACACCCTGCTGCTGCCCAACGGCCGGCTGATGACCGTCAACGGCGCCTACGACATCCGCGACTACGGCAACGGCCCGTACAACCCGAACGCGGACCTCAAGTACCGCCAGGTCGAACTGCGCGACGACCAGGGCAACTGGAAGCTCGGCCCCGTCCAGCGGCTGCCGCGCGGCTACCACTCCAACGCCGTGGTCCTGCCCGACGGCCGCGTGATGGTCACCGGGGACGAGCTCCAGCAGCTCGCCAACAACCCCGACACCGCGGCCATCCCCAGCAGCATGAACGGCACCATCGAGATCTACGAGCCGGCCTACCTGCACCAGGGCGCCCGCCCCGCGCTGGACAACCCGCCCACCACGCCGGTCGGTTACGACAAGAGCTTCACCGTCACCAGCACCACCCCCGGCCAGGCCGTCAAGGCCGTGCTGCTGGCCCCGACCACCTCCACCCACTCGGTCAACACCAGCCAGCGCCACCTCGACCTGCGGATCACCAGCCGGGCCGGCAACCGTCTGCAGCTCCAGGCCCCGCCGGACGCCAAGGCCGCCCCGCCCGGCTGGTACATGCTCTTCCTCCTCAACGACCAGGGCGTGCCCAGCGTCGCGAAGTGGGTCCAGCTCAGCTCGACGGCCTGATCCCCCGGAATCCACCGAAAGGAACACCAGAACCATGGCAACGGATCTGAGACTGCGCGCGAGCGAGGAGATCCAGGGGGACATCCTGGCCGGCTTCAGGAAGGACAACGTCAGCGTCCTCTTCCTCAAGTTCGAGGACGCGGCCCGGGCCCGCGACTGGGTGCGCCGGCTCGTCCCGCAGATCTCCACCACGCGCGAGGTCGCCGAGTTCAACGAGGCCTTCAGCGAGGCCCGCAGGTCCTCCGGCGGGGACGACCCGAAGACGCTCAAGGCCACCTGGCTCGGCGTCAGCTTCACCTACGAGGGCCTGCGGATGCTCTCCACCACCGACCCGTTCCCGACGCCGCCGCCGGTCGGCAGCGGGCTGGAGGCCTTCCAGGAGGGCTCGGCCAGACGAGCCGGCGCCCTCGGCGACACCGGCGACAACTCCCCGGAGAACTGGCTCTTCGGCAACGGGCGGAACCAGCCGGTCCACGCGCTGCTGAAGATCTCCGCGGACACCGAGAGCGACCTGGTCACCGCGATCGAGGCGCAGCGCATCGCCGCCGCCGAGTGCCGGATCCTGATCGCCTACCAGCAGAACGCCAGGACGCTCCAGGGCAGTCGCCGGGGCAAGGAGCACTTCGGCTTCAAGGACGGCATCAGCGAGCCCGGCGTCCAGGGCTTCGACCGGCCCGACCCGGCCAGACCGCAGGAGGAGGACGGCCACCCCGGCACCCGGCTCATCCCGGCCGGCGAGTTCGTGTGCGGCGAGGACAACGACCCGTTCAGCTTCCCCAAGGACCAGTACCCCGCCTGGTGCCGCAACGGCTCCTTCCAGGTGGTCCGGCGGCTCGCCCAGGACGTCCCCGGCTGGTGGTCGCAGGTCTCGGTCAGACTCCGGGAGCTCAAGCAGGCCAAGGCCGTCCCGGAGAGCGCCACCGCCGAGTGGCTGGCCGCCCGGATGGTCGGGCGGTGGCGCTCCGGCGCGCCGGTCTGCAAGCACCAGGACCGGGACGTCCCGAACAACCCCGCCGCCGCCAACGACAACGACTTCGACTTCCGGGACGACCTGGAGGGCCTGGTCACCCCGCTCTGGTCGCACCTGCGCAAGACCAGCCCGCGCGCCGGACTGCAGGAGGCCCCGGACCAGCCGCCGCTCGACGCCGGGGTCCTCGACGGCCGGCGGATCATCCGCCGCGGCACGCCGTACGGGTCCCCGTTCGACCCGGCCTCGGAGGGCCCCGGCGGCCCCGACGACCCGCGCGGCCTGCTGTTCATCTGCTACCAGGCCGACATCCAGCGGCAGTTCGAGTTCATCCAGGCCGACTGGATGGACCAGCCGAACTTCCCGCCGAACCGGGACAGCGGCGGCGCCACCCCGGCGGGGCACGCCGGCCCGCGGCCGGTGCCCGGCAAGGACCCGGTCACCCAGGAGGCCCCCGAGGTCGACTTCGAGAGCCGGGGCCCGGACGGCCTCGTCGGGCACACCCCGGTGAGCTTCCAGCAGTTCGTCCAGACCACCGGGTCGGTGTACGCCTTCATGCCGTCCCTCAGCCTCCTCAGGGCGCTCGCCGACGGCCGGCTCACCCCCCAGGGCGGCACCCAGGGCGGCGGGCAGGGCGCGACCGGCGGGCAGGGCACGACCGGCGGCCAGGGCGGCACCCAGGAACAGGGCGGCGGGCAGGCGCAGCCCGCCCCGCAGCCGGTGAAGGCCTACCCCTGCGACGAGTTCCTCCCCGTCCCCGACCAGCAGCGCCGCGCCGGGCAGAGCCGGTACTGGGCGTTCCACGGCGACCGCTGCCGACTGATCTCGGTGGCCGACGGCTCCGCCCACACCGACCGCAAGGTCGAGGACGACACCTGGCTGGACACCTGGTCCTGCCTGCAGGGCGTCGGCCGGGTCGACTGCGTCCTGCCCATGGCCGACCTGCAGGACCCGGGCGGCACGAGCTGGTACTGGGTCTTCCACAGCACCAACGGCCGCCAGCAGTACCGGACCGTCACGATCACCTGCGACGGCGGCCGCTACACCACCCGGCAGGAGCGCCCGGACCGCGAACTCACCGCCTGGGGATCGCTCAGCGGCGTCGGGCAGGTGGACTGCTGGCTGCCCGTGCCGGACCAGCAGCGGGTCGGCGGCAAGAGCTGGTACTGGGTGTTCCACACCACCGGCGGCCGGCAGCAGTACCGGCTGTGCTCGATCGCCGACGGCTCCGCGCACACCGACGTCCGCGAGCGCACCGACCGCGAGCTCACCCAGTGGGGCTCGCTGACCGGCCTCACCCGGGTGGACTGCTTCCTGCCCGTGCCGGACTGTCAGCGGGTCGGCGGCCGGAGCGAGTTCTGGTGCTTCTCCGGCCAGGGCTACCGTCGGATCTCGGTCGCCGACGGCAGCGGCCACCCGGACCGGCTGGTCGCCGGCGACCGCTCCTGCGACGCCTGGTCCTCGCTGCTCTGACGCCACCGCGGCCGGTGCTCCCGGTGCGTTCCGCGCGCACCGGGAGCACGGTGTCGGTCCCCTGCCCTACGCTGCGGCCATGGTGACGTTCGACGAGTTCCGTGCGATGGCCCTGGGCCTGCCGGAGGCCGCGCAGGAGCCGACCTGGGACATCGAGACCCTGCGGGTGCGCGGCAGGATCTTCGCGATGGGCGCGCCGGGCGGCCTGGCGGTCACGGTCAAGGCCTCCCCCGAGGACCAGGCCGAACTGCTCGCCGCCGAGCCCGAGGTGTTCTCCGTCGCGCCGTACGTCGGCCGGCACGGCTGGGTGAGCGTCCGGCTGGACCGGGTCGACCGGGAGGAGCTGCACGACCTCGTCACCGAGGCCTGGCGGCGGACGGCACCCAAACGGCTGGTCCGCGAGTTCGACGCGTAGACGGCCCCCGGGCCACGCCCGGACGCCGCACCGACACTCCCGGTTCATGTGACCCATCCCACAGTTTGGCCGGGTCCGTCATACTCCTGTGACCTCTAGGCTTTGCCCAGGAAGTCAGCAGTGTTTGAGTCGCACCCTCCGGGCACCGCCCGAGAAACGGTGACGGGCCCCAAGGGAGTTGGTGCGGTGCGCAACCGTCGACGCTGGAAGCGGGTACTGATCGGGGCGTTCGCGGGTTGTGCCGTGCTCGCCGACGCCGGCGCCGCGGCCGCCCAGGCCGCCGCCTCCACCGAGCAGCTGGCGATCTCCACACCCCCGGCCGGCAGCGCCGCCTGGGTCCAGGACCACAGCTTCGGGCGCACCCTGCCCGACCCGGCCACCACCAGCCCGGCCGCCGCCGCCGACTTCTTCGCCTCGCTCGCCCCGACCGAGCTGGACCGGCTGATCAAGGACTACCCGCTGGTCGTCGGCAACTACGACGGCGCCCCGCTGGACCTGCGCTACCGCGCCAACCGGATCGCGCTGACCGCCGAACGGGACCGCGCCCGGGCCCGGGCCGCCGACCGGAAGCTCGACTCCGACACCCGCGACCTGGCCGTCTCCCGCGCCAACGACGTCGACCACCTGCTCGCCCCGGGCCGGCAGATCCTCGCCTTCGACCCGCGCGGCCGCGGTCTGGTCTCCGAAGTGTGGGGCGACCTCGCCGACGCCGAGCGGATCTCCGTCCTCGTCCCCGGTTCGGACGCCGACCTCGGCCACTTCGACCAGTCCGCCGAGCCGCTGCGCTCCCCGGCCGGCATGGCCCGCGCCCTGCACGCCGAGGAGCGGAGGCAGGCTCCGGACACCCGCACCGCGGTGATCGCCTGGACCGGCTACGTCACCCCCTCCGGCCTCGGCCCCGACGCCGTCACCTCCCGGCTGGCCGACGTCGGCGCGCCCCGGCTCCAGCGGCTGCTCGCCGGGCTCAAGGAGACCACCCGGCCGGACGCACCGCCGGCCCTGCTCTGCCACTCCTACGGATCCGTGGTCTGCGGCAACGCCGCCCCCGAGATCCCCCGCGCGGCCGCCTCGCCGTCCGACACCACCGGGGTCACCGACATGATGGTGTTCGGCAGCCCCGGCATGGGCGTGCAGAGCACCGGCGAACTGGGCACCGGTGTGCACGTCTGGGCCACCCGCAACCCCAGCGACTGGATCGGCAACGTCCCGTACCTGGAGGTCGGCGGGCTCGGCCACGGCGCCGACCCGACCGCGAGCGGCTTCGGCGCCGAGCAGATCTCCTCCGCCCGGGCGGCCGGCCACAACGGCTACTTCACCGAGGGCACCGACAGCCTGCACAACTTCGCGGCGATCTCGCTCGGCCACTACCAGGACGTCGTCCGCCCGAACACCGGCTCCTGACGCCCCGGGCCCGACCTCCTGGAACAACCCTCAGGGCGTGCCCTGGTCCTGGTAGAGGCGCAGCGCGTCGGCCGCCGCGCGGGCGAGTTCGCGCCGGGCGGCCGGCGGGGACAGCACCTCGGCGTCGGCGCCGAAGGCGAGCAGCGAGCGGACGGCCGCCGGCGAGGGGAAGGCCATCGCGACCTCCACCCACTCCTCGGCCGGCCCGGCGCCTGAGTCGGGCGAGGCGGTGACCCGGCCGCCGTGGATCCGGACGAACATGTCCAGGCGCCCGCGCCGCACCCGCACCCGCACCTGCAGCTCCTTGGGCAGCCGCTCCACCTGGTCGCGCAGCACCGCCCAGGCGTCCCCGAGCCCGATCCCGGGGCGGCGGCGCACCGGCTCCTCGGTGGTCCCGGCGAGCAGCACCCGGTCGGCCCGGAACAGCCGGGGCTCCCCGCGCAGGTCCGCCACCAGGTACCAGACCCCGGCCTTGCTCACCAGCCCGTACGGGTCGACGGTGTAGTCCACCGGCGCGGGCGTGCCGCTGTGGCGGTAGCGCAGCCGCAGCCGCCGGTCGGCGAACACCGCGTACTGCAGCTCGCCGAGCTCCGCCCCGCTCCGGGCCCCGGACTGCGCCCCCGCCGGGGTGCCCGGCTGGGCGCCGCCCGGGGGGCCGCTCTGCATCCAGCGCGCCGGGTCGACCAGGACGCGTTCGCTGATCCGCTCGGCGGCCGGGCGGTGCGGTGCCGGCAGCGCGGCCATCACCTTGCGCAGGGCCGAGCCGAGGGCGCCGTCGAGTCCGAGGTCGCTGTGCGCGCCCTGGGCGGAGAGCACGAACAGGGCCCGGGCCTCGTCCGCGGTCAGCCCGGTGACGTCGGTGCGGTAGCCGGGCAGCAGGCTGATGCCGCCGTGCCGGCCGCGTTCGGTGAACACCGGCACGCCCGCGGCGGAGAGCGACTCGACGTCGCGGTAGATGGTGCGGACGGACACCTCCAGCCGCTCGGCCAGTTCGGTGGCGGGCACCCGGCCGCGGGTCTGGAGCAGGAGCAGGATCGAGAGCAGGCGGTCGGCCTTCATGGCAGCAGAATCCCAGAAAACCTGACGGCGGTTGTCAGGTTTTACTGGGAGATTGCCGTCCGAGCCCGAAAGACCGCCCGACACCAGGGAGCTGATTCCACGTGACCTCCGTCCAGGACGCCCGCCCGCAGTACCTGCTCGCCCTCGGCCAGCTGGAGAAGCTGTTCGCCGAGATCACCCCGGACGCCCTCGACCGGCCCACCCCGTGCACCGACTTCACGCTGCGGCAGCTGCTGGGCCACGTGGTCGGCGGCGTCCACCGCTTCGCGTACATGGGCGAGGGCGGCCGGGCCGAGGACGTCGTCGCGGCCACCGGGGACCTGCCCGACGACGCCTGGCCGGCCGCCCTGGAACGGGCCCGCGACCGCGCCGCCGCGGCCTGGGCGGACGACGCCAAGCTGGACCGCCCGACCCACGCGCCCTGGGGCGTGGTGCCCGGCGCGATCGCGGTCGGCGGCTACCTGATGGAGGCGGTCGGCCACACCTGGGACATCGCCCGGGCGCTCGGCTCCGCCCAGCCGCTGGACGACGCCCTGTCGCACGCCGCGCTGGCCGTCGCCGGGGCCGTCCTGCCCGCCGGACACCGCGGCGGTGCCGTGCCGTTCGACGAGGTCCGGCCGGTCGCCGAGGACGCCGACGTGCACACCCGGCTGGCCGCCTGGCTGGGCCGCGAGGTGTGAGCTGGCGCGGACGCCCGGGGAGGGGGAGCGGCACCGGCGGCCGTTCCCCCCGGGGCGCCGGCTACTCCCGCCCGACCTGGGTGAACCGCATGTCCGGGTAGCGGTCCCCGGCGACCGCGCCCGCCACCGGCTCCAGCCGGTCCAGCTCCTCCGCGGTGAGCCGCAGCACGGCGGCCGCGGTGTTCTCGGCGAGCCGGCTCCGCTTGCGGGTGCCGGGGATCGGGACGACGGTGAGCCCGTGCACCTCGGCCCGCTGGTGCACCCAGGCCAGCGCGACCTGGGCGAGGCTCGCCCCGCGGTCCGCCGCGATCTCCCGCAGCGGTGCCAGCAGTTCGGTGTTGGCCGCCGCGTTGGCCCCGGTGAAGCGCGGCTGGGTGCGCCGGAAGTCGTCGGCCGCGAGCTCCTCGGCGGCCTGGAAGGCCCCGGTGAGGAACCCCCGGCCGAGCGGCGAGTACGGGACGAAGGCGACGCCCAGTTCGGCCGCGGCCGGCACCACCGTGCGCTCGACGTCCCGGGCGAACACCGACCACTCGGACTGCAGCGCGGCGATCGGGTGGACGGCGTGGGCCTCGCGCAGCTCGGTGCCGGTCACCTCGGACAGCCCGAGGTGGCGCACCTTGCCGGCCGCCACCAGCTCGGCCATCGCGCCGACCGAGTCGGCCAGCGGCACGGCCGGGTCGCGGCGGTGCATGTAGTAGAGGTCGATCTCGTCCACGCCGAGGCGGCGCAGCGAGGCGTCCACGGCGGAGCGGATGTAGGCGGGGTCGTTGCAGATGCCGCGGTAGCCCGGGTCCTCCTGCCTGCGGACGAGCGCGAACTTGGTGGCGAGCACCACCCGTTCCCGGTTGGCGCGGACGAAGGGGCCGATCAGCTCCTCGTTGTGGCCGGAGCCGTAGGCGTCGGCGGTGTCGAACAGGGTGACGCCGGCCGCCAGGGCCGCGTCCAGGGTGGCGAGCGACTCGGTCCGGTCGCTCGGGCCGTAGAACTCGCTCATGCCCATGCAGCCGAGGCCCTGGACCCCCACGAGGGGGCCGTCGGCGCCGAGTCGGGCGGTGGGGAGGGCGGTGGGGAGGGCGGGGTCGGTCATGCGCTCTGCTCTTCCTCTGCTCGGTGGTGCTGGCACTGGACCGGGGCGTCGCCGCTGTCGGCGATCTTCCCGGCGTAGAGGTCGATCTTGTAGTCGAGGACGGCGAGGGTGGCCTGGAGGTCGGCGATCCGCTGCCGCACCTCCTCGCGCTGGTCGACGAGCAGCTGCCGGCGCCCCTCGTAGGTCTCCTCGCCGCGGCGGGCCATGTCGACGTACCGGAGCATGTCCGCCACCGGCATCCCGGTCAGCCGCAGCCTGCCCAGGAAGGCCAGTCGGTGCAGGTCCGCGTCGCAGTAGCGGCGCTGGCCGCTGGCGGAGCGGTCGACCGGGTCGAGCAGGCCGATCCGCTCGTACCAGCGCAGGGTGTGCGCGGTGAGGCCGCTGGCCGCGGAGACCTCGCTGATGGTGTGCCGCGGGGTCCGGTCCGGATCGCCGACCGGGCGGCTGAACACCTCGGTGCAGCTGCGCAGGTCGAGCGGGACGGCGGCGAGCACGGCCATGATCGGTTACCCCCTGTGGTGTGCGGTGACGACGACGCTAGCGAGTTGGAGTGCACTCCAAGCAAGCCCGTCGGCCGGGTGCTCCCGCCACCGGTTTTCCGCGCTTCGTTAGAGTCGGGCGCATGGAGAGCTTGCGGATGATCGAGAACTGGCCGGTGCCCCACGCCGCGGCGGCGGTGGTCAGGGGGTCGGACGGTGCCGTGCTGGGCGCGCACGGTCCGCAGCAGCACCTGTTCCCGCTGGCCTCGGTGACCAAGCCGCTCACCGCGTACGCCGCGCTGGTCGCCGTCGAGGAGGGGGTCTTCGAGCTGGACGACCCGGCCGGCCCGCCCGGGTCGACCGTCCGCCACCTGCTCGCGCACACCTCCGGCCTGGCCTTCGACGAGGACCGGGTGTTCGCCGCGCCCGGCGACCGCCGGCTGTACTCCAACGCGGGCTTCGACGCGCTGGCCCGGGCGCTGTCCGAGGCCGCCGGGATCGAGTTCTCCCGGTACGCCGCCGAGGCGGTGTTCCAGCCACTGGGCATGCACGACACCCTGCTCAACACCGCGCACAGGTCCCCGGCCGGGGCGGGCGGCCTGTCCACGGTCGCCGACCTGGTCCGCTTCGCCGCCGAGCTGCAGTCCCCCAAGCTGCTGGACCCGTCGACCGTCCGGCGGGCCACCCGCGAGGTCGCCTTCCCGGGGACCAGCGGCGTGCTGCCCGGCTACGGCCACCGCCGCCCGAACGACTGGGGCCTGGGCTTCGAGATCCGCGACGGCAAGTCCCCGCACTGGACGGGCACCGCCAACTCGCCCGGCACCTTCGGCCACTTCGGCCAGTCCGGGACGTTCCTGTGGGTCGACCCGGAGGCCGGCGTGGCCTGCGTCGCGCTCACCGACCGGGACTTCGGCCCGTGGGCCGCCGAGGTCTGGCCGGCCCTCTCGGACGCCGTGCTGGCCGAGCTCCGCTAGCCGGACCCCGGGGAGCCGGCCGGCGGCGGGTCAGCCGTACGAGACCGGCGAGTGCATCTCCCAGAGCAGCAGTTCGGCGCCGTCCTCGCCGGCCGTCGGGTCGGCGAAGGCGTCCCCGGTGATCCGCACGCTGTCGCCCGGGGCCATCGAGCGCCCGCCGCCCTTCGGCCCGGGGACCGTCCGGTAGCCGAGCGAGCCGGCCGTCAGGTGCGCGTAGCGCCAGGCGGCCCCGGGCAGCGGGGGCAACGGCTGCCACGGTCCGGCCTTCGCCAGCCAGAGCGCGGCGTCACCGCGGCGCAGCCGCAGCGCCTCCGTCCCGGCGTCGCGGGCCAGCCCGGAGGCGAGCAGCGTCAACCCGCCGTCCGCGGGTTTCACCCTGCGCAGCCCGTACACCGGGGGCGCGTCGAACACGTCCGGCTGGAGCCACATCTGGACGAACCGCACCGGGCCGTCGGCACCGCCGACGTTGCGCTCGGTGTGGGTGACCCCGGAGCCCGCGCCGAGGTGCTGGATCATGCCGGGGCGGACCACGCCGCCGTGGCCCTGCGAGTCCCGGTGCGCCAGCGCCCCCTCCAGCACCCAGGTGAGGATCTCGGTGTCCCGGTGCTTGTGCTCGTCGAAGCCTGCGCCCGGGGCGAGGAGCTCCTCGTTGCACGCGAGCAGCGCGCCGAAGTGGGTGTTGCGCGGGTCGTAGTGACCGGAGAAGGAGAACGCGTGTCGGGTCTCGACGCCCTCGGCCGGGGTGGAGAGGTAGCGCTCGGCGGTGCGGCGCAGGTCGGCTCGGGGGCGGGCGGCGGCGTCGGTCACGGGCCCCACCGTAGCGCGCTTCCCGGCTCGCCCCCGGGGCCTGTGCACGAGCAGTCACTCACGTGAGGCAGTCTTGTCCCTGTGCCAGCCGCATCCGCGAACTCCAAGAGCGAACCCAGCCCCGAGCCCGGGACGACCGGGACGAGTCCGGCTCCCCGGGCCGTGCGCGACCGTCCCGGCCGGGCGGCGCCGCGCCTGACCGCGCAGGAGCGCAGAAACGCCGCCGAACGCGCCGAGCGCCGTGCCGCGACGCTGAAGCGGCTGGAGAAGTCCTCGGGCAAGCTGGCCACCGCCGCGATCTCGCGGATGGACGACCAGCTCGGCTGGTACCGGCGGATGCCGCCGGAGCACCGCTCCTGGATCGGCCTGGTCGCCCAGGCCGGCATCGCCGCCTTCACCGAGTGGTACCGCCACCCGGACACCGCGCAGGCGATCTCCACCGACGTCTTCGGCACCGCCCCGCGCGAGCTGACCAGGGCGATCACGCTGCGCCAGACCGTCGAGCTGATCCGCACCACGATCGAGGTGATGGAGGAGGCCATCGAGGAGGTGGCCGCCCCCGGCGACGAGGCGGACATGCGCGAGTCCGTGCTGGTCTACGCCCGGGAGATCGCCTTCGCCACCGCGCAGGTGTACGCCCAGGCGGCCGAGGCCCGCGGCGCCTGGGACGCCCGGCTGGAGGCGCTGGTGGTCAACTCGCTGCTGTCCGGCGACGCCGACGAGGGCGTGCTGTCCCGGGCGGCCGCACTGGGCTGGGGCCAGCCCAGCCAGGTCCGGGTGGTGATGGGCAGCGCCCCGGACGGCGACAGCGAGCTGGTGGTCGAGGCGATCCGCCGGGCCGCCCGCTACGCCAAGCTGCACGTGCTGACCGGTGTGCTCGGCAAGCGGCTGGTGGTGGTGGTGGGTGGCGACAAGGAGCCGGTGCACGCCGCCCGGGCGCTGATCGGCCAGTTCGCGCCGGGCCCGGTGGTGGTCGGCCCGACCGTGCCGGACCTGCTCTCGGCCACCCGTTCGGCGCACGCCGCGGCGGCCGGGCTGCGCGCCTGCGCCGCCTGGCCGGACGCCCCCCGACCGGTCCTGGCCGACGACCTGCTGCCCGAGCGGGCGCTGGCCGGTGACCAGGCCGCCCGCCGCCAACTGGTGGAGGAGATCTACACACCACTGGACGAAGCCGGCTCGGCGCTGCTGGAGACGCTGAGCGTCTACCTGGAGCAGGCCTCCTCCCTGGAGGGCGCGGCCCGGATGCTCTTCGTCCACCCCAACACGGTGCGCTACCGGCTACGACGTGTGACCGACGTCACGGGGTACGCCCCCTCCGACGTACGTTCGGCGTTCACGCTGCGGATCGCACTCGCCCTCGGCCGGCTGACCGCCGCCGGGGAGCCGAGTTGAGCCGAATGTAGGGAACTTACAATCCCGGATGGTTTTCTTCGTTACCGTCGCCTACCCGCCCCTGGGCGCCTGGCGAGAGAGGGTTGAACCGTGCTCGTAATCGTCGCCCCTGGACAGGGTGCCCAGACCCCCGGTTTCCTCAGCCCCTGGCTGGAGCTCGACGGTGTCGCCGACCGCCTGCGCGGCTGGTCGGAGGTCGCCGGGCTCGACCTGGTGCACGCCGGTACCGAGGCCTCCGCCGAGGAGATCAAGGACACCGCCGTCGCCCAGCCGCTGCTGGTCGCCGCCGGTCTCATGACCGCCCGGGAGCTGTTCCCGGACGAGGACGTCGCCCGCAAGCTGGTCGGCGCCGTGGCCGGCCACAGCGTCGGCGAGATCACCGCCGCCGCCGGCGCCGGTGTGCTGAGCGCGCACGACGCGCTGGCCTTCGTCCGCGAGCGCGGCCAGGCCATGGCCGCGGCCGCCGCCGTCACCGAGACCGGCATGATCGCCGTGCTCGGCGGCGACCAGGAGGTCGTGGCGGCGAAGCTCGCCGAGCACGGCCTGACCGCGGCCAACAACAACGGTGGCGGCCAGATCGTCGCGGCCGGCACGCTGGCCCAGCTGGAGGCGCTGCGGGCGGACCCGCCGGTCGGCGCCAAGCTGGTGGCCCTCAAGGTCGCCGGCGCCTTCCACACCGAGCACATGGCCCCGGGTGTCGAGCGGCTGGCCGCACTGGCCCCGACGCTGACCGTCGCCGACCCGCAGGTCCGCTACGTGTCCAACCGGGACGGCGGGGTCGTGGACTCCGGCGCCGAGGTGCTCGACCGCCTGGTGTCGCAGGTCTCCAACCCGGTCCGCTGGGACCTCTGCATGGAGACCCTGGGCCGCCTGGGCGCGACCGCCGTCATCGAGCTGTCCCCCGCGGGCACGCTCACCGGACTGGTCAAGCGCAACCTCAAGGGTGTGGCGACGCTTGCCCTCAAGACCCCCGCCGACCTGGACAAGGCCCGCGCGCTCGTCGCGGAGCACGGCGGTCAGGAGCAGGAGACCCAGGCATGAGCAAGCCGCAGATCCGTCCCACCGTGGGTGCGCAGTTCTCGCGCATCCTCGGGGTGGGCGGCTACCGCCCGGTGCGGGTGATCCCCAACGCCGAGGTGCTGGAGTGGATCGACTCCTCGGACGAGTGGATCCGCACCCGCAGCGGGATCGCCGAGCGCCGCTGGGCGGGCCCGGAGGAGACCGTCGCCGAGATGTCGGTGCAGGCCGCCGGCAAGGCCATCGCGCAGGCCGGGATCTCCCCCGACCAGATCGGCGGCGTGATCGTCGCGACCGTCTCGCACCTCAAGCAGACCCCGGCGATCGCCACCGAGATCGCCGAGCGGCTCGGCTGCGGCACCGCCCCGGCCTTCGACATCTCGGCCGCCTGCGCCGGCTTCGGCTACGGCCTGGGCCTGGCCGACGGCATGATCCGCGGCGGCAGCGCCGAGTACGTGCTGGTGGTCGGCGTCGAGCGGCTCAGCGACCTGACCGACCAGTCGGACCGCTCGACCGCGTTCATCTTCGGCGACGGCGCCGGCGCCGCGATCGTCGGCCCCTCCGACACCCCCGGCATCGGCAAGGTGATCTGGGGCTCGGACGGCTCGCAGTCGGACGTCATCTCGCAGACCCACGCCTGGGACACCGCCTTCGCCAAGCCCGACGCCGTCAACGGCGCGGGCGAGGAGACCAAGTGGCCGGCCCTGCGGATGGAGGGCCAGACGGTCTTCCGCTGGGCGGTCTGGGAGATGGCCAAGGTGGCCCAGCAGGCGCTGGACGCCGCCGGGATCACCGCCGACCAGCTCGGCGCCTTCATCCCGCACCAGGCCAACATGCGCATCACCGACGCCATGATCAAGGCGCTCAAGCTGCCCGACTCGGTGCCGGTCGCCCGCGACATCTCGGAGACCGGCAACACCTCCGCCGCCTCCATCCCGTTGGCGATGGAGCGCATGCTGGAGAGCGGCGAGGCCCGCAGCGGCGACCTCGCCCTGATCATCGGGTTCGGGGCGGGTCTCGTGTACGCCGCCGCAGTCGTTACGCTCCCCTAGGCGCGTTTCGCCCCAGTCATCCGCAAGCCTGTGTCCGGCCGCCGGTCGGACGCGTTCAACACCGAAGAGGAGCAGCCAGTATGGCTACCAAGGACGAGGTTCTGGAAGGTCTCGCCGAGATCGTCAACGAGATCGCCGGTATCCCGACCGAGGACGTCGAGCTCGAGAAGTCCTTCACGGACGACCTGGACGTCGACTCGCTGTCCATGGTCGAGGTCGTCGTGGCCGCTGAGGAGCGCTTCGACGTCAAGATCCCGGACGACGAGGTCAAGAACCTGAAGACCGTCGGCGACGCCGTGGACTACATCCTCGCCAACGCCTGATCGATCGACACGCTCGATCCGTCCAGCCCGTCCGGCGTTCCCCACGCCTCGGGCGGCTGACCCGTCGACCGGCTCACCGAGCCGGACCGACCAACCGGCCGGGACGCCCCACCGGGCGCCCGGCCGGGCCCTTCCTCGGCTCGCCGCCGACCCCCGCACAACGTGAGAGAAGAAGATCCAGTGACCGCTGAAAACCGTACCGTGGTCGTCACGGGTATCGGCGCCTTCACGCCGCTGGGCGGCGACGCCGCCACCACCTGGGAGAACCTGGTCGCCGGGCGCTCCGGAGTGGCGGCCCTGACCGAGGAGTGGGCCGAGGACCTGCCCGTCAAGATCGCCGCGCGCACCGCCGTCGAGCCCGGCGAGATCCTCCCCCGCCCGCTGGCCCGCAAGCTGGACCGCTCGGCGCAGTTCGCGCTGATCGCCGCCCGCGAGGCCTGGGCCGACGCCGGCTACGAGACCCCGGCCACCGACGAGTCCTCCAAGCTCGCCCCCGAGCGCCTGGGCGCCGTCATCGCGTCCGGCATCGGCGGCGTGACCACCCTGCTCGACCAGTACGACGTGCTGAAGGAGAAGGGCTCCCGCAAGGTCTCCCCGCACACCGTCCCGATGCTGATGCCCAACTCCCCGGCGGCCAACGTCGGCCTGGAGGTCGGCGCCCGCGCGGGTGTGCACACCCCCGTCTCCGCCTGCGCCTCCGGCGCCGAGGCGATCGGCTACGCGATCGAGATGATCCGCACCGGCCGCGCCGACGTCGTGGTGGCCGGCGGAACCGAGGCCGCGATCCACCCGCTGCCGATCGCCGCGTTCGCCAACATGATGGCGATGTCCAAGAACAACGACGACCCGCAGCGCGCCTCCCGCCCGTACGACAAGGGCCGCGACGGCTTCGTGCTGGGCGAGGGCGCCGGCGTGGTCGTGCTGGAGTCGGTCGAGCACGCCGAGGCGCGCGGCGCCCGGATCTACTGCGAGGCCGTGGGCCAGGGCCTGTCCTCGGACGCCCACCACATCGCCCAGCCCGAGCCGACCGGTGCGGGCGTGGCCCGCGCACTGGCCGACCTGTTCGAGCGCAACACCCTGGACAAGGCCGAGATCGTGCACGTCAACGCGCACGCCACCTCGACCCCGCAGGGTGACACCGCCGAGCTGAAGGCGCTGCGCAAGGAGCTCGGCGACGACCTCGACCACATCGCCGTCTCGGCCACCAAGTCGATGACCGGCCACCTGCTGGGCGGCGCCGGCGGCATCGAGACCGTCGCCACCGTGCTGGCCCTGCACCACCGCCTCGCCCCGCCGACCATCAACGTCGACGAGCTGGACGACGACGTGGACGCGGACATCGTGCGCGACGAGCCGCGCAAGCTGCCCGAGGGCCGGATCGCGGCGCTGAACAACTCGTTCGGCTTCGGCGGCCACAACGTGGTGCTGGCCTTCCGCACCCGCTGACCGCCCCGAACGGAAGGGGCCGGCGCTCACGGAGAGCGCCGGCCCCTTCCGCCGTTCCCGGGGTCAGACCACCTGGTGCAGCCAGCGCACCGGGGCGCCCTCGCCCGCGTAGCGGAAGGGCTCCAGTTCGTCGTCCCAGGGCTTGCCCAGCAGCCGGGAGATCTCGGCCTCCAGGTCGGCCCCCTCGCTGCGGGAGCGCAGCAGGACGGCCCGCAGCCGGTCCTCGGGGATGAGGATGTCGCCGTGGATGCCCGTGACGGCGTGGAAGATGCCGAGCGAGGGCGTGCTGCTGTACCGCTCGCCCTCCGCCGTGGCGCAGGGCTCGCTGGTGACCTCGTACCGCATCAGCTGCCAGCCGCGCAGTGCGGAGGCGAGCTTCGAGGCCGTGCCGGGCTCCCCCTGCCAGGAGAGCTCGGCGCGCCAGTGTCCGGGTGCGGCCGGCTGGCGGATCCAGTCCAGGCTCACCCGCACACCGAGCACTCCCGCGACGGCCCACTCGACGTGCGGGCACAGCGCGCGGGGCGCGGAGTGGATGTAGAGAACTCCACGTGTCGTCACCGGGACCTCCAGGCTGTGGACGAGGGTCGCCTTCCCCAGCTGCCTCGTGCCTGCAGTTGATCCACAGTTACCCACGTTTGCCGACATTAAGCCACTAAATTGAGCAAAACGGACAGGCTTTCGCTCAATGCTAGTCGAATCCCCAATGAGGTCTACCCCTCGGCCGGATCTCTCCCCCGAACGGCCCCATCGCCGGGCGGGACCACCGTACCGCGCCGCCCCGCACCGTGGATGACGCACTTTCGGATCCGGCCGGAATGCGGTAGTGCGGCCGGATCCCCCGCGCCCGTACGCAAACCGCCCCGCGGGCCCGACCGGGGCGCGCGGGGCGGTTCGAGGAGCTGACGGCCGGTCAGCCCTCCAGGCGGACCACCATCTTGCCGGTGTTGACGCCGCCGAGCAGGCCGAGGAAGGCGTCCACGGTGCTGTCGATGCCCTGGGTCACCGTCTCGCGGTACTTGAGCTCACCCGAGCGCACCCACGCCGCGACCTCCTCGACGAACCTCGGCTGGAGGTCGTAGTGGTCGCCGACGAGCAGCCCCTCCATGCGGAAGCGCTTGGCGATGATCTGTGCGAGGTTGCGCGGGGCCGGGGTGGGCTCGGTGGCGTTGTACTGCGAGATCATGCCGCACACCGCGATGCGGCCGTGCAGGTTCATCACCTCGATGGCCGCCTCCAGGTGCTCGCCGCCCACGTTGTCGAAGTAGACGTCGATGCCGTCGGGGGCCGCCGCCCGGAGCTGCTCGGCGACCGGGCCGTTCTTGTAGTTGAACGCGGCGTCGAAGCCGTACTCCTCCAGGAGGAGCTTGACCTTGTCGTCCGAGCCCGCGGAGCCGATCACCCGCGCCGCGCCCTTCAGCTTGGCGATCTGGCCGACGATGCCGCCCACCGCGCCGGCCGCGCCGGAGACGAACACCACGTCGCCGGCCTTGACCTCGGCGATCCGGGTGAGCCCCGCGTAGGCGGTCAGGCCGGGCATGCCCAGCACGCCCAGGTACGTCGAGAGCGGCGCGGCGTCCGGGTCCACCTTGACGGCGGTGGCGGCGGCGAAGGTCGCGTACTCGCGCCAGCCGTAGTAGTGCAGCACGTAGTCGCCCTCGGCGAAGCCGTCCGCCTGCGAGGCGACGACCCGGCCGACCGCGCCGCCCAGCATCGGCTCGCCCAGCGCGTACGGCTCCGCGTAGGACTTGGCCGCCGACATCCTGCCGCGCATGTACGGGTCGACCGAGAGGTAGAGGTTGCGGACCAGGACCTCGCCCGGGCCCGGGGTCCGGACCGGCGCCTCGACCAGGGCGAAGTCGGTCGGCTGCGGCCAGCCCTGCGGGCGGGCGGCGAGGTGCCATTCACGGGCGGTGGCGGGTGCGGCCTGCTCTGCCATGGGGGGCTCCTTGTGTTCCGGTACCTGAAAGGTTGAGCTACTGAAGTAACGATGGACATGAAAGGTTCATGTTGTCAACTTTTCAGGTAGACTCTGGGGCATGGACACCCAGCCGCCCCGGTCCGCCGCGCCGCAGTCCGACGAGATCACCCGCGAGGTCGTCGACCTGATGGCCAACCTGGTCGCGCTGTTCCACCGCGAGTACGAGGAGGCGGCCGCCGCCCGCTCGCTCACCGGCGCCCAGGCCAAGGTGCTCGCCCTGCTGCGCCGCGGCCCCATGCCGATGCGCCAGATCGCCCAGACGCTCAGCTGCGAGCCGTCCAACATCACCGGCATCGTCGACCGGCTCGAGGCGCGCGGCTTCGTCACCCGCGAGGCCGACCGGCAGGACCGCCGGGTCAAGCTGGTCGCCGCCACCGGCACCGGCGCCGCCGCCTCCGAGGAGCTGCGGGAGTCGCTGAACTTCGCCCGGGAGCCGCTGGCCGCCCTCGGCGACGACGAGCGGACCGTCCTGCGCGACCTCCTGCGCCGGATGCTCACCGGCGCCGCCGGCCCCGGGGCGTGAGCAGCATCACAGGCTCCCCGCGGGATCCGCACCCCGCTCGGAGGTAACCGAACCGTCCCTCGAAACGTCTAACGTTCGAACATCGAACGCGAGAGACGCAAAGACGGGGGGCACGCGGAAGATGGGCAGCAGCACGCGCAGGCGCCGCTACGTGCGGACCGCCATCGGCCTGGCGGCCGTCCTGGTGCTGTCCGTCGTGGGGGCCGGGGCCTGGTTCTACCACCGGCTGGACAGCAACATCACCACCTTCGACGCGGGCGGCGTCGCCACCGAGCGCCCGCCGGCACCCGTCCCGACCACCCCCGGCGCCTCGGTGCCGGTGAACATCCTGGTGCTCGGCTCGGACACCCGCGAGGACGGCAACAGCGCGATCGGGGGCGGAGAGGAGGGCGTCGGCCACTCCGACACCGCGATGGTGGTGCACGTCTACGCCGACCACAAGCACGCCGTCGGCGTCTCCATACCCCGGGACACCCTCGTCACCGTGCCCTCCTGCAAGCTGCCGAGCGGCAGGTGGACATCACCCCGCACCAACCAGATGTTCAACTCGGCCTTCACCGTCGGCGAGTTCCCCAAGGGAAACCCGGCCTGCACCCAGAACACCGTCGAGACGCTCACCGGCCTGCGGATCGACCACACCATCGTGGTCGACTTCAAGGGCGCGGCCGCGATGACCGAGGCCATCAACGGGGTGGACGTCTGCGTCCCCAACGACGTCGACTCGCACGGCATCCACCTCAGGAAGGGCATGCAGAAGCTCTCCGGGCAGCCCGCGGTGGACTACCTGCGGGCGCGCTACGGCTTCGGCGACAACTCCGACATCGGGCGGATGAAGCGCCAGCAGGCCTTCGTCTCGTCCATGATCAGGAAGGTCCAGAACCAGGGCTTCTCGCTGCCCACCCTGCTCCCGCTGGCGGACGCGGCCACCCGCTCGCTCACCGTGGACGAGGGACTGGGCACCGCGATGAAGCTGGTGGACTTCGCCCGCTCGCTGCAGGACATCAAACTCTCCGACATCACCTTCGTGACCGCGCCCTGGCGCTTCGCCGGCGACCGCGTCCAGCTGGTGCAGCCCGACGCCGACACGCTGTGGCGGCTGATGCGCGAGGACCGCACCCTGGACGGCCGGGGCACCGCCGGCACCGGCACCCCGGCCCCCTCCCCCACCGTCCCCGGGCCCGACGGCTCCTCCGCGCCGGCCGCCCCGAGCGGACCGCTCGCGCCCGAGCAGGCCGCCGCACCGGTGGTCGTGGTCAACGGCGTCGGCACCTCCGGACTGTCCACCTCCGGCGCCGAGGCGCTGCGGGCCAGGGGCTTCAAGAACGTCGCCCCCGGCAAGCCCACCGGCGGCCGGCTGCAGACCGAGATCGCCTACGACCCCGCCCTCAAGGCCGCCGCCGACCAGGTGGCCGCGCTCTTCCCGGGCTCGCGCACCGTCGAGGACCCGGGCTCCGAGGCGATCACCGTCACCCTGGGCCGGGACTACCGGCCGGTGCCCTCGACCGGGCTGGACTCGGTGGGCGCCGACCCGGCCCCGGCGACGGACGCCGCGGGCGGCTCGCCGAGCCCCTCCCCGGGCGCCACCGCGAGCGGATCACCGGGCGCCACCCCGGGCGCCACCGCGAGCGGCTCGCCCGGCGGCACGCCCGGTGGGGTCCCCACCGGCATAGCGGAGAACTCCCGCGGCGCCGACACCGACCCCTGCGCGGACCTCACCTTCGGCTGACGGCACCGGCCGTGGACCCCGCGGCCGGGTGGCGGGCCGGTTCGGCTCGGGCCCGGTCAGACCGGGTCCGGCACCCCGGTGACCACGGCCGTCAGCCGGGTGCCCCGGGGGAAGGCGCCGGCGGCGGCCAGCCCGGCCAGCGCCGCCAGCAGCTTGGCCACGTAGCGGCGCTCCAGCGGCACGCCGTGCCGGCGCTCGAACCGCCGGGCGAAGGCCTCCAGTTCGGCCGGGACCTTGCCGTAGCCGCCGCCGTGGTGCCCGTGGTCGATCCGCCAGTTGTCGAACTCCCGGCCGCGGGCGGCCCGGTGCAGCCGGGTGACCTCGGCCTCCAGGTAGCCCTCGCCGCCGCGCAGCACGGCCACCCCGAGGGCCCGGGCGCCCGGCGGCAGACCGGCCGCGACGCCGGCCAGGGTGCCGCCGGTGCCGACCGGGCAGCAGACCACGTCGCGCTCGCCGAGGTCGGGCAGTTCGGCCGGGATCGCCGCCGCGCCCGTCACCGCGAGGGCGTTGGAGCCGCCCTCCGGGAGCACCAGGCCGGGGCCCCAGCGCCACTGCGGCCCGGCCGCGGCACCGCCGTCGCCGGCCGCCGCCCGGCCGGTGGCCTCCCGGTACTCGGTGCGGGTGAGGAACTCCAGCCGCATGCCGTCCCGCTCGGCCGCCCGCAGCGACCAGTTGCGCGGCCGGTCGGCCAGCTCCTCGCCGCGGACCAGCCCGACGCTCTCCAGCCCGAGCGCCGCGGCCGCCGCCGCGACCGCCCTCAGATGGGTGGAGTACGCCCCGCCGAAGGTCAGCAGCCGGGTGTGGCCCTGCTCCACGGCGGCCGTCAGGTTGGGCGCCAGCTTGCGCCACTTGTTGCCCGGGACGGCGGGGTGCAGCAGGTCGTCCCGCTTGAGGCGCAGCTCCACCCCGGCCCGGGCGAGCGCCTCGTCGGTGCAGTCCACCAGCGGGGTCGGCAGCAGGGCGGGTTCGAGCATCAGGCCAGCTTACGGGCGGCGGGTCGGGGTGAGCAGGCCCAGGTTGTAGGCGGCGGCGACGGCCGAGGCGCGGTCCTTGACGTCGAGCTTGGCGTAGACGTGGATCAGGTGGGTCTTCACGGTGGCCTCGCTGATGAACAGCCGGGCCGCCGCCTCCCGGTTGGTGGATCCGGCGGCGACCAGCTCCAGCACCTCCAGCTCGCGCGGGCTGAGCGCCTCCTGGACCGGCGCGCGGACCTGGCCGAGCAGCTTGGCGGCGACGGTCGGCGCGATCACCGAGGCGCCGCGGGCGGCCTCCCGGACGGCGTGGAAGAGGTCCTCCCGGGCGGCGTCCTTCAGCAGGTAGCCGGTGGCGCCGGCCCGGACGGCCGGGAGCACGTCGGCGTCGGTGTCGTAGGTGGTGAGCACCAGGACCCGCCCGGGCAGGCCGCGTTCGGCCATCTCGCGGATCGCGGTGACGCCGTCCATCCGCGGCATCCGCAGGTCCATCAGCACCACGTCGGGCCGCAGTGCGGCGACCAGCACCAGCGCCTCGGCGCCGTCGCCGGCCTCGCCGACCACCTCGAAGCCGGGGGCGGCGGTGAACATGCCGCGCAGCCCGTCCCGGACCACCGGGTGGTCGTCCACCAGCAGCAGTCTGATCGTCGTCTCGTCGCTCACGGTCCTACTCCTCCACACTGATCGCCGGCAGGGTCGCGGACACCGTCGTCCCGGCGCCGGGTTCGGTCTCCAGGTCCAGCCGCCCGGCCAGCCGCTGCACCCGGCGGCGCATCACGTCCAGCCCGTAGCCGCCGCCGGTGGCCCGGGAGGGCGGCTCGGCCGCCGGGTCGAAGCCGACGCCGTCGTCCCGGACGTCCAGGGTCACCAGCCCGGGCATGTAGGAGAGGGTCAGCCCGACCCGCGAGGCCCGCGCGTACTTGGCGGCGTTGGCCAGCGACTCCTGGGCGATCCGCAGCAGGGTCACCTCGACCTCGGGGTGCAGCGGGCGGGCCTCGCCGGTGACGGTCAGCGCGGCGGTGGCGCTGTTGCGCTCCCGCCACTGCTCGACCAGTTCGGCGAGCGCCTCCGGCAGGGCGGCCCGCTCCAGTTCGAGCGGGCGCAGCGCGTGGACGGCCCGGCGGGCCTGGGTGAGGCTCTCCCGGGCGAGGGCCACCGCGTTGGCCAGGTGCCGGTCGGCGTCCGCCGCGCTCGCCTGCCGCGCCTGGTCGGCGGCCTGGAGCTGGGTGACGATGCCGGCCAGGCCCTGGGCCACGGTGTCGTGCATCTCCTGGGCGAAGCGGCGGCGCTCGTCGGCGGCCCCGGCCTCACGGGCCTGGACCAGCAGCTGGGCGTGCAGTCCGGCGTTCTCGGCGAGCATCTCGGTCAGCCGCCGGTTGGCCTCGGCGAGTTCGGCGTTGGCCTGCTTGCGGTGGCGGCTCAGCCGGTCGGCGACCTCGCTGAGCGCGAGGAGCACCCCGACGACCGCCAGGTTGAAGGCCAGGACGGTCAGGAACCCGCCGACCTGCCCCGGGGTCGTCGGCAGCACCCCGCCGGTCTGGGCGAGCGTGGTGGGGACGGCGGCCACCGCCGTGCCCACCACCCGGGCCCGTCCGTGCAGGTACTGCGCGGCGTGCAGGTAGGAGCTGAAGGCGAAGAAGCCGTAGATCGGGTTGTCCAGCACCAGGACGGTGGTCACCGCCAGCAGCCCGACGAAGTGGGCGCCGGCGTGGCGCGCCCGGCCGTACGGGCGGGGGGTGCGGTCCAGGGCCGAGCGCAGCAGCAGCCAGAGCAGGGCGAGGAGCGCGACCGGCAGGGTGACCCGGACGGACCGCGCGGTCGGCACCGGGACCAGCAGGACGAGGGTGGTGGCGATCAGCAGTCCCAC
The DNA here is from genome assembly GCF_044453265.1 of Kitasatospora sp. NPDC051705. Lineage (NCBI taxonomy): Bacteria > Bacillati > Actinomycetota > Actinomycetes > Kitasatosporales > Streptomycetaceae > Kitasatospora > Kitasatospora sp. NPDC051705. The sequence continues at coordinate 213,095 of NZ_JBITCO010000003.1, read as the reverse complement.
GTAGCCGAGCAGCCCGGCAGCGCGGTCCAGCCGCTCCTGCCAGGCGCCGAGCGCACTCTCGTCCACCGGGTCGGTCTTGATCACTCCCACCGGAACAGCCTGGCAGCCGCGGCGCCCGCGAGCAGGGCGTACGCCGCGAGTGTGAGCAGGCCCACGGCGTGCGGGAAGTGGCCGGCCCAGGAGTCCTGCAGGGCCTGCACCGCGGCCCCGCTGGGGGTGAAGTCGCCGATCCGGTTGACCACGGCGGGCGCGAACTCGCGGGGCAGCCAGATCCCGGAGAAGAACATCATCGGGAAGAAGGCCAGCGCGCCGACCGCGTTGCCGGCCTTCGCCGAGGGGACGACCGAGGCGAGCAGCAGGCCGACCGAGAGCATCGCGGCGGCGGCGAGCAGGAAGGCCAGCACGAACCCCAGCGGCTGGCGCGGCAGCGCCACCCCGAGGACCGGCCCGACCGCCATCACCAGCAGCAGTGCGACGGTGGCGATGCCCAGGTAGAGCGGCAGCAGCGCCCCGAACAGCAGTGCCGGGCGCACCGGGCTGGCGGACATCCGGCGCAGCACGCCGCGTTCGCGGTAGGCGGCGAGCAGCGAGGGCAGGGCGTTGAGGCCGAGCAGCATCAGGCTGAACACGGCCAGGATCGGCGCGTACAGCTGGATGGTGCTCATCCCGTGCATGTCCGGCGAGGCCTTGCGCATGGACGGGATCGAGCCGAGGACGCCCAGCAGGACGACCGGGAAGAGCAGGCCGAAGAAGGCGGTCAGCGGGTCGCGCAGGAAGAGCCGGGTCTCGGCGACGGCCAGGCGGCGTACGGCGTGGACGGTGTGGTTCACGGTGGTGGGTCCCCTCGGGTCGGGTGGCGGCTGGTCGGGTGGCGGCTGGTCGGGTGGCGGCTGGTCAGGAGCCCGGACTGGTCAGGAGTCGTGCCGGGTGAGCGCGAGGTAGGCCTCGTCCAGGCCGTGCTCGCGGATCCGCAGCCCGGTGACGACGATCCCCTCGCGGGCCAGCAGCCCGGTGACCTGGTCGGCGAAGTCCCCGACCCCGGAGACCTCGATCCGGCCGTCCCGCTCGCGCACCGAGGTGACCCCGGGCAACGCCGCCAGTCGGGCCGGGTCCAGCGGCGCGGTGGGGCGGAAGCCGAGGGTGCCGCCGGCGCCGGAGCGGGCGACCAGCTCGGCGGGGGTTCCGGTGGCGACGATCCGTCCGCCGTCGAGCACGGCCGCGCGGTCGCACAGCGCCTCGACCTCGTCCATGAAGTGCGAGACCAGCACCACCGTCACCCCGTTGTCGCGGATCCGGCGGACCAGCTCCCAGGTGTCGCGGCGGCCCTGCGGGTCGAGTGCCGTGGTCAGCTCGTCCAGGAACGCCACCTCGGGGTTGCCGATCAGCGCGAGGGCGATGAACAGCCGCTGCCGCTGGCCGCCGGAGAGCTTGTCGAAGGGCGTCCGGCGCTGGTCGGCGAGCCCCCACTCGTCCAGCAGCTCCCGCCAGTCCCGGGGGCTGGGGTAGAGCGCGGCGTACAGCTCCAGTGCCTCGGCGACCCGCAACCCGCCCTGCAGCTGGGCCTGTTGGAGCTGGACGCCGATCCGCGGCCGCAGCCGGTGGGCGTCCCGCACCGGGTCCAGTCCGAGGACCCGGACCGTCCCGGCGTCGGCCCGGCGCAGGCCCTCGCAGCACTCCACGGCGGTGGTCTTGCCCGCGCCGTTGGGCCCCAGCAGGCCGAACACCTCGCCGCGTTCCACGCTGAAGGAGACGTCCTCCAGCACCTGCCGCCGCCCGTAGGCCTTGCGCAGCCCCGCCACCTCGATCACGGCCATCGCGCCGCTCCCTCCCGCTCGTCCTGCTCGCTCCGGCCGTGTTCCCCGGCCTGCTACGAGCCTCCCGCGCGGGGCCCCTGCGGCGGATCGACCGGACGGTCAGAGCGGTCGGCGGCCGCGGTGGAGGGGGGATCAACCGATCGGTGGATGGGGCCGGGGCCGGGGCTGGGGCCCGGAACGGCGCGCGGCCCGGCCGCCGTGCTGTCGGCGACCGGGCTGCGGGTCGTGCGGGGCCGGGCGGGAGCCGGGCGGGGTAGTGGATCGGGCCGGGCGGAGCCGGGCCGGGGGCGGTGGATCGTGCCGGGGCCGGGCCGGTCAGCCCGCCCCGCCGTCGGCGTGCGTGGCGTTGACGGCCCGGCGCAGGGCGCGCGGGACGGGCCCGGCGGCCGGGGCCAGCTTGTCGATCCGGCCGCGGAACTCACGGCTCTGGCGCCAGGTCAGGGCCGAACCCAGCCGGGCGGCGTCGATCAGGGCGACCAGCGCGGCGTCCGCCGGGTCGACCCGGCTGAGCGGGCCCCTCAGCGCGGAACCGACCGACGCCGCCAGCGACTTGCGCAGCCGGGGCTCCGGCAGGGTGACCCGGGAGCACGGGAAGATCCCGAGCACCCGGCGCTCCTCGACCCGGATCCGTCCGCTCGCCGCCAGGCCGTCCCGGACCACCCGGGCGGCACGGGAGGTCGGGCCCTGGCCGCGGCCGACCCAGCTCTGCCAGCTGCGCCGGCGCCCCTGCCGGAGCTGTTCCAGCAGTGCCACGGAGAGCGGGTCGAGGCCGTCGGCCCGGGCGCCGTCCACGGCGGCGGGGTGCCGGCCGTCGTCGCGGACCAGGCCGCGCCGCAGGAGTTCGGCGAGCGCGGCCGCCCGCATCACGAGGTCGAGCGTGGCGGTGGCGGTGAGCCGCTCGCGGTCCGGGCGGTAGGCGAGCAGGTACAGCTTCTCCGGCAGGGTGGTGGGCACGTCCATGGTGGACTCCAAGCAGGTGGACGGTGTCGGTGGGACCGCCCGGTCAGTCGGCGTCGGACCCGCCGGGTTCCGGGCTCTCCTTGGGCGGTCGGCCGCGCCGGGGAAGCCGGGCCGCGCCGCCGGGCATCCGGCCCGCGTCGGTGAGGGCCCGACGGAGCAGGAACTCGATCTGCGCGTTGGCGCTGCGCAGTTCGTCGGCGGCCCACCGGGCCAGCGCGTCGTGGACCGCAGGGTCCAGCCGCAGCAGGATCTTCTTCCGCTCCGTCGCCAACGCGCGCCGCTCCTTACTGGTAGAGGGAGCCCGTGTTCACGACGGGCTGGGCGCCCCGGTCGCCGCAGAGCACGACCAGGAGGTTGCTCACCATGGCGGCCTTGCGCTCCTCGTCGAGCTCGACGACGTCGTTCTCGGCGAGCCGGTCCAACGCCTCCTCGACCATACCGACGGCGCCCTCGACGATCAGCCGACGAGCCGCGACCACGGCCCCGGCCTGCTGCCGCTGGAGCATCACCTGGGCGACCTCGGGGGCGTAGGCGAGCCGGGTGATCCGGGACTCGACGACCCGCACACCGGCCGAGACGACCCGGGCGGCGATCTCGGCGGAGAGCATCCGGGTGATCTCCTCCGCGCCGTCGCGCAGCGACAACTGGCCCTCGTGGTGGGCGTCGTACGGGTAGCTGCTGGCGATGTGCCGCACCGCGGTCTCGGTCTGGATGGCGACGAAGTCGGTGTAGTCGTCCACCTCGAACACGGCCTTGGCGGTGTCCTCGACCTGCCAGACCACCACGGCGGCCATCTCGATCGGGTTGCCGTCGGCGTCGTTGACCTTGGCGGTCTCGGTCTCGTGGTTGCGGATCCGGGTGGAGATCCGGCGGCGGCTGGTGAAGGGGTTCAGCCAGGTCAGGCCCTCGGCGCGGATGGTGCCGCGGTAGCGGCCGAGCAGCTGGACCACCCGGGCCTCGCCCGGGGAGACGACCGTCAGCCCGCACATCAGCACCAGCGAGGTCAGCAGCACCAGCGGCCCGAGGACCACCAGGGTGGCACCCAACCCCTTGTTCCCGCCGGACAGTTGGACGCCACCGGCGATGACGGAGGCGAGCCCGGCGAGCAGTCCGAGCAGCGCGCCGCCGAGCACCGGCAGGCCCGCGGCGCCGGTGAGGGCCCGTTCGGTGATCTTGGGGGCCGGGAGGTCGAGGACGGGGGCGTCTTCGACGTCGACGGCAGGACTGGGTGTGGCCATCAGAGCAGCTCCTCGAGCGCGTTCATCCGCTTCAGCTGTCAAAGTGATATCACTTTTTTCGCGGACGGCGCCAGGGGTCCGACGGGACGGAGCGAACGGGGCGGAACGGTCCGACGGCAGCGGAACGGCGACGGGAGGAGACGACGGGAGCACGCGGCACGGAGCCGAGGCGCGGAAGGCTCCGGGCGGTGGCCGGCAGGGTGTCGCGGGAGGCCCGGGCGATGCCCACGGGCGGGTGAATTCCGGCGCGCCGCACCGGAGGAGAAGGCGGCCGCGCTCTAGACTTCCGTCGTCACGGACGGGCGGAGCCCCGGCCCGGGGCCGGCCCGCGGACGGTTCACGGCATGCGTCTCGGAGTGGGGCGGGTGGGACTCGAACCCACGACCAAGGGATTATGAGTCCCCTGCTCTAACCGGCTGAGCTACCGCCCCGGTTCGCCGCGCGCCGGACATCGGCCACGGCAGCAGCAGACGGCCCCGAAAGGCCGTCCCGGGCAGCATAGCCGGTCGATCACCCGTGGTGCGCGCCGGGGGCGCACACGGGTGCGCACGGGTGTGCGCCTCTTCGGACCGTGCAGTCCGGCTGGCGTCCGGGCGCCCGCGCGGGCAGCCTGGACGGATGACGGTGCGTGGGACGGGAGCGACGGCCGGGGCGCTCGTGGCGGTACTGCTGGCGGCCGGGTGCACGACCTCCGCCGGACCGGGCGGCGGCACGCCCACGGTCACCTCGGCGCCGGCCGCGACCTCGGGACCGGCCGCCGCCGTCAGCAGCCACGGCTGGAGCCGGCAGCGGCTGCGCGGCGCGGTCGCCAGACGCACCGGCGTCACCCGCACCGCGAAGCCCACCGTGCTCAACGGCCTGGTCGGCGCCGTCTTCACCCGCAACGCGGACGGCGACCACTTCTGCACCGCCAGCGTCGTCGACAGCGCAGGCCTCAACCTCATCGTCACCGCCGCGCACTGCGTCTGGGACCTCGACCTCGGACAGCGCAGCGACCTCGTCTTCGTCCCCGGCTACCGGGACGGCGACACCCCCAGCGGCGTCTGGCCCCTGCTGTCCGTCGCCGTCGACGACGGCTGGAAGGACCACGCCGACCCGGACGTGGACGTCGCCTTCGCGGTCGTCCAGGCCCAGAACGGGAAGCAGGTGCAGCAGGTGCTCGGCGCCAACACCCTGGGCGTCAACCGCGGCTACCGGCTGCCCGTGAAGGTCACCGGCTACCCCGGCACCAGCGACGTCCCGATCACCTGCTCCAACACGACCACCGAACAGAGCCCCACGCAGCTGCGGATCGACTGCCCGGACTACACCGGCGGCACCAGCGGCAGCCCCTGGGTGACCGACTTCGACCCGAACACCAGGACCGGCACCGTGGTCGGCGTCATCGGCGGCTACCAGGAGGGCGGGGACACCCCGGACACCTCGTACAGCAGCTACTTCGGCGACCGCGTCCAGGCCCTCTACGACCGCGCGACCGGGTAGCCGGACGGCACCCGCCCCGGCGGCGGTGGCGCCGCCGGGCACGGCCTGGTAGATCTTCCTCTCGAACGGCGGAACGCACGAGCCCGGCACCCGCCCCCGAGGAGACGGAGCCCCGATGGCCCCCCGCCCGATACGGCCCGCGCACGCGGCACGGACGGTCGCGCTGGCGGCCCTGCTGGTCGCGGCCGGCACCGCGTGCGGCGGACAGGACCGGGCGCCCACCGCCGAGGTCGCGCAGCAGAACGCCGCGCGCGACCGCATCGGCACCCTCTCGATCCACACCGCGCAGGGCCCCCGGGCCTGCACCGCGAGCGTCGTGCGCAGCCCGAAGCACAATCTGCTGGTCACCGCGGCGCACTGCGTGCAGAGCCGCCGGATCGGCCTGCTGGACGGCCTGGTGTTCACCCCCGGGTACCGCAACGGCTACTCCCCCTACGGGAGTTGGCCCGTCCAGCGGATCACCGTCGACCCGCGCTGGGTCTCCGACGAGGACCCCGAGTACGACGTGGCCTTCGTCTCCGTGAGCCCGGTCGACGACCGGCAGGTCGAGGACGCGGTCGGCGGCAACCCGATCGCCACCGGCCAGGGCTTCGGCCAGTCCGTCTCGGTGACCGGCTACCCGAACCAGAGCGACGAACCGATCACCTGCACCGTCACGACCCGCTCGCAGAGCCCGACCCAGGAGCGCTTCGACTGCGGCGGCTACACCGACGGCACCAGCGGCAGCCCCTGGGTGACCACCGGCGGCTCGGTCATCGGCGTGATCGGCGGCTACCAGGAGGGCGGGGAGACCGACGGCACCTCGTACAGCGTCACCTTCGACCAGCGCGTCGCCACGCTCTACCAGCAGGCGACCACCTGAGCCACCGGGGCGCCCCGGCCGGGGGGCCGGGCACCCCCGGCCCCCCGAACGCCACGGAGTGACGAAGGCAACACCGGGCGGAGCCGAGCCAGGACAACACGAAGGCCCCCCGGTCGTCCGAGGGGCCTTCGCTCTGAGCAGTCACCGGGCGGAGCCGGTGAAGCTCCCGCATTTGGACTCGAACCAAAAACCTGCCGGTTAACAGCCGGCTGCTCTGCCAATTGAGCTATGCGGGATCGTGGTGCCCAACCGCGCACCACGCACAGGAGGAGGGCCCTCACCAGGCCTCTCCTGAGCTCCCCCAATTGGACTCGAACCAATAACCTGCCGATTAACAGTCGGCTGCTCTGCCAATTGAGCTATGGGGGATCGGCTCCCGCCCCGGCCCCCGGTTTCCCCGGGCTCCGCGGCGCTCGCTGCGGGACATACATTAGCGCACTCGGGGGGGTGGTCCGCCAATCGCTTTCCCCGGCGGCCCGGGCTCCACCCGGCGCGCCCGGCGCGCGCCGGGCCCGGCCCCCGGGGATGCTGGGGGCGCGGACGGTTCGCCGTCCCGACTGACGGGTAGGGCAATGCGGCAGATGGCCGCCAGGAGAGGGTGGATCCGATCATGTGGAAGCTGTCGTTGGCCGCGGGGTTCGCGGCCGGCTACGTCCTCGGCTCGCGGGCCGGGCGCCAGCGCTACGAGCAGATCGCCAAGGTCACCCGGCAGATCGCCCAGAACCCCGCGGTGCAGGGCGCGACCGAGCGGGCCAGGCAACAGGCCGGCTCGGTCGCCGGGAAGGCCGCGGGCGCCGTCGCGGACAAGGTCGGGGACCGGCTGCCGAACGCGGTCACCGACCGCGTGCCGTACTTCAACCGGTCCCGGCCCGAGGACGACGGCTGGGGTACCTTCCGGCCGTGACGCGGGGGTGACGCCCGGGCGAACGGGGCCTCCCGGCCTCGTTCCGAACGGGCAACACCTCGCCCGGCCCGGACGCGCCGGGGGCCCCGCTGAGGCATGATCTCGACATGGCCATCGTCGCGGGGATAGACAGTTCGACCAACCGCACCCGGATCGTCGCGTGCGACGCGGACACCGGCGCCGTCCTGCGCTCCGGCAAGGCGCCGCACCCCGTCCCCGAGGCCGCGGACACCCGCCCCGGCGAGGCCGACCCGCAGCTGTGGCTGCACTCCCTCGGCGACGCCGCGGCGGGCGGACTGCTGGAGGGCGTCCGGGCCATCGGCGTCAGCGCGCAGCAGCACGGCATGATCGGCCTGGACGCGGGCGGCGTGCTGGTCCGGCCGGCGATCCTGTGGAACGACCCGCGCTCCAGCGGTGCGGCCGCCAAACTGCTGGACGCGCTGGGCGGCCCGGCCGCCTGGACCGCCGCGATCGGTGCCGTCCCCGCCCCGACCTACACCATCGCCAAGCTGCGCTGGCTGGCCGAGTTCGAGCCGGCCAACGCCCGCCGGGTCGCCGAGGTGCTGCTGCCGCACGACTGGCTGGTCTGGCAGCTGCTCGGCCACCCCAGGCGCCGCACCACCGACCGCGGCGACGCCTCCGGCACCGGCTACTGGTCACCGATCACCGGCGAGTACCGGCAGGACCTGGTCGAGCTGGCCCTCGGCCACGAGCTGAAACTGCCCGAGGTGCTCGGGCCCGCCGAACCCGCCGGGCACACCCCCGAGGGCCTGCTGATCTCGGCCGGCACCGGCGACAACATGGCCGCCGCCCTCGGCCTCGGCCTGCGCCCGGGCGACGCGGTGGTCTCGCTCGGCAGCGCCGGGACGATCTTCGCGGTGCACGAGCGGGCCGTGGTCGACGCCACCGGGCTGGTCTCCTCCTTCGCCGACGCCAGCGGCCGCCACCTGCCGATGGTCGCCACCCTCAACGCCGCCCAGGTGCTGCTGTCCACCGCCGCCCTGCTCGGCCGCGACCTGGACGGCCTGAGCGACCTCGCCCTGCACTCCTCCCCCGGCGCCTACGGGCTGGTCCTGCTGCCCTACCTGGACGGCGAGCGCACCCCGGCCCTGCCGCACGCGGCCGGCACCCTGACCGGCCTGCGGGCCGAGTCGCTGACGCCGCAGCACCTGGCCCGGGCCGCCGTCGAGGGGATGCTCTGCAACATCGCGGACGCGCTCGACGTGCTGCGGGCTCAGGGCGTCGGGATCAAACGGGTCTTCCTGCTCGGGGCGGCCGGGCGGCTGCCCGTCGTCCGGCACGTCGCCCCGCTGCTGTTCGGCGTTCCGGTCGTGGTGCCGCCGCCGGGCGCGCACGCGGCCCGCGGGGCCGCCCGGCAGGCCGCCTGGGCACTGGCCGGCACGCCCGAGCCGCCGGAGTGGCCGCTGCCGGACGCCGAGACCGTCGAACCCGACGGGGAGCAGGACCTGGCGATCGGATCCGCGGTGCGCCAGCAGTACCGGGCCGCCCGCGAGCAGGTCCACCCGGAGACGAAGGCCTGAACCGATCGGTGAAGATGCGTCACCGGCCGGCCGGTGGCAGCGTAGGACGGGACACGGCCACCGGAGGGTGAAGGGCGGCAGGATTCCATGGCGCTGCACAAGGGGACCGGCGACGACCGCCGGCTCAGCATCAGTCCGTTCGTCTCGACCGCGGACCCGCTGGGCGCGATGGAGCTGGCGCCACCGGTGCACCGGCTCGCCGACGGCCCGGTCGCGGCGGACACGGCGTACCAGCTGATCCACGACGAGCTGATGCTGGACGGCAACGCCAAGCTCAACCTGGCGACCTTCGTCACCACCTCGATGGAGACGCAGGCCACCCGGCTGATGACCGAGTGCCTCGACAAGAACATGATCGACAAGGACGAGTACCCGCAGACCGCCGAACTCGAACGGCGCTGCGTGGCCATCCTCGCCGACCTCTGGCACGCCCCCGACCCGGACAGCGCGGTCGGCTGCTCCACCACCGGCTCCAGCGAGGCCTGCATGCTCGCCGGCATGGCCCTCAAGCGCCGCTGGATGGCCCGCAACGCCGAGCGCTACGCCGCCGGTGCCCGGCCCAACCTGGTGATGGGCGTCAACGTGCAGGTCTGCTGGGAGAAGTTCTGCACCTTCTGGGAGGTCGAGGCGCGCACCGCGCCGATGGAGGGCGAGCGCTACCACCTCGACGCCGCGCGGGCCGTCGAACTCTGCGACGAGGACACCATCGGCGTCGTCGGGGTGCTCGGCTCCACCTTCGACGGCTCCTACGAGCCCGTCGCGGACATCTGCGCGGCCCTGGACGACCTCCAGCAGCGCACCGGGCTGGACGTCCCGGTGCACGTGGACGGCGCCTCCGGCGGCATGGTGGCGCCCTTCCTGGACCCGGAGCTGGCCTGGGACTTCCGGCTGCCCCGGGTGGCCTCGATCAACACCTCCGGGCACAAGTACGGACTGGTCTACCCCGGCGTCGGCTGGGCGCTGTGGCGGGACGCGGAGGCGCTGCCCGAGGAGCTCGTCTTCCGGGTCAACTACCTCGGTGGCGAGATGCCGACCTTCGCGCTCAACTTCTCCCGCCCGGGCGCCCAGGTGGTCGCGCAGTACTACGTCTTCCTGCGGCTCGGACGGGACGGCTTCCGGGCCGTCCACGGCGCCTGCCGCGAGGTCGCCACCTACCTGTCGGGGGCGATCGCGGAACTGGACGGCTTCCGGCTGCTCACCCGCGGCGACGAACTGCCGGTCTTCGCCGTCACCACCACCGACGGGGTGCCCTTCGACGTGTTCGACGTGTCACGGCGACTGCGCGAGCGCGGCTGGCAGGTGCCCGCGTACACCTTCCCGGACAACCGCACCGACCTCTCGGTGCTCCGGATCGTCTGCCGCAACGGCTTCTCCAAGGACCTCGCCGACCTGCTGCTGGCCGACCTGCGACGGCTGCTGCCGGAGCTGCGGCGCCAGCCCGTCCCGCTCAAGGAGCTCGGTGTGCCGGTCCGCGAGGGCTTCCACCACTGAGCCCCCCCCCGACGGGCCGTCGGCGGGCGCCGGCGGGCCGCCCGGGACCCGTTCCGGAAATGATCACGGCGGGGAGGACGCCCTGGGGCGTCCTCCCCGCCGTGCGTCCCGGTGGACCGGGGCAGCCTCCCCCCGCGAGGCTGCCTCGGCCGTGGGGGAACCGGGGCGTGGATGCCGGACCCACGACCGGTGACCGGTCCGTGTCCGAACGTGTCCGCCGGTCGGTGAACCGCACCGGCCTGAGAACTCTGCACGACGGAAGACGGTTGTTCGAGCGTTCCCGGCGGTTGTGAGACACTTCCGTCCGTCTCAGCGCCATGACCTGGGGTTTGGGACGTCAGGCCGATGACTTTGGAGAAGCGGAGACACCCGAACGGCCCGGGCCGGAGCCCGTCCCGCTCTCCCCGTACCCCGTTCCCGTCTCGCACCGTTGGAAGGCCGCATGGGTTCCGCCTGGAAGAACCTGCCCGAAGAGCTGTCCGAGCCCGCCAGGGACCTGGCCGGGGAGCTCCGGACCATCAAGGACGCCGCCGGACTCTCGCTGGCCGAACTGGCCACCCGGACGCACTACAGCCGGGCCTCCTGGGAGCGCTGGCTGAACGGCAAACGGGTCATCACCCAGCAGGCGCTGGAAGCGCTGATCGGGACCGTGGACTGCGACGGGCCCGCCCTGCGGTCGCTCTGGGAGCGGGCCGTGGCCGCGCCCGGGGCCGGCGCGCCGGCGCCGGCGACGACCTCCGCCGCGGACGCCCCCGACGGCGGCCCGGCCGCCGGGCAGCCGGCCGACCCGGACCCCGCCCCCGAGGAGCCCGGCTCCGGGTCCGCGTCCGGGTCCGGCCTGTCGCTGTCCGTGCTGTGCGGGCCGACGCCGACCGCGACCGGACCGACCGGGTCCGCGCCGGCGGAGTCCGACGCCGTGGCTCCGGTCGTCGCCGAGCTCCCCGACGTGGCCGCGCCCGCGGTCGAGGCGGATCCCGTCCGGCCGCCCGCGGCCTGGTGGCGGCGCCCGGCGACGCTGCTCACCGCCGCCGCCGTGGTGGCCGCCCTGCTGGTGCTGGTCGGCGTGCGCGCCGCCACCCGGCACGACGAGCCGACGGCCGCCGCCGAGCCCGCCCCGACCTCCTCCATCGCTCCGACCGCCTCGGCGTCCTCGGCGTCACCGGCCAAGCCCGCCTCGGCCCCGCCCGCCTGCCAGGCCGTCGGCTGCGCGCACAAGGACCCGAAGACCACCGGCTGCGGCAAGGACGCCCGCACCCTGCAGACCGACGTCATCGGCAAGGTGGTCGTCTACCTCCGGTACAGCCAGACCTGCCAGGCCGCCTGGGCCGCGATCACCGAGGGCGAGCCGAACGACTACGCGACCATCACCGACAGCACCGGTGACAGCGAGACGGCCCTCATCCACTGGGGCTACGACAACTACTCGTCGATGCTGAACGCGGCCGACCCGCACACCGGCTTCGTGGTCTGCGGCTACCAGCCGGCCGGCCACGTCTGCACCACGGCCATCTCCGACCTGGCCGCCGTCGTGGCCTCCACCCCGATCCCGATCGGTCCCGCCTCGCCGCCCCCGGGCACCGGCGCGGGCGCGGCGAGCACCGACCCGGCCCCGGCCGCCACCGACCCGGGAGCGACCGCGCAGCCGTCCGGGACGCCGGGGGCCGCCTCGCCGTCCGCCGCGAGCCCGGACCCGGGTCAGTCGAGGTAGCCGCGCAGCTGCTCGGCGAAGGCGTGGTCGCGGAGCTTGACCAGCGTCTTCGACTCGATCTGGCGGATCCGCTCCCTGGTCACGCCGAACACCGCACCGATCTCCTCCAGCGTGCGCGGCCTGCCGTCGTCCAGCCCGTAGCGGAGCTGGACGACCTGGCGCTCCCGCTCGCCCAGGGTGGCCAGCACCGCGTCCAGGTGCTGACGCAGGAGCAGGAAGGTGGCGGACTCCGCGGGTGAGGTGGCGTCGGCGTCCTCGATCAGGTCGCCGAGCGCCACGTCGTCCTCCTCCCCCACCGGGGTGTGCAGCGAGATCGGCTCCTGGGCCAGCCGGACCAGTTCCCGCACCCGCGCCTCGGTCAGCTCCAGGGCGGCGGCGACCTCGGCCGCGGTCGGCTCCAGGCCGCGCTCCTGCAGCAGTGCGCGCTGCACCCGGACCACCCGGTTGATCAGCTCGACCACGTGCACCGGCACCCGGATCGTCCGGGCCTGGTCCGCCAGCGCCCGGCTCATCGCCTGCCGGATCCACCAGGTCGCGTAGGTGGAGAACTTGTAGCCGCGGGCGTAGTCGAACTTCTCCACGGCCCGGATCAGGCCGAGGTTGCCCTCCTGGACGAGGTCCAGCAGGGTCAGCCCGCGGCCGACGTACCGCTTGGCGACGGACACCACCAGGCGCAGGTTCGCCTCGATCAGCCGCCGCTTGGCGATCCGCCCCCGCACCACCAGGGTGTCCAGCTCGCGCGCCAGCGGGTCGGGGGGCGGGGGCTCGCCGTTCAGCCGCTCCTCGGCGAACAGGCCGGCCTCGACCCGGCGGGCCAGCTCCACCTCCTCGGCGGCGGTCAGCAGCCGGACCCGGCCGATCTCGCGCAGGTACTGGCGCAGCAGGTCCGCGGCCGGGCCGCTGCCGTCGGCCTGCGGACCGGGCTCCTCCTCCGCATCACGGTCGGCCTCGGCGTCACGGTCGGCGTCGGCGTCGCGGTCGGCGTCGGCCTCGTCATCGGGCTCGGCGTCGACGTCGGCATCGGGCTCGGCGTCGAGCTCCCCGGCGGCCGGATCCGGGTCAGCGCTCTCGGGATGGCCCTCGGGCAGGCCCTGGGCGGGCACCCGGGCGCCGTCGGGCGGAGCCGCGCCGGCCCGGCCGTGGTCCGTCTCCTGCTCCCGCGCCGGCCCGGCGCGGTCCGGTCTCGTGGTGGTGATGGCGGTGGTCGGTGCGACAAGGCCTTGGTCCACGGGCAGCATCCCCTCGGGGCGGGCGCGACTCTGGCGGACCCGCGCTGTACGGAGGTGGGACGCCATCCAGTGTGCGGTACGCCACACTCCGTGGCCGAGACTCGTGCGCCGACTTTCTGCGCACTTCCCGGGGCGCGCCCGCATCTTCCCGCCGGGCGCGCGACCGTCCGGCCACGCCCGGGGGCGGCGCCCCGGGTCGAGGAGCCGCTGGGGCTCGTCCGGCAAGCCCCGGGGCTCAGAGCGCCGCGGCGCCCCGGCTGCGGAGCTGCTGGCCGTACTGCTGGAGCTGCCACAGCTCGGTCTGCACCGCGTGCAGCTGTTCGGCGTCGGCCCGGTGGCCGAGCCGCTGCAGGTAGCCGCGGACCTCGGCGATCCGGCGGTCGACGGCCAGCAGGCGCAACTTGACCAGGAACTCCCCCGCGTAGACCGCGTCCACCTTGCGGCGGGAACGCACCGGCTCGACGGTCAGCTCGGTGACCAGCGAGCGCACCTGGTCGTCCGGGGACGCCTCGCGCACCGCGCTGGTGAAGTCCGGCAGGGTCGCCCCGTAGGCGGCGCCGCCGGCCTTGGCGACGGCCTGCCGCACGGCGGTGTACGGCGGGGTGGGGAACTCGTCCTCGCCGTAGTGGTCGAAGGCCGGGCTGACCAGGTCCGGGTGCTGGAGCGCCAGCTTGAGCAGCTCGCGTTCGACGAACTGGGCCGGGTCGCGCGGGTTGAGCCGGAACGCGGGCTGGGCGGGGCGCACCGCGGCGACGGGCTGCTCGGTGCGCCGCGCGGTGCTGCCGCGGGGGTTCTGCTGCTTCTCCCGCTCCCAGCGGGACAGCTGGGAGATCCGGCGGACCACGAACTGCTCGTCGCCGGGATTGACGCCGAGCATGCCGGCCAGGCGGATCGCGTAGCCGTGCCGGATCGAGGGGTCCTTGATCTTCGCGACGATCAGGGCGGCCTCCTCCATCGCGGCGGCCTGCCCCTCGGGCGTCTCGACCCGGTGCTTCGACACCGCCGTGTTCAGCGCGAACTCGAAGAGCGGGACGGGGTTGTCGATCAGCTGCTTCACGGCCTCGTCGCCCTGGGCCAGCCGCAGGTCGCACGGGTCCATGCCGCCCGGGCTGACCGCGATGGAGGTCTTGGCCGCGAACTTCTGGTCATCCTCGAAGGCCCGCAGGGCGGCCTTCTGGCCGGCCGCGTCGCCGTCGAAGGTGAAGACCGTCTCGCCGCGGTACTGCGAGGTGTCCATCAGCAGTCGGCGGATGATCTTGATGTGGTCCTCGGCGAAGGCCGTGCCACAGGTGGCCACCGCCGAGGTGACCCCGGCCAGGTGGCAGGCCATCACGTCGGTGTAGCCCTCGACCACCACCGCCCGGCCCGACTTGGCGATCTCCTTCTTCGCCAGGTCGATGCCGTACAGCACGTGCGACTTCTTGTAGATCGGCGTCTCGGGGGTGTTCAGGTACTTCGGGCCGTTGTCGTCCTCGCGCAGCCGGCGGGCGCCGAAGCCCACAACCTCGCCCGCGATGTCCCGGATCGGCCAGACCAGCCGGCCCCGGAAGCGGTCGATCAGGCCGCCGCGCTGGCCCTGCGAGGCCAGACCGCCGAGCAGGATCTCCTTGTCGCTGAACCCCTTGCCGCGCAGGTAGCGGACCAGGTGCTCCCAGCCCGCCGGGGCGTAGCCGACGCCGAAGGTCCTGGCGGCCTCCTCGTCGAAGCCGCGCTCGGCGAGGAAGCGGCGGCCGATCTCCGCCTCGGGCGAGGCCAGCTGCTCCTGGTAGTAGGCGGCGGCCACCTTGTGCGCCTCGACCAGGCGGGTCCGCTCGCCCTGCTGGTGGCGGGGGCTGTAGCCGCCCTCCTCGTAACGCAGGGTGATGCCGGCCTGGGCGGCCATCCGCTCGACGGCCTCGGCGAAGGTGAAGTGCTCGATCTTCATCAGGAAGGCGATGGTGTCGCCGTTCTCCTGGCAGCCGAAGCAGTGGAAGACGCCCTTGGCGGGGTTCACGTAGAAGGAGGCGGACTTCTCGTCGTGGAACGGGCAGACGCCCTTGTACTCGCCGCCGCCACCGTTGGTCAGCTGTACGTAGTCGCCGACCACCGCGTCGATCGGCAGTGCGCTGCGCACCGCCTGTACGTCTTCGTCCCTGATCCGCCCGGCCACCCCGGAAGTCTACTGGGGCGGCCGGGCTTTCCGGCCGGGCGCGTCCCGCCGGGCGCCGGGGCGGGCCCGACCGGTCAGGCCCAGGAGGCGCCGACGAGCCTGGCGTGCAGGGCGAGGGCCGAGGCGTCGGTGAGGGTGGCGATCTGGTCGATGACCGTGCGCAGGGCGGCCCGGTCGTCCTCGGCCTCGTGGTACTGGGCGGCGAACACCGGGTCCAGGCCCTCGGGAGCGCGCCGGTTGAGCACGTCCGCCAGCTCGGCGATCACGATCCGCTGGCGGGCGCGCAGCTGCGCCTGCTCGTCGCGCTGCATCACGAAGCGGACGGCGACGGCCTTGAGCACCGCGCACTCCAGCCGCACGCCGCGCGGCACCACCAGCTCGGCCCCGTAGCGGGTGAGCCGGCCGGGGCCGTAGCGGGCCCGGGTGGCCTGCTCGGCGGCCAGGCAGAAGCGGCCGATCAGCTGGCTGGTGAGGTCCTTCAGCCCGGCCCGGGCGCGGGCCGTGCCGTCGTAGGAGCGAGGCCACCAGTCCTGGGCGAGCAGCCGGTCCAGGGCGGCGGCCAGCTCCTCCGGCTCGGCGTCCGGGGCGTAGCGCTCGGCGACCTTGAAGAGTTCGGACCGCTCGCCCGGGGCTCGCAGGGCGGCCGGCTCGATGTGGCCGGCCTGGAGGCCGTCCTCGACGTCGTGGGTGGAGTAGGCCACGTCGTCGGACCAGTCCATGACGGTGGCCTCGAAGCACTTGCGCCCGGCCGGGGAGCCGGCCCGCAGCCAGCGGAAGACCGGCAGGTCGTCGGCGTAGACGCCGTACTTGTGCGAGGCCGGGTCGGTGGGGTGCGCGCCGCGCGACCACGGGTACTTGGTGGCGGCGTCGAGGGCGGCGCGGGTCAGGTTGAGGCCGACGCTGCGGCCGGGCCAGGGGGCGAGCCGGGCGGCGGGCTGCTCGTCCTCGGGCGCGAAGCGCTTGGGTTCGAGCCGGGTGAGGATGCGCAGCGACTGGGCGTTGCCCTCGAAGCCGCCGCAGGCCTCGGCGGCCTGGTCGAGCGCCTCCTCACCGGTGTGGCCGAACGGCGGGTGGCCGATGTCGTGGGCCAGGCAGGCCGTCTCCACGAGGTCCGGGTCGCAGCCCAGGGCGGCTCCCAACTCGCGCCCGACCTGGGCGCATTCGAGGGAGTGGGTGAGTCTGGTGCGGGGGAAGTCGGCGCGCATCGGGGCGACCACCTGGGTGGTGCCGGCCAGCCGCCGCAGCGCCGCCGAGTGCAGCACCCGGGCGCGGTCGCGCTGGAAGGCGGTGCGGCCGGGGCGCTTGTCCGGTTCGGGGACCCAGCGGGCCTCGGCGGCGTGGTCGTACGGGAACGGGGCGGCGGCGAGGCGGTGCGCGGTGTCATCCATATGCCACACACGGTACGCCGCGCCCCTGACAGCCGGGGTGTGCCGCGCACGAAGGGGCGCGGGCCGGGGCGTGAATCCTGCGCCACGCGCTGGTGTCGTCCCGCCCCCTCCCACCGCCGGTGTCGTCCCGCCCCCGTCCCGCCGCGCAGGGGCTCAGCCCCGGACGGCCTTCAGGACGGCCGCCGCCACCGCCTCCTGCCCCTTGGCGTTCGGGTGGATCGCCGCCAGGCCGGGGGCCGGGAACGGCGGCTCGACCCAGCGGGCCGCCTCGCCGGCGCACATGTCGTGCCCGGCCGACGGGGCGGCCGCGTCCACGAACACCGCGCCGGCGCCCTCCGCCCGCTTCCTGAGCATCGCGTTCAGCTGCTGCTCCTTCTCCGACAGGAAGCCGAGGTCGCCGGGGGCCACCGCCTTGCCCAGCACCCGCTCGCAGCCCGCCGGGTCGGCCGGGAGCAGCGTCGGGTAGCCGACCACGTACACCCGGGCCCGCGGGGAGCGGCGCCTGATGTCCTGCAGGATCCCGCCGAGCCGCTCGCCGGCCGCGTCCACCCTGCGCTGCACGTCGTCGGTGCCGCCGGAGGCGTAGTGCGCGCGGCAGGGCGAGGCCGCGCGCGAGGCGCCGACCAGGCCCTTCACCGCGTCCACCAGGTTCTCCTTGGCGCACTCCTGGACGACCTCCATGAAGCCCGCGTCGTTGCCGCCGATGCCGACGGTGACCAGCCGGGTGTCCCCGGTCAGCGCGTCGAGCTGGGGCGGGTTGGTGCCGCGGCCGGTCTCCTGGGCGCCGGTGAGGTCGCCGGTGCGGGCGCCGCTGCAGCTGACGTCCTGGAACTGCGCGGCCGCCAGGCCGAGCCCCTTCGCCACCAGCGACGGGTAGTTGACCCCGGAGCGCGAGCAGCCCGCGGGTTCGCCCACCTGCGGGGCGATCTTCAGGCCGGCGGTGTAGGAGTCGCCGAGGGCCACGTACGGGCCGGTCGGCGGCGGCGTGGACTTCGCGGCCGGAGCGGGCACCGCGCCCGCGAAGCCCCCTCCGCCCGTGTCCGCTCCCCCGGCGCCGGTGCACCCGGCGAGCAGGAGCGCGGCGAGCCCGGCCGTCAGGGCGACGGTCGGGCGCGCGGGCGCGGGCATGGTCCGGTACGTGGTCCTCGGCATGGCATCCCCCCGGGGATAGGCGTCACAGCGGCTCCTCGCGGCGCGTCCCCCGACGCCGCAATCCCCAACGAACGGAGCCGCGCGGATGACTCCCGGCCCGGACGGCCTCTCACCGCGGCGTCCTCGGGCCGGTGTCCCCGACGGCCGGGCGGACCGGATCCGCTGCGCGGACCGGATCGGCCGGGCAGGGCCTACTCGGCGCCGCGCTCGTGCTCGGCCAGGAACTGCTCGAAGCGCCGGCCCAGCTCGTCCGCCGAGGGCAGGTCGGCCGGCTCGGCCAGCAGGCTCTCCCGGTCCTCCCCGCCCGCCACCGCGTCGTACTGGCCCTCCATGCCGCGGATCGCCGAGCGCAGCTCGCCGTCGCCCTGCGCCAGCTGCTCCTCGATGTCCGCGTACACCTCGCCGACCCGCGCGCGCAGCCGGGTGCCCGGCAGCACCAGGCCGGTGGCGGACTGCACCGCCTCCAGGATCAGCACGGCCGCGGCCGGGTACTCCGAGCGGGCCACGTAGTGCGGCACGTGCACGGCGAAGCCCAGCACGTCGTGCCCGGCCTCGGCCAGGCGGTACTCCAGCAACGCCTGGGCGCTGCCCGGGACCTGGGCCTGCTCGAACCACTGCGGGTAGCCGGCCGCGAGGTCGAGCCGGTTGCCGTGCGGGGTCAGACCGACCGGGCGGGTGTGCGGCACGCCCATCGGGATGCCGTGGAAGTCGACCGACAGCCGGACCTCGAAGCGCTCCGCCAGCTCGCGGACGGCCCGCGCGAAGCGCTCCCACTCGACGTCCGGCTCGGGGCCGGTGAGCAGCAGGAACGGCGCGCCCGCGGCGTCGCGGACCAGCTGCAGCAGGATCTCCGGCGGGTCGTAGGACGTCCACTGGTCGCGGTCGAACACCATCGCGGGGCGGCGCGCCCGGTAGTCCACCAGGCGGTCGTGGTCGAAACGGGCCACGACCTGCGGCGATCCCGTCTCCAGGAGGTGGGCCACCACCTGGCCGCCGGCCTCGCCGGCGTCCATGAAGCCCTCGAAGTGGTGGAGCAGCACGAGGCCCGCGCCGGTGTCGCTCAGCTCCGCGTTGGCCGCGGCCACCGCGGCCACGCCCTGCTCGTCCAGCTCGTACAGCGCCTGGAAGTCACGCACCGCGCACCCAACCCCGTTCCCTACTCGTCACGGCCTACCGGATTCCTCGTCCTGTCCAGCGTGCCGGGCGCCGCCGGAATTCCCGACCGCGCCCGACGGCGTGCCCGGGGGCCGCAGCCGACGCCTCCGGACCATGATCGCACCCGGCGACAAAGTCCCTGGTCACAGGGGTTCGGCGGCCCGCCCGGGGGCGCGTTCGACCGGGCCGCGCCGCCATTCGCGTGCCGCGAAGTGACGCACCGCCTTCTGGCGGGTATCGTCCTCTCGCTGCCTCGCATCGTCGCGTCGTCGTCACGTCGTCCCGTAACGCCGTCGGCCACGTCCCGGTCCGGTGCTCGGCCAGCCACCCACGACGCATCTTGCCTTCACCTGGCCGCCTGCTTCCCTTCGCGCTCTCGTTTCCTTCTCGGCCATTTCGCGGACGCACACTGTCCCTTCGCTCATCCCGCCGGACCGGTCCGAGGACCCGTGTCCGTTCCGGCACCGCGCCGCCCGTTCCGGGCCGCCGCCCCCGCCCCGCCCGACCGGACCTCCGGCGTGCGCCGGTCCCGGCGGACGGCCCCAGGACCGGGGCGAACAGTCCCCGCACCCCGTGCCGCACCCCGGCCCGGGAGGCACCCTCCGACCGATGAAGGACCGAAGGTTCCGTGCCCGTACCTGTCATCCTCACCGGCCGCACCGTGCGGCTGGAGCCCCTCGCCGCGCACCACGCCGAGGCCATCGCCGAGGCCGGCGCCGAGGACCGTACGACCTACGCCTTCACCGCCGTCCCGCACGGCCTGGAAGCGGCCCGCGAGTACATCGCCCGCGCCCTGGCCGACCAGGCCGCGGGGCGGTCGCTGCCGTTCGCCACGGTGAACGTCGCCGACGGCCGGGTGGTCGGCTCCACCCGGTTCCTGGAACTCGACTACTGGCAGGGCCCGGTGGTCTGGCCGCCGGTGCCCGGCGTGCCGTTCGGCGACCCGGCCACGGCCGTCCCGGACGCCGCCGAGATCGGCAACACCTGGCTCTCGCCGCGGGCCCAGGGCACCGGCATCAACACCGAGGCCAAGCTGCTGATGCTCCGCCACGCCTTCGAGACCTGGGGCGTCCAGCGGATCTCGCTGCGCGCCGACGCCCGCAACCTGCGCTCTCGGTCCGCCATCGAGCGGCTCGGCGCCACCTCCGAGGGGGTCCGCCGGGCCCACTCGCGCGGGCTCGACGGCGTGGTGCGCTCGACCGCGTTCTACTCGATCCTCGACTCCGAGTGGCCCGCCGTCCGGGACATCATCGAGCTGCGGATCGCCGCCGCCACCTCGCCCAGCGCCCCGGATCCGGCGATCAACCAGGAGTGCCTTAGACACGGCGGCAGCGGTGCCGGGCAGCTGATGATCACGGCCTGAAGGCCTCCCGCTCACCGGTGGCGGCGGTCCGCAGGATCCACGCCAGCAGCGCCGGGGCGTGCCGCTCCCCCGGCAGGGCCAGCCACCGGTTGTGACCGGCCTCCACGACCGCGGAGACCGGGCGCCGGCCGCCGCGGACCAGGGCGACCGCGACCTCCCAGATCGGGTGACCGCTCCGGGAGTCGCAGATCCGCACGGCTCCGCCGGCGGTGTGGACGGCCCACCGGTGGTCCAGGGCGGCCGGGTCGCCGCCGGTGCGGATCCGCTGCCACTGCTCCTCCGTCCACAGCACGTCCGGGACGGCCTGCGGGCGCGGGACCAGCATGGCGGCGCGGCCGCGGCCCCCGGTGACGGAGCCGGGCCGCGGGAACGCCCAGGCCGGCAGCGGCTCCCGGGCCGCCAGCCAGGCCGCCGGGATGCCCCGGGTGCCGGTGTGGGCGGCGACCACTCCCCCGGTGATCGCGGCCACGGTGTCCATGTCGCCGCCGGGCGCGACCGCCTCCCGGACGGCGGCCCGGTAGTCGGTCAGCCGCCGGGCCGCGCACCAGAGCGCGTAGGGGACGGTGTCGGCGGCGGACGTCCGGCTGCCGTTGCCGAGCACCCGGGCGGCCGCGAGCGGGTCCGGCTCGGCGAGCAGGGCGGCCGCCTCGGCCAGGCCGTCGTGGACGGCACCGCTCGGGGTGTGGTGGCGGACCTTCGCCAGGAAGCCGTTCGGCGTCATGGTCCCGGTCCGGGCCCGGACCGCCACCGCGGCGGCGACCGCGACCGCGACCGCGCCGTCCACCGCCTGCGGGTGGGTGTGGGTGGTCACCGCCGTCCGGGCGGCCAGCCGGACCACCTCGTCCAGGTCGTCGGCGAGCGCCGCCCCCAGCGGGGCGACCCGCATCGCGGCGCCGTTGCCGTAGGAGCCCCGGCCGTCGAAGAGTTCGGCGGCGAGCGCCCGGGCGTCGCCGCCCTCCCGGACCAGCCGGAGCATCCGGTTGGCGGCCGGGCCGTAGCCGCGGTCGAAGTCGTGGCGCAGGGCGAAGGCGAGCGTGAGGTCGGCCGGGTCGACGGTGCCGCGCTCGGTGACGGCCGCGTAGACCGAGCAGGCCATCTCGGTGTCGTCGGTCCACGGCCAGGGGCCGGGCGGGTCGGTGCGGTCGACGAGGTGGGCGGCCGCGGTGGCGGGGACGAAGAACTGCGCTCCGAGGGCGTCGCCCACGGAGAGCCCGTTGAGCGCGTCGAGTGCGGGGCTGTCGGGTGGAGTCGTCATAGGCGGTCCAGCTCAGCGTCCGGACCGACGGTCCGTCAACATCATTCCCGCGGAAGCCTCCGACGGGCGATGTTTCGCATGCATCCGAACGGGACGGGCAGCACCGGGTCATGACCCGCGCGAACCCCCTCGACCCCGTCGTGCTGCTCGGCGCCGACCAGCAGCACATCGCCACCCGGGCGCAGCTGCGCCGGCTCGGCGTGCCCTCCGGCACCATCGCCCACCGGCTGCGTCCCGGCGGGCCCTGGCAGCAGGTGCTGCCCCGGGTGATCTGCCTGCAGAGCGGCCGGTTGACCGGCCATCAGCGGCTGCGCGCCGCCCTGGCGTACGCGAGCCCCAAGGGGCGTGAGCCCCGGGCCGGGGAGGTGCTGCTGACCGGCCACGCGGTGCTCGCCGACGCGGGGCTGCCGAGCGCCGGGCACCCGGCCGACCTCGATCGCGTCGACGTCCTGATCCCGGGTCAACGCCGGGTGGCGGAGCGGGAGTTCGTCCGGATCCACCGGTCGGCCGGGCCGCTGCCGGGCGGTTACGAGCGGGACGACGGGCTGTGGAGCGCCACCGTGGCCCGGGCGCTGGCCGACCTCGCGCCGCGCGAGAGCGGGCAGCAGCGCTTCCGGGCGCTGTGCGCCGAGGCCGTCCAGCGGCGGCACTGCGAACTCGGCGAGCTGTTGGACCACCTGCTGGCCAGACCGGGCGCGCTCGGACTGCCGCAGGTGGCCCGGGTGGTGGAGGACCTCACGGCCGGGGTGCGGTCGGTGGTCGAGGGCGAGGCCCGGGAGGTGCTGGCGCACACCGGTCTGCCCGAACCGCTGTGGAACGCGGTGCTCTTCCTGGACGGCCGCTTCCTCGCCGTCCCGGACGCCTACTGGCCGCACGCCTGCGTGGCCCTGGAGATCGACTCCCGTGCCTGGCACCTGCGGCCCGCCGACCACGAGCGCGGCCTGGCCCGCGCCAACCGGCTGACGGCCGTCGGCCTCCCGGTGGTCCGCACCACTCCGACCCAGCTCCGCCGGGACCCGACCCCGCTCCTGCACGAGCTGACCGCGCTCCTCACCACCGGCCCGCACGGCCCGCACCGCCGGATCAGCTGGCGCCGCGCCAGGTGACGCGGCGGCGGGCGGGGCGGGCGTACGCGGGGCCGGGGGTGACGCGGACCACCGGGCGTCGACCGCGCCGGTCAGCAGCGCGGGTCGATCTCCTGGAAGGTGGCGTAGTGGTCGGCCGACCAGTACTGCTCGCCGGCGTTGCCGGTGACGACCCGGCGGGTACCGCGGTCGTTGGAGCCGGGGGTGACCACGGTGTACTCGTGGTAGTAGCCGTCGCCCTTGCGCGGCAGCCGGCTCTCGCGGTTCTCGAAGACGATGCCGTCGCGGTTGTACGGGTAGGGGCCGCCCTTGGCGATCAGGCCGAGGGTGTCCTGGGCCTGGCCGGGGAGCTTGGAGCGGCAGACGTCGGCGAGCGCCGGGTCGGCGGGCACCCAGGTGCCGGCGGCGGGGCCGCCTCCGCCGGGCGGCGGCGTGGGCTTCGGGGCGGAGGGCCTGGGGGCCGAGGAGCCCGTGGTGGCGGCGGTGGGGGTCGCGGCGGCCCTGGGGTGGCTGCCGCCGCCCCGGGCCGAGAGCAGGTACCCGACCGCGGCGGCGATCGCGAGGATCACCACGGCCACGAGCACGGGCAGACGGTTGCGGCTGGTCATGCGCCCCAGCTTGGCAGGCCCCGGCGGCGGGGGCGGGGTGTCACGCGCGTGGCCGCCGCCACACGCACGTGGGCCGGGGGGGGGGGGGGCCCCGGGGGCGCCCCCCCCCCCCGCCGGGGGGGGGGGGGGGGGCGGGCGGCGGTGCCCCCCCCCCCCCCGGCCGTGTTACGTACGCCGGTTCTCCTGCGCCGAGCTCCGGTGCACGCCCTCCCGGTGGGGAGGGGAGCGGTCAGTCCGGCTCGCGGCCGAGGAGGGGATGCCTACCCTCTCTCAGCGCGAGTCGCTGCCCGCCGTCTCGATGGCGGCGCGGCCGGCCTCCAGGCGCGCCACCGGGATCCGGAAGGGGGAGCAGGAGACGTAGTCCAGCCCCACCTCGTGGAAGAAGTGGACCGAGTCCGGGTCGCCGCCGTGCTCGCCGCAGACGCCGAGCTTGAGGTCGGGGCGGGTGGCCCGGCCGGCCTCGACGGCGTGCTTGACGAGCGAGCCGACGCCGTCGCGGTCGATGGTCTCGAACGGGGAGACCCCGAAGATGCCCTTCTCCAGGTAGGCGGTGAAGAACGAGGCCTCCACGTCGTCCCGGGAGAAGCCCCAGACCGTCTGGGTGAGGTCGTTGGTGCCGAAGGAGAAGAACTCGGCTGCCTCGGCGATCTGGCCCGCCGTCACGGCGGCGCGCGGCAGCTCGATCATGGTGCCGAGCTTGATGTCCAGCTGGACGCCGGTGGACTGGGCGACCTCGGCGAGCACGCGCTCGCACTCGTCGCGGACCAGCTCCAGCTCCTGGACGGTGCCGACCAGCGGGATCATCACCTCGGGGCGCGGGTCCCCGCCGGCCAGCTTGCGCTCGGCGGCGGCCTCGGCGATGGCGCGGACCTGCATGCCGAACAGGCCGGGGATGACCAGGCCGAGGCGCACGCCGCGCAGGCCGAGCATCGGGTTCTGCTCGTGCAGCTTGTGCACCGCCTGGAGCAGGCGCAGGTCGTTCTCGTTCGGGTCCTTGCGGGCCTCGGCGAGGGCGACGCGCACCGACAGCTCGGTGATGTTCGGCAGGAACTCGTGCAGCGGCGGGTCGAGCAGGCGGACGGTGACGGGCAGTCCGTCCATCGCCTGGAAGAGCTCCAGGAAGTCGCTCTTCTGCAGCGGCAGCAGGGTGGAGAGCGCGAGCTCGCGGTCCTTGTCGTTGTCCGCCAGGATCAGGTGCTCGACCTCCTTGCGGCGCTCCTCGCCGAGGAACATGTGCTCGGTGCGGCACAGGCCGATGCCCTGGGCGCCGTAGCGGCGGGCGCGCCCGCCGTCCTCGGCGTTGTCGGCGTTGGCGCGCACCGCGAGGCGGCGGCGGCCGTCGGCGTGCGACATCAGCCGGTGCACGGCCTGGACCAGCCCGCCCTGGACGTCGGCGCCGGCGTGCAGGGTGCCCTCGAAGTACTCGACGACGGGGGACGGCAGGACGGGTACCTCACCGAGGTAGACCTTGCCGGAGGCGCCGTCGATGGAGACGACGTCGCCCTCCTCGACGACCAGGCCGTCGGCGGTGGTGAACCGGCGGGACTTGGTGTCGACCTCCAGCTCCTCGGCGCCGCAGACGCAGGTCTTGCCCATGCCGCGGGCGACCACGGCGGCGTGCGAGGTCTTGCCGCCGCGCGAGGTGAGGATGCCCTCGGCGGCGATCATGCCGTCCAGGTCGTCCGGGTTGGTCTCGCGGCGGACCAGGATGACCTTCTCGCCGGAGCGGGACCACTTGACGGCGGTGTAGGAGTCGAAGACGACCTTGCCGATCGCGGCGCCGGGCGAGGCGGCCAGGCCCCAGCCGATCTGCTTGGACTCGGCGTTCGGGGCGAAGCGCGGGAACATGAGCTGCGAGAGCTGGCCGCCGGTGACCCGCATCAGGGCCTCGTCCAGGTCGATCAGGCCCTGGTCGACCAGCTGGACGGCGATCCGGAAGGCGGCCGCGGCGGTGCGCTTGCCGACGCGGGTCTGCAGCATCCAGAGCTTGCCGCGCTCGATGGTGAACTCGATGTCGCAGAGGTCGCGGTAGTGGTTCTCGAGCTTCTGCATGATCGCCATCAGCTCGTCGTACGACTTCTTGTCGAGCTTCTCCAGCTCGGACAGCTGCAGCGTGTTGCGGATGCCGGCGACGACGTCCTCGCCCTGGGCGTTGGACAGGTAGTCGCCGTAGACGCCCTGGGCGCCCGTGGAGGGGTCACGGGTGAAGGCGACGCCGGTGCCGGAGTCCTCGCCGAGGTTGCCGAAGACCATGCTGCAGACGTTGACCGCGGTGCCGAGGTCGTTCGGGATGCGCTCCTGCCGGCGGTACAGGCGGGCGCGGTCGCCGTTCCAGGAGTGGAAGACGGCGTGGATGGCGAGGTCCATCTGCTCGCGCGGGTCCTGCGGGAAGGCCCGGCCGGTCTCGCGCTGGACGATGCCCTTGAACACCTCGACGAGTTCCCGGAGGTCGGAAGCGTCCAGGTCCAGGTCGTTGACGGTGCCCTTGGCGTGCTTGGCCGCGTCCAGGGCCTCCTCGAACAGCTCGCCGTCGACGCCCAGCACGGTCTTGCCGAACATCTGGACCAGGCGGCGGTAGGAGTCCCAGGCGAAGCGCTCGTTGCCGGACTGGGCGACGAGGCCGGTCACCGACGCGTCGGAGAGGCCGATGTTGAGGACGGTGTCCATCATGCCGGGCATGGAGAACTTCGCGCCGGAGCGCACCGAGACGAGGAGGGGGTCGTCGGCCTGGCCGAGCTTCTTGCCCATCTCCTGCTCGAGGGCGTCCAGGTGGGCGCCGATCTCCTCGTGGAGCGAGGTCGGCTCGCTGCCGGTCTCCAGGAAGACCTTGCAGGCCTCGGTGGTGATGGTGAACCCCGGGGGGACGGGGAGTCCCAGGTTGGTCATCTCGGCCAGGTTCGCGCCCTTGCCACCAAGAAGATCCTTGAGGTCCTTGTTTCCTTCGGTGAAGGAGTAAACAAACTTCTGCTGGGACGGCACGGGTCGGTCTCCTCGTACGCGGTTGCCCTGACGCCGGAGAACATACCCATTTCGAAGGCACTTCTCTGCCCCGAATAGGCCGTACGAGGCCGGTACCCAGCGGTAACCCGCTAGATCGAAAGCACATAAAGGCGTTCACCTCTGTTGGTGAAATCGTCCGGATGACGCTAGCCAGCGTTCAAGTCTTGAACGCAAGGAAACGTGAAGATCACACGATTCGGACGGAGGGTAGCGGCGCCGGGTCCGTCGCGTTGCCCCGGCTTGATTTCCTGCACCCGGATCCCCGATCCCCGGCCGACCGGCTTCGGGAAGCGATTCACCGCCGACCTGTCCAATTCGTCCACTGACCCGCCATCAGTCGACACCGTATGTGGCAAGAGTCACCAGCACATCTCGCCCTTCGAGCGTAGGCCACCTCCGCCGATCGTCGCACTCCGTCCACTCGCATGCCCGCAGCGTGACGATCGGGCGCCGAAAAGGAGCCCTCCTGTCCAGATTGGACAAGAGGGCTGGGACCGGGTGGCAGTGGACCCTCGGAGGCCCATTTCGCCACTAAGGACAGATCATCCGCCAGAGGTGTCCGATTCGGCGTCTTCGCCGGGTCGGGCGCAGTCGTACGGATCGTCCAACCACCCCTCCGGCAGGACCACCCGGTTGTTGCCGCTGGTGCGCCCGCGCGGGCCGTCCGCACCGGCCGGCCACCCCTGGGACTGCTCCACCTCGGACAGGGTTTCGGCCAGTTCGGCCAGGGAGGAGGAGCCGGCGAGCCGCACCCGCAGCTCGGAGCCGACCGAGAAGCCCTTGGTGTACCAGGCGACGTGCTTGCGGAAGTCGACCACGCCGCGTGCCTCGTCCCCGATCCACTCGCCGAGCAGCTGCGCGTGGCGCACCATCGCCCGGGCCACGTAGCCGAAGTCGGGGCGGGCGTAGTCGACGTCGCCCTCGAAGATCGCGACCAGGTCCTTGAACAGCCACGGCCGGCCCAGGCAGCCGCGCCCCACCACCACGCCGTCGCACCCGGTCTCGCGCATCATCCGCAGCGCGTCGTCCGCCGACCAGATGTCCCCGTTGCCGAGCACCGGGACGTGCGCCGGGACGGACTCGCGCAGCCGGGCGATCGCCGACCAGTCCGCCGTGCCGCCGTAGTGCTGGGCGGCGGTGCGCCCGTGCAGGGCGATCGCGGCCACCCCCTCCTCGGCGCCGATCCGGCCGGCGTCCAGGAAGGTGAGGTGGTCGTCGTCGATGCCCTTGCGCATCTTCATCGTCACCGGCAGCTCCCCCGCGTTGGCCACCGCCTCGCGCAGGATCTCGCGCAGCAGGTTGCGCTTGTACGGCAGCGCCGAGCCGCCGCCCTTGCGGGTCACCTTGGGCACCGGGCACCCGAAGTTGAGGTCGATGTGGTCGGCCAGGCCCTCGTCCGAGATCATCCGGGCGGCCTTGCCGACGGTCACCGGGTCCACGCCGTACAGCTGGATCGACCGCGGCTTCTCGCTCGGGTCGAACCTGATCAGCTGCATGGTCTTCGCGTTGCGCTCGACCAGCGCCCGGGTGGTGATCATCTCCGACACGTACAGGCCCTTGCCGCCGGACTGCTCACGGCAGAGCGTGCGGAACGGCGCGTTGGTGATGCCGGCCATCGGCGCCAGCACGACGGGCGGCCACACCCGGATCGGGCCGATGTCCAGCGGCGCGAACTCGGTGTCGGACGCGGTGGGTGCGGACGTGGCTGTCATGCGCGGCTGACCTCGGGGCAGGGGACGGGGACTCTCCATTGTCCCCCACCCGGGTCACCGGCCCGGTGCGGGCCCGGTGCGGGCACCGCCCGGCGGCCGGGGCGGGCGCCGGCCGGCCCCGGGCCCCGGGCACCCGACCGCCCCGGGCTCAGGACGGGTCGATCGTGACCGACCCGGAGCCGACCGAGGCGTGGATCCGGTTCGGGCTGGCGGAGTCCGCCAGGTTCGGGTCGATGTGCCGGCTGCCGCTGCCCGCCTCACCGCTGAAGCCGTACCGGGTGCCGGTCGGCAGGGTCATCCGCAGCGAGCCGGAGGCCGTCCTGGCGTCCACCGACCGCGGGGCCTTCGCGAAGGACAGCTCCAGCGCGCCCGAGGTGCTCTCCACCTCCACCCGCCCGGAGCTCAGGTCCACGCCCTGCACCATCCCGGAACCGGTGTGCGCGTACACCTCGCCCGAGATGTCGACCAGCCGCAGCTGACCCGAGCCAAGGTCCATCCGGACGCCGCCGCTCAGGCCCTCCACCTGGACGCTGCCCGAGCCCACCTCCCCCGAGACGTCGGTGCCGGCCGGCACCTCCAGATCGATCTGGGCGCCGCACCCGAAGTCGGCGACCGGCAGGACCTGCCGGCAGTCCATGCCGACGGTGAGCACGTCACCCTCGAAGGTGGCCGACACCACCGGCTTGCGCACCGTCCAGTCCAGGTTCTGCCGCACCACCACGTGGCCGTCCCGGCCCGCCCTGATCCGCACCGCGGCGCTGCCGGTGTCCAGCCTGAGCCGGTGGACCGCCACGTCGTACGACTGGACGGAGGTGGTCTGCTGCTGCACCGCCACCGCCCAGCTCTGCACCCCGGCGCCGATCAGGCCGAGCACGGTCGCGACCGTCCCGGTGACCCGCCAGGCCCTGCGGACCGCCACCCCCTTCTCCCCCGCCACCGCTACCCGACCTCCAGGAACCGCAGCACCGCCATCACCCGGCGGTGGCTGTCGTCGGCCGGCGGGAGGTCCAGTTTGGTGAAGATCGAGTTGATGTGCTTGGCCACCGCGCTGTCGCTCACCACCAGCGCGCCCGCGATCGCCGCGTTGGAGCGGCCCTCCGCCATCAGGCCGAGGACGTCCCGCTCGCGCGGGGTCAGCTTCTCCAGCGGATCCCGGTGCCGCCGCACCAGCAGCTGGGCCACCACCTCCGGGTCCAGCGCGGTGCCGCCCGCGGCGACCCGCTGCAGCGCGTCCAGGAAGTCGTCCACGTTGGCGACCCGCTGCTTCAGCAGGTAGCCCACGCCGCTGGTGTTGGTGGCCAGCAGGTCGGCCGCGTAGCGCTCCTCCACGAACTGGGACAGCAGCAGCACGGCGACCTCCGGCCACTCCCGGCGGATCACCATGGCGGCCTTCACGCCCTCGTCGTGGAAGCCCGGCGGCATCCGGACGTCCGCCACCACCACGTCCGGGCGGTGCTCCTCGACCGCGGCCAGCAGCTCGGTGGCGTCCCCGACGGCGGCCACGACCTCGAAGTCCACCGCCTCCAGGACCTTGACCAGGCCGACCCTCAACAGGACCGAGTCCTCGGCGATCACAGCACGCACGGCAACTCCACGGTGATGGTGGTGGGACCCCCGAGGGGGCTGAGAACGGAGAGGGTGCCGTCGACCGCGGCGGTGCGCTTGCGCAGACCGGTCAGACCGGTCCCGCCGGCCGGATCCGCGCCGCCCACGCCGTCGTCGCTGACGACCAGGCGCAGCCGGCCGCCGGCCGTCCGCACCGAGAGGTCGACCCGCCGGGCGCGGGCGTGCTTGGCCACGTTGGTCAGGGCCTCGGAGACGGTGAAGTACGCCACCGCCTCCACCGTCGGCGAGACCGGCTCGGACAGGTCGACGTCCAGCCGCACCGGCAGCGGGGCCCGCGCGGCGATCCCGGACAGCGCGGCGTCCAGGCCGCGGTCCTCCAGGACGGCCGGGTGCAGGCCGCGGACCAGGTCGCGCAGCTCGTCGATGGCCGCCTGGGCCTCCTCGTGCGCGGCCACGATGACCTGCATGGCCTCGGGCGGCAGCACGTCCTTGAGGGTGCGCCGGGCCAGGCCCAGGTTCATCGCCAGGGAGGTCAGCCGCTGCTGGGCGCCGTCGTGCAGGTCCCGCTCGATCCGGCGGCGCTCGGCGTCCACCGCGTCCACCAGCCCGGCACGGCTCTCGGTGACCTCCTCCACCCGGCGCTCGAGCCTCTCCGCCCGGTTCGGGCCGAGCAGCAGGCCCGCCGCACGCACCTCCAGCCAGGCCGCCAGGGCCGCCAGCCACGGCGCGGCCGCCAGCAGCAGCACCCCGCAGAGCGTGATCGCGACGTCCAGCCCGGCCAGCTCGGAGCGCAGCCCGCCACTGGGCAGCAACCAGATCCAGCCGTACGTGCAGGCCATCACCAGCCCGGCACCCCAGGCGTACAGCACCGCCAGCGCGCCCACCGCCAGCAGCGGGCCGACCACCAGGTGGTAGGCGCTCTGGCGCCAGGTCAGGCCCAGCAGCCACCGGTGCCAACCGCCGGCCGGGCGCGGCGGCGGCACCTCCACCCCGTGCAGGGCACGCAGCCGGCCGCGCTGGAGGGCCGTCAGCGGACGGGTGCCGCCGAGGACCAGGACGAGCACCGGGATCAACAGGGCGGACTCGGTGACGGCCAGCCAGACGGGCAGGGCGATCGGGATGCCGGCGGCTATCAGACGGGTGTCCCGCCAGGCCCCGGGCGACCACGGGGTGCGCCGGAGGCTCCTGACGAGCGCTCGGCGCAACGGTGTGGAGGACATGGCCGACAGCGTAGGGCCCGGTGATCATCGACCGCCATGAAGGGGGCGCCCCGGCGGGGGTGTACCTGGGTACACCCCCGATTCGGAGCGGGGCACCACCGACAACGGACCATGATCGACGGAATTCTTGGGCCCATGACGAGCAGCGCACCGCACTCCGCCACCCCGCCGCACCGGCGGCCCGCCCCCGGGAGCCACGGGGCTACTCCCGACGGCGCGCCCCGCGCGGCGGGGCCGGAGGGCACGCTGCCCGTCGGGGCCGGCCGGGACGGCGGCGCGGCATGAGCACCGCCGTCCTGGCCGGCCGCCCGGCCGCCCCGTTCGTCCTGCCCGCACGCTTCGAGCGGGTGCCGGCGCTGGCCGCCGTCGCGCTGCTGCCCTGGCTCGCGGTCCTCGCCGTCTGCCACGAGACCCCGTGGGTGGTGCTCGACCTGGTCGAGCTCACCGCGCTGGTCTCGCTCGACGCGCTGCTGCGCCGGCGCAGCAGCGCCGCCGCCGTGGCCGGCGCGGCCGTCGCCCTGCTGCTCGCCGGGGACGCGCTGGCCGACGTCGCCTGCGCCGGGCCGGGCCACGCGGTGCTCGCCGCGCTGGTGATGGCGTTCCTCGTCGAACTGCCGCTCGCCGTGGTCTGCGTCCTGCTCGGCCGGGCCGCGGCGGCCGGACGCTGAGGCCGGTCCCTGAGGGTCGGTCTCTGAGGGTCGGTGCCGAGGCGGGGCGCCGGGCCGGTCAGCGGGTGGTGGGCAGACGGTTCATCAGCTCGCGGGTCTGCTCGTCGCGCGGGGTGTAGGTGATCATCCGGGTGCCGAGCCGGGGGCCGAGCCAGAGGTTGGTGTACTCGCAGTGCAGCAGTCCGACGCCCGGCACCCGGAAGCGCTTGATGCCGTTGCCCGGGCGCATCACGTCGTGCCGCTGCCAGGCCGCCTCGAAGTCCGGCGAGGCCCTGCGCAGCCGCGCCAGCAGCGTCTTCCAGGCCGGCTCCGCACTGTGGTCGGCCATCCCGGCGCGGAACCGGGCCACCATCACGTCGCGTTCGGTGTCGTGGTCCACGAGCACCTCGCGGAAGCGCGAGGGCGTGAACGCCAGCCACAACAGGTTCCGGTCCTCCGGGGCGAGCTCGGCGAGGTCCCCGACGATCCCGGTGTACTGGGCGTTGTACGCCAGCACGTCGTAACGCGTGTTGATCACTCCGGCCGGGCAGGGCGCCAGCTGATCCAGCACCAGGCGGATGCTGGGCGTCACCGACGGGCAGTCGACCACCGGCGCCGGGTCGTCCGCGCCCGCCAGGGTGAACAGGTGGGCGCGCTCGCTCGGGTCCAGCAGCAGCGCACGGGCGACCGCGTCCAGCACCTGGGCGGACACCTGGATGTCGCGGCCCTGCTCCAGCCACGTGTACCAGGTCACCCCGACGGCGGCGAGCTGCGCGACCTCCTCCCGGCGCAGGCCCGGGGTCCGGCGGCGCCCGGTCATCGGCAGGCCGACCTGCTCGGGTGCGATCCGCTCGCGGCGGCTGCGCAGGAAGGCCGCCAGGTCGTGCCGGCGGGCGTCGGCAGGGGTGTTCCGGGCTTGCGCGGGCGGGGTGACGAGGCTCATGGTTCCCAGCATGCGTCAGCCGCGATCCTGTTGCCAGGTACTTCTCATACCCGGATAACCACACTCTGGTACCAGGGTGCGGAGCAGCGGATCGTATGACCCGTGACCCGACACCTCGCCACCGCAGCCGCACCGGCCCGCGCCGCCACCACCCCCGGCAGCACCGCCACCGCCACCCGCCCCGCCGGCATCCCGGCCACCGACACCCCGGCCACCGGCGGCCCGTCGACCGCCCACCCCTCGACCGGCGGCCGCCCCGCCGTGGCCCCGTCCCCCGGGACCCCCTCCCTCGGCACCGCCGGGCTGGTCACCGTCCTGCTCGGGGCCTTCCTGCCGATGCTCGACTTCTTCATCGTCAACGTCGCGCTGCCCACCATCGACCACGACCTCGCCGCCGGCCCCGCCGTCCTCGAACTCGTCGCCGCCGGCTACGGCATCGCCTTCGCCGTGCTGCTGGTGCTCGGCGGCCGCCTCGGCGACATCTTCGGCCGGCGCCGGCTCTTCGTCATCGGCGCGCTCGCCTTCGCCGTCACCTCGCTCGCCTGCGGCCTCGCCCCCGGCGCCTGGAGCCTGGTCGCCGCCCGGGCCGCCCAGGGCGCCTCGGCCGCACTGCTGATCCCGCAGGTCCTCGGCACCATCACCGCCGCCACCGAGGGGGCCCGGCGCGGCCGCGCCCTCAGCGTCTACGGAGCCGTCGGCGGCATCTCCGTCGTGATCGGCCAGGTGCTCGGCGGCATGCTCGTCGCCGCCGACCTGTTCGGCACCGGCTGGCGCTCCGTCTTCCTCCTCAACGTGCCGTTCGCGCTGCTCGCGGTGGTCCTCGCCGTCCGCTACGTCCCGGAGAGCCGGGCCGCCAGCGCCGCCCGGGTCGACGTCCCCGGCACCGTCCTGCTCACCGCGGCCCTGGTCGCGCTGCTCGTCCCCCTCATGGAGGGCCGCGCCGCCGGCTGGCCGCTCTGGTCCTGGGTGATGCTGGCCCTGTTCCCCGTCCTCGCCGTCGCCTTCGCCCTCGTCGAACGCCGCGCGGAGCGGCGCGGCGACACCCCGCTCGTGCCGCCGACGCTGCTGCGCATCCCCGAGATGCGGCGCGGCCTCGGCATCGCCCTGCCCTACTTCGCCGGCTTCGGCGGCTTCATGTTCGTCATCGCCGTCGCCCTGCAGCAGGGCCTGCACCTGGGCCCGGTGGCGGCCGGCTGGGCACTCGTCCCGATGGCCGTCGGCTACTTCAGCGCCTCGCTCTCCGGCCCGCGGCTGATCGGCCGGTACGGCAGCCGGGTGCTGAGCGCCGGTGCCGTCGTCCAGGCCACCGGCCTGGCCACCCTCGCCGCGACCGTGCTCACCGACTGGGCGCACTTCTCGCCGCTGCGGATGGCCCCCGGCGTCGCCCTGGCCGGCATCGGGCAGGGTCTCATCGGCACCCCGCTGTTCCGGGTCGTCCTCTCCAAGGTGCCCACCGCGCGCGCCGGCGTCGGCAGCGGCGTACTCGCCACCAGCCAGCAGGCCAGCCTCGCCCTCGGCGTCGCCACCCTCGGCACCCTCTACCTGTCGCTCTCCCCCGGTCTCGGCATGGACCGCGCCCTCGCCCTCTGCCTGGGTCTCCAGCTCCTCGGCTCGTTCACCGTCCTCTACCTGACCACCCGTCTCCCCCGCTCCATCGGCTGACCCGGCCGGCGGGTCACGGCGCGCAGGACGGCCCCGCGGTCACCCCGTGACCGCGGGGTCCGGCCGTTCCCGGCGGGGCGGTGCCCGTCGGGGCGTCACTCACCCCGCCCCGGGCCCGGGTGCCGGCACCCGGGCGGGGTGAGTACCCGTACTCATGCCGCGCCGGGGCGCCTGCGGAAGGCTCGTCCCGTACCTACCGCACACCCGAGGAGACCGTCGTGTCCGTCGAAGCCGCCCGTTCCGCCCACCGCACCGCGGTCGCCCGGCTCATGGTGGTCGGCGCGGGGTTCTGGGGGGCCGCCCCCTTCTACGCCCTGGCCATGCGGCCGCATCCGGGCGATCGGCTGCCGCCCCGGGAGAAGTGGGGTTCCGCCGAGTACGAGACGGCCCAGATCGACAACCTGGTCGCGGGGATCGGCTTCCTGATGATCCTGCTGGTGGCCGCCACCGCCGTGTGGTGCTGGGCCCGGGCGGCGCACCGCCTGCGGCAGGGGGCGGCGGGCGCGGCGGCCTTCGCGGCGGGGACGGCGCTCTGCACCGGGCTGCTGGCCGTCGGCGGCGCGGGCGCCGTCTTCGGCGGCCTGCGCGATCCGGCCGCGGTCGGGGCGCTCGCCGTCCTGCTGCCCCTGAGCGCGGCCGCCCTGGTGGCCACGGTGCTGCCCCGGATGCGGCGGACACCGTGGCCGGGCCTCGGCAGCGGGGCGGTCGACGGCCGCTGACGTCCCGTCGTGGCGACCGGCGACCGCAGCGCCCACCGGGCGCGGTGCCCCCACGGCCCGCACCGGCTCCCGCCCGCGGTGCCCTCCTGCCAGGCCCGCCCGGCCTTCCTCCCCGCGCTCCGGGCTGTCACCCTGGTCATCCGCCCCGCCGCGGCGGGCACCCCGTACCGACGGCCACCCCGAGGAGGGACATGACCCCGGACATCCACCAGGCGCTGGACCTCCAGGAGGACGACAACCTCCTGGAGGCCGGCGCCGCCGCCCCGCCCAACCGCCCGCCGTACGACAAGGTGCTCGCCACCCGCCCGGTCCGCCGGCTCCCGTACGCCTGGGTGGCGCGGAGCAGGCCCGGCGCCACCCTCGTGGCCGTCCTCGGCACCTGGAGCGAGGGCGCCGGCCTGGCCCGGCTCACCGTCCTGCCGGACGGCACCGCCGAGGGCGGGATCATCGCCCGCGCCGACGCGCTCCCCGGCGACGCCGCCCGGTACGCCCGGAGCCAGCCGTACTGGATCACCTTCGCCGGGCCCGGCCGGCCGGCGCGGATCACCCCCACCCTCCTGAGCGACCCGGCGGCCGCCCTCCTCGTCCAACTGGCCTTCCCCGACGCGGAGTACTACGTCACCATCGGCGAGGACCTGGAGTCGATCCACTGCCTGGCGACCCCCGGCTCGCTGGCCGAGGTCCGCGACGACACCTACGGCTGGACGGCCCACCAGAGCGGCCGGCGCGCCCTGTGGGACGAGGCCGAACCCCTCCTGGCCGCCTGGCAGGAGGCCGGGCGCCCCGGCGCCACCGCCGTCCGGCTCCGGATCGCCCCGCACACCTGGACCGCCTGGGTCCCGGGCCACCCCGCACTGCGCTGGGAGCACCGGTGCCCTGACGCGCCGCCCGGCGAAGTGTGAGAATCGCGTGATCTCCGGGACGGGCGGGGCGACACCTGGAAGGCTGTGGCCCCGATCCGACCGCACCACGACCACCCGGGGGAGCCACCCATGCCGCTGTTCGGCAGCCGCAAGAACCTTCCGAAGCCCCTGTGCGACGAGCACGGCCCGTGCAGGGAACTCGCCAGGATCTCGGTCTTCGACGTCCGGGACCGGCTGCGGCTCCTGATCACCCCGACCAGCGGCCTGGGGCCGGACACGATGGCGCAGCGGATCGACGACGAGCTGTCGGTGGTCCTCTGCGTCGACGGGGGGAAGCGGGGCGGGGCGACGGCGGCCCTGTCGATCGCCGAGCACGCCGCCGACCAGTGGAGCATCAGCCGCCCGGAGCTGTGGGAGCGGGCGTTCGCCAACCTGCCCGCCCAGGACCTCAACCGGCGGTCCTTCAACGCCACCAACGGCGACACCCTGTACGCCGTCAACGGCACGGGCGCCTGGCCCGGCGCCGCCCGGGCGCTGCGCCTGGAGCAGGCCCTGGGCGGGATCGAACTGCCCTACGGCGCCCTGGTCACCCTGCCCACGGGCAACGCCTTCTGCGCCGCGCCGATCCGCACCAGCGCCTCGCTGAACGCGATCCGCTTCATGATCGACCTGTCCGGGAACCTCGCCGCCGGCGACCCGGCGCCGCTGACCTCGTCGATCTTCTGGTACCGCGACGGCTGGCTCGAGAACCTCAACGTCGGGACGAACGGCATGATGCGCCCCTCGGCCCGCTTCCGCGAGCTCGCCGACACCCTGCCGGCGGCCTGAGCGACGGGCTCCCACCCGGGCCGGGGCGCGCTCTTCCACAGCGCCCCCCGGGGGGCACCCCCGACTGCCGCCCCGAAACCCGCTGGCCCGGACCCGCCCCTTCATGTCAGAGTGACGATATGAACGAGAAGCACGTGGGGCACCCCGGCGAGGCCCGCAGCCGGGCCGAGTTGGCGGCGCTGACGGCGGCCGGGGCGCGGCCGAAGTGGGTGATGTTCTGGGGGCACACCGCGCGCGGGGGCGGGGGCACCCGGCAGGAGTGCCTGAGCCAGTGGTGGCCCGCGGAGTTCACCGTGGACGGGGTGACGTACCCGTCGGCCGAGCACTGGATGATGGCGGGCAAGGCCCGGATGTTCGGGGACGAGGCCATCGCGCGGCAGGTGCTGGAGGCGCGGACCCCGGCCCAGGCGAAGAAGCTGGGCCGACTGGTCCGGGGCTTCGACGGCGAGGCGTGGGAGGCCGGTCGGTTCGAGCTGGTCGTCGAGGGCAACGTCGCCAAGTTCGGGCAGGACGAGCGGTTGCGGGCGTACCTGCTGGGCACGGGGGCGCGGGTGCTGGTCGAGGCCAGTCCGGTGGACCGGATCTGGGGCATCGGGCTCGCCGCGGACGACGCCCGGGCGGAGCGCCCCGCCGAGTGGCGGGGGGAGAACCTGCTCGGCTTCGCGCTGATGGAGGCCCGCGCACGGCTGGCCCCGTGAGGGCGGTCGTCCCGCTGCTGGACGGTGCCGTGCTGCTGTCGACGGGGGCGGCGCTGGCACTGGCGCCACGGGCGTGGCGGCGCGAGGTCCCGCCCGGGCGCGGGAGCCGGGAGGTCCCGCCCGGGCGCGGGAGCCGGGAGGTCCCGCGGGGGCGCGGGAGCCGGGAGGTCCCGCCCGGGCGCGGGGGGCGCTTCGGCCCGGAGGCGGCGCTGGCCGTCGTCGTCGGACTGATCCTGCTCAACCAGGCCCTGTTCACGGTGTACGTCCGCCGGGTGCACGACGGCAGCGCCGCGTTCGTCGCCCGCCACCTGCCGCCCGGCTGGTTCGACCTGGCGGGCCCGAACGCGCTGCTCGACCGGCTGGCGGCGCACTTCCCCGCACCGGAGCTGCTGGCGCCCACCGTGCTCCGGGTCCAGGCGCTGCTCGAACTGCCGCTGGTGCTGCTGGCGTTCGCCGCCGTGCTGCGCCGGCTGGACCGGGGCCTGTACGTACGGGTGGCGCGCTCGCCGCTGGTCCCGTTCGCCGCCGCCTCCTACACGGTGGCGTTCTGCGCGGTGGAGTGGGACCTGCACAACCCGTACACCGTGGACGACATCGCGCTGCGGATCGTCTCGGCGCTGGTCACCCCGCCGTTGCTGGCCCGGATCGCCGGGCGGGAGCCGCCCGCCGACCGACCGCCGCGCAGCCCGGTGCTGTTCGCGGTCGACCTGTGGCTGTACGGCCACCTGATGCTGGTGCTGTACGACACCGTGCTGCTCTACAACCTGGGCCGGCTCGGCGGGCACCTGCCCGGCGCGCTCGCCGCGGTGGCCGCCCTGGCCGTCACCGCGGCGCTGCCGCGGTCCGCGCAGGAACCCGGCCCCCGGGTCGCCGCGCTCACCGCGACGACCGGCCGCGCGCTCGCCCTCTTCCTGGTGCCGGCGCTCGCGATCCGCTACGGCGCCTCCTTCGGCACTCCCCGGCTCGCTGCCGCCGCGGGCCTGCTGGTGGCGGCGGCCGCGCTGCGCCGGGAGTCCCTCCGACTGCTCCCCGCCGCGGCGGCGGGCCTGGCCGTCGGGTGCGCGGTGGCCGCGCTGCTGCCGGGGCCGTACTTCGAGGCGACGCTGCTCCGGAGCGCGACCGGCGCACTTCTCGCGGCGTCCGCCCTCTGCGAGCTCCTTGACACCACTCGGTCACGACTGGACGTGCTCCCTTAACTCCCCAGCCACATAACGACGCCAGGATGTCCCGCAGTCAGGGTCGAGATGGACAGGGTGGGGCGATCATGCGCATGCGGCCGACGGCAGAACCCGCGGGCCAGCACCTGGAAGGCGAGCACCAGGCGCACGAACTCCGGGCGGAGCTGGACGAGTTACTCCGGGCGAGCCGCTACGCGAGCCAGCGGGAGCGGCGGTTGAACGAGGCGCTGCGGGCGGCACCGGGCCGCCAGCGGCCGGACGGGGACCTGCTGCGCCAACTGGCCCAGGCCCGCACCCTGCGCGAGGGCCTGGGCGCCCGCTGCCTCCAACTGAGCGACCAGCTGGAGGACTTGCAGACCCGGCTGCGGCACCGGCAGTCCGAGCAGGCACCGCACCCCGCGCCGGCGGCACCGCCCGCCCGGCCCGACCTCGGCGCCCTGTCCGAACGGGTGTCGGCCCTGCACCGCGCCGGCGCGTTCGCCGAGGCCGCGGAGCTGCTCGCCCAGGCCGCGACCCGCCTCGAACCGGCCGACACCGCACTGCTGGTCGGCATGCTGGCCCGGCGCGGCCCGTCGGGCGCCTCGCTCCGGCTGGCCAGGAGCGCCGCCCGCTGCTCCCCGGAGCAGGCGGTGGCGGTGCTGGCGGAGTTGCGCGAGCTCGGGCTGGCCGAGGAGGCCGCGGAGCTGTTCCACACCTTCTGGGGCCTCCCGGCCGCCGAGCTGCCCGCCCTGCTGGCGGCGCTGGAGCGGGCCGGTCAGAGCGCGGACGGCGCCACGCTGCTCTGGGAGTGGGGCTCGGCGCCGACACCGGAGCTCACCGCGCTGGCCGACGGCCTGCGGCGCGCGAACCGCCGGGCCGACCTGCGGACCCTGCTGCGCCAGGCGGCGGGCCGGCCGACCGCGGACCTGGCCTCGCTGGCGACGGGCCTGCCCGCCGAGCTCGCCACCGTACTGCTGCACGAGCTGGCCGCGCTGCGCCCGCCGGCGGAGCTGGTCCGGCTGGCGGCCGCCCTGGAGACGGCCCCGGGGCTGTACGAGGAACTGCTCGCGGCCCTGCTGGCCGACGCCGTCCGGCACCGGACCACCCTCGCCGCGCTGCGCAGCGCCGGCCTGCCGACCACGCCGGCCCCGGCACCGCGGTCCCGCTGGGGCCGCAGGTAGCCGCGCCGGGCCGCGACGGGCCGCGACGACGGGAGCCCCCGCCCGCCCGGTGAGGGTGGACGGGGGCTCCCGGAGGCGCCGGCCGGACTCAGCAGCCGATCAGTCGCGCGGCCAGGTACGACTTGACCTGGTCGAGCGAGACGCGCTCCTGCGACATGGTGTCGCGCTCGCGCACGGTCACCGCGTTGTCCTCGAGGGTGTCGAAGTCGACGGTGACGCAGAACGGCGTGCCGATCTCGTCCTGGCGGCGGTAGCGCTTGCCGATGGCGCCGGCGTCGTCGAACTCGACGTTCCACGCGGTGCGCAGGTCGGCGGCCAGGCCGCGGGCCTTCGGGGAGAGGTCGGCGTTGCGCGACAGCGGCAGGACGGCGACCTTGACCGGGGCCAGGCGCGGGTCGAGCCGCATGCCGACGCGCTTCTCCAGGACGCCCTTGGCGTTGGGCGCCTCGTCCTCGAAGTAGGCGTCGATCAGGAAGGCCAGCATGGCGCGGTTGAGGCCGGCCGCCGGCTCGATGACGTACGGGAAGTACCGCTCGCCGGACTCCTGGTCGAAGTACTTCAGGTCCTGGCCGGACGCCTCGCTGTGCACCCGCAGGTCGTAGTCGGTGCGGTTGGCGACGCCCTCCAGCTCGGAGAACTCGCTGCCGCCGAAGTTGAAGCGGTACTCGATGTCCACCGTGCGCTTGGCGTAGTGGGAGAGCTTCTCCTTCGGGTGCTCGAAGAAGCGCATGTTCTCGGTGCGCAGGCCGAGGCCGACGTACCAGTCCCAGCGCTGCTGGAGCCAGTACTCGTGCCACTGCTCGTCCTCGCCCGGCTTGACGAAGAACTCCATCTCCATCTGCTCGAACTCGCGGGTGCGGAAGATGAAGTTGCCGGGGGTGATCTCGTTGCGGAAGCTCTTGCCGGTCTGGGCGATGCCGAACGGCGGCTTCTTGCGCGAGGTGGTCTGGACGGCCTTGAAGTTGGTGAAGATGCCCTGGGCGGTCTCGGGGCGCAGGAACGCCAGGCCGCTGGCCTCCTCGGTGACACCGAGGTGGGTCTTCAGCATGCCCGAGAAGTCCTTGGGCTCGGTGAACTGGCCCTTGGTGCCGCAGTCGGGGCAGTTGACGTCCTTGAGGCCGTTGGCCGGCGGGAAGCCGTGCTTGGCCTCGTACTTCTCCTCCAGGTGGTCGGCCCGGTGGCGCTTGTGGCAGGAGAGGCACTCGGTCAGCGGGTCGTTGAAGGTGGCGACGTGGCCGGAGGCCTCCCAGACCTCACGGGCGAGGATCACCGACGAGTCGAGTCCGACGACGTCCTCACGCGCCTGCACCATCGCGCGCCACCACTGGCGCTTGATGTTCTCCTTGAGCTCGACACCCAGCGGCCCGTAGTCCCAGGCGGCACGCGTGCCGCCG
This sequence comes from Kitasatospora sp. NPDC051705, assembly GCF_044453265.1. Lineage (NCBI taxonomy): Bacteria > Bacillati > Actinomycetota > Actinomycetes > Kitasatosporales > Streptomycetaceae > Kitasatospora > Kitasatospora sp. NPDC051705. The sequence continues at coordinate 172,121 of NZ_JBITCO010000003.1, read as the reverse complement.
TAGATCTCGCTGCAGGGGTAGACGAAGCCACGGCGCTTGCTCAGGCTGACGATCGTGTCGATCTTGTCGGCGGCCACAGTGCTCTCTTCAGTACGTACGGCACGGTCAGGGCACGGCTGGTTGCGCGTACCCGAATACCTCAGGCTACCGGCCATATGGGTACGTGGTTCAAATCGGTATCGTCCGGTCTCCCCCACCCATCGTCACCTGCCGTTCACCCGTCCGAGTGAGTTGACAATCATTTCCACTAAAGATGAGAATGATTGTCATGATGATCCGACGACGCACCCGCAGCTCCATAGCCCTCGCCGCCACCGCCCTCGCCGCCTCCCTCGCCCTCACGGCCTGCGGCGGCAGCAGCAGCGCCCAGGACGCGAACGGCAAGCTGAAGGTCGTCGCCTCCTTCTACCCGATGGAGTACCTGGCCCAGCAGATCGGCAAGGACCACGTCGCGGTCACCGACCTCACCGCGGCCGGCGTCGAGCCGCACGACCTGGAGCTCACCGCCAAGCAGGTCGGCACCGTCCAGAAGGCCGACGCGATCCTCTACCTCAAGGGCCTGCAGCCCACCGTCGACCAGGCGGTCGCCCAGTCCGGCAGCAAGCACAAGATCGACGCCACCGCCGCCAGCCCGCTGGTGGACCACCACCTCGACGAGGGCGCCGAGGGCGGCGGGGCCGACGGGCACCGGCACGAGGGCCCGGCCGGCGATCCGCACATCTGGCTCGACCCGACCCGCTACGCGGCGGTGGCCAGGAGCGTCGGCGAGGAGTTCGCCAAGGCCGACCCGGCCCACGCCGAGGACTACCGCCGGAACACCGACGACCTGGTCGGCCGGCTGACCGCGCTCGACGAGCAGTTCCGCACCGGCCTGAAGGACGCCGGCACCCGGACCTTCGTCACCAGCCACGCCGCCTTCGGCTACCTCGCCGAGCACTACGGCCTCACCCAGGTCGCCGTCAACGGCGTCGACCCGGAGTCCGAGCCCACCCCGGCCCGCCTCGCCGAGGTGCAGAAGGCCGCCAAGGACAACGGCGTCACCACGATCTTCTTCGAGACCCTGGTCAGCCCCAAGATCGCCGACACCGTCGCCAAGGACCTCGGCCTCAGGACCGCCGTCCTGGACCCCCTGGAGGGCGTCAAGGACCCGGCCAAGGACGACTACCTGACGGTGATGAAGCAGAACCTGGCCAACCTCCAGGCCGCCCTCGGCGCCACCAGCGCCGCCAGCTGACGGGACGACAGCACGCCATGACCCCTCCGACACCCCCGGCCGTCCGCCTCCGTGACGCCGTCGCCTCGCGCGGCGGCCGGCCGGTGCTGCGCGGCGTCGACCTCACCGTCCAGCCCGGCGAGGTGGTCGCCCTGCTCGGCGCCAACGGCTCCGGCAAGTCCACCACCGTCAAGGCCGTCATCGGCTCCGTCCCGCTGGAGCAGGGCTCCCTGGAGCTGTTCGGCGTCCCGTACGCCGGGTTCCGCGCCTGGCACCGGATCGGGTACGTCCCGCAGCGCACCACCGCCGCCTCCGGCGTCCCCGCCACCGTGCGCGAGGTGGTCTCCACCGGGCGCCTGCCGCAGCACCGGCTGCTGCCGTTCCGCCGCCGGGACCGCGCCGCGGTGGACCGCGCGCTGCACGCCGTCGGCATGCTGGAGCGGGCCGGGGACGGCGTCGCCGACCTCTCCGGCGGCCAGCAGCAGCGGGTGCTGATCGCCCGCGCCCTGGTCGGCACCCCCGACCTGCTGATCATGGACGAGCCGATGGCCGGCGTGGACGCCGCCAGCCAGCAGGTGCTCGCCGACACGCTGCGCGCCGAGGTCGCCCGCGGCGCCGCCGTCCTCCTCGTGCTGCACGAACTCGGCCCGCTGGAGCCGCTGATCGACCGCGCCGTGGTGCTGCGGGACGGCTGCGTCGCGCACGACGGCCCGCCGGTGCCCAACACCGGGCTGCACGCGCTCCCCGGCCACGACCACGTCCACCCGCACGCCGACCACACCCCGCCGAGGCTGCTCGCATGACCGAGATGCTGTCCTACGAGTTCATGCAGCGCGCCCTGCTCGCCGCCGTCCTGGTCGGGATCACCGCCCCGGCCGTCGGCATCTACCTGGTGCAGCGCCGGCAGGCCCTGATGGGCGACGGCATGGGCCACGTCGCGATGACCGGCGTCGGCCTCGGCTTCATCTTCCAGACCAGCCCGGTCTGGATGGCCGTCCTGGTCTGCGTGCTCGGCGCCGTCACCATGGAGCTGGTCCGCTCGCGTGGCAACCAGCGCGGCGACATCGCGCTCGCGATGCTCTTCTACGGCGGCATGGCCTGCGGCAAGCTACTCGTCTCGCTCTCCGCCCAGGCCGGCGCCGGCTCGCTGGAGAGCTACCTGTGGGGCTCGATCCTCACCGTCGCCCCCGCGGACCTGACCGCCATCGCGGTGCTCGGCGCGGTGGTCGTCGCGGTCACCGTCGGGCTGCGGCGCCAGCTCTTCGCGATCTGCCAGGACGAGGACTTCGCCCGGGTCACCGGGCTGCCGGTGCGCACCCTCAACCTGCTGCTCGCGGTGATGGCGGCGGTCACCGTCACCGTCGCCATGCGGGTGGTCGGCCTGCTGCTGGTCAGCGCCCTGATGGTGGTCCCGGTGGTCGCCGCCCAGCAGCTGACCCGCTCCTTCGCCGCCACCCAGGCGGCCTCGATCGCGCTCGGCGTGGTGGTCTCGCTGGCCGGCGTCACCGGCTCCTACCAGCTCGACGTGCCCTCCGGTCCGGCCATCGTGCTGCTCGCGATCGCCGTCTTCGCGGTGTTCAGCGTGCTCGCGGCACCGCTCGCCCGGCGCCGCCACCGGGCCTCCGCGGACCCGGGACCGAAGGTCTGCGACGTCGAACTGCCGGACCGTCCGGCCGGGTCGCACCCGGGGCAACTCCCGGAACAGAGTTCGTCCGACACGACCACCCCGGGGCGGCGGGCAGGGCTGGCACAATGAGGTGCGAGACGCCCACCACCCCAGGAGGACCCACGGTGACCACCGCAGGCCCGTCGCCGCGCGCCCGATCGACCCGGCAGCGTGCCGCCGTCTCGGCGGCCCTGGACGAGATCGAGGACTTCCGCAGCGCGCAGGAGCTCCACGACATGCTCAAGCACCGCGGGGACTCCGTCGGTCTGACCACGGTCTACCGCACCCTCCAGTCGCTCGCGGACGCCGGTGAGGTGGACGTGCTGCGCACCGCCGACGGCGAGGCGGTCTACCGCCGGTGCAGCAGCGGGCACCACCACCACCTGGTCTGCCGGCACTGCGGCGCCACCGTCGAGGTGGAGGGCCCGGCGGTGGAGCGCTGGGCCAACTCGGTCGCCGCCGAGCACGGGTTCAGCGACATCGCGCACACCCTGGAGATCTTCGGCACCTGCGCGGAGTGCGCCAAGAAGGTCTGAGCGCGCCGCCCGGACGCGACGGCGAAGGGCCCGCGGGAGCTGCTCCCGCGGGCCCTTCGCCGTGCCCCGGCGCCGCGCCTCAGCGCTGGGTGGGCAGCCCCACCGGCGCCGGCACCTCGTTCGGGATCGCCCCGCCGAAGCGGCGGTCGCGCATCGCGTACTGCTCGCAGGCGCGCCACAGGTCACGGCGGTCGAAGTCCGGCCAGAGCACGTCCTGGAACACGAACTCGGCGTACGCGGACTGCCAGAGCAGGAAGTTGGAGGTGCGCTGCTCGCCGCTGGGGCGCAGGAAGAGGTCCACGTCCGGCATGTCCGGGTGGTACATGTAGCGGGCGAGGGTCTTCTCGTTGACCTTCTTCGGGTCCAGCCGCCCGGCGGCGACGTCGGCCGCGAGGGCCTGCGCCGCGTCCGCGAGCTCGGCCCGGCCACCGTAGTTGACGCACATGTAGAGCGTGACGGCGTCGTTGCCCTTGGTCTGCTCCTCGGCGACCTGCAGCTCCTGGACGACGCTCTTCCACAGCTTCGGCATCCGGCCGGCCCAGCGGATCCGCACGCCCATCGCGTCCATCTCGTCCCGGCGGCGGCGGATGACGTCCCGGTTGAAGTTCATCAGGAACTTCACCTCGTCGGGCGAGCGCTTCCAGTTCTCGGTGGAGAACGCGTACAGCGAGATGTTCTTGACCCCGAGCTCGATCGCGCCCTTGAGGACGTCCAGCACGACGGACTCCCCGACCTTGTGGCCCTCGGTGCGCGGCAGCCCGCGCTCCTTGGCCCAGCGGCCGTTGCCGTCCATCACGATCGCGACGTGCTCGGGGACCAGCTCACCGGGGATCTTCGGCGGCCGGGCGCCGCTGGGGTGCGGGGTCGGGGGAACGTACTCCCGCTGCTTGCCGCCGCCGAAGAGCCGTCGCGCTGCCATGTGCTCACTTCTCCACGTATCTCATCGAGCGGATGCCCCGCTCCAAATGCCACTGCAGATAGGCCGCGACCAGGCCGCTGCCCTCCCGCCAGTACCGCGGCTCGCAGGAATCGGCCGTCTGCCAGTCCCCTGACAGCAGCGCCCCGAGCAGTACCAGTGTCTCAGGGGAGGGTACGGCACATCCCGGCACTCGGCAGTCCGGGCAGAGCACGCCGCCCGCCTGGAGCGAGAAGAAACGGTTCGGCCCCTCCAGGCCGCACTTGGCGCAGTCGGTGAAGCTCGCGCCGTACCCGTTCACCGCGAGCGACCTGAGCAGGAAGGCGTCCAGCACCAGGTGCGACTCGTGCAGGCCAGCCGCCAGCGTGCGCAGACCGCCCACCAGCAGCAGGTACTGCTGCACGGCCGGCTCGCCCTCGTTCTCGGCGAACCGCTCGGCCGTCTCCAGCATCGCCGTCCCGGCGGTGTAGCGGCCGTAGTCGGTGACGATCGAACCGCCGTACGGCGCGATGGTCTCCACCTGGGTGCAGAGCGGCAACCCTCGGCCGACCAGCTCACTCCCCCGGCTGAAGAACTGCACGTCCACGTGCGAGAACGGCTCCAGGCGGGCGCCGAACTTGGACTTGGTCTTCCGCACCCCGCGCGCCACCGCGCGCACCTTGCCGTGCTGGCGGGTCAGCAGGGTGATGATCCGATCGGCCTCGCCGAGCTTCTGCGCCCGCAACACGACGCCGTCGTCCCGGAAAAGACTCATGCCAGCCATTCTCCCCCAGCCGCCGGCCCCGGCCGACAGCCGGCGACGACCGCCGGGGCCCGGGCGGGCGCCGACAGCCGTGTTGCCCGCACCGAGTCCGTGGGGGAGGACCGTACGGTGCGGGTCACGGCGGGCCCGGAGGGGGGAGTCGGGCCCGTTTGTGGGGGATGGGGATGGCTCGGGGGTCCGGTCGGACGGTTCAGGAGGTCGGTTTCCAGGGGGCCGGTTCAGGAGGTCGGTTTCCAGGGGGCCGGTTCAGGAGGTCGGTTCGGCGGGGGCGGCCCGGAGCCGGAGACCGGGACGGGCGGGGCGACTAGTACGGCGCCCGGGTCGCCGCCTCCAGCAGCGCCCCGACCCGCGACGCCGGCAGGTCCAGACAGCGCCCGACCGCGGCCAGCGCCTCGCGCTCCTGCGGCAGGTAGCGGCCGTCGGCGAGGGCGATCGCCGCACCCTGCAGCAGCAGCCGCTCCCGGCCCTGGTGGGCCAGGTGCGGGGCGAGCGGTTCGAGCACCGCGTGCAGTTCCACCGCCAGGCCGGCGGCCTCCCCCAGCCCCTCGCCGGAGGGCTCCCCCAGCTCGTGGGCGTCGCGGAGTTCGCCGCCGAGCCCGGAGAGCGCGGCGAGCGCGGCCAGCACCTGCGCCTCGCCGCAGTCCTCGAAGCCGGCCTCGCGCACCGCCGTGCAGGCCGCCTCGCGGGCCGCCCGGTGGGCGGTGCCGCCGGCCGCGAGCAGGGCCAGCGCGATGGTGTACTGGGCGTCCCGCAGCATCGCTCCGAGACGCACGCAGGTCGGTTGCTCCAGGCTCTCGACGCCGTACCGGCCGTGGCAGCCGGTGCACTGCACGCTGCCGATCACCGGGCCGAGCGGGAGCACCGGCGTCCCCAGCAACCGCAGCCACCGCCGGCCGTGCTGCCGGCGGTAGTTGCGGTCCCCGCCACAGCCGGGGCAGAAGAAGTCACCGAGAACGTCCGTCCGCCACCGCGGGCGAACACCCCACAACCTGGTCACGGCGCCACTCCCCAGACATGGCAGGCGGCCTGCACAACTATGGGCAGGTCACGCGACCGGACACCTGGGCCGTCCCACCGACCCGGCTTTCCGGTGGATCGATGTTGCCACGGTTACCGGCACGTGTCAGTACCCCGAACGCCTTCCGACCCGAAAAAATGTGGCGCAGGACACAGCCGCCCCCAGGTGCGGCGAAGGGCCGCCCCGGAGGACGGCCCCGCCGCGTGCCACTCGTACGAACTACCCGCGCTGCGCCCGGTTGACGGCGCTGATCATCGCCTTCAGCGAGGCCAGCACGGTGTTGCCGTCGATGCCGACGCCCCACAGCACCTTGCCGTCCACCGCGCACTCCACGTACGCGGCGGCCTGGGCGTCGCCGCCCTCGCTCAGCGCGTGCTCGGCGTAGTCCAGGACGCGGACGTCCACGTCGATGCGGGCCAGCGCGTCCGCGAAGGCGGAGACCGGACCGTTGCCGACACCGGTCAGGGTGACCGGCAGGCCGTCCACCAGCGCGCCGGCGATCAGCGCGTCCCGGCCGTCCTCGGTGGTCAGGGTGCGCGAACCGCTCAGCGAGATCCGGCCCCACGGGTTCTCCGTGGTGGGCAGGTACTCGTCCTCGAAGACCCGCCAGATCTCGGCCGGGGTGACCTCGCCGCCCTCGGCGTCGGTCATGGCCTGGATGATCCGGGAGAACTCGATCTGCATCCGGCGCGGCAGGTCCAGCTTGTGGTCGTTCTTCAGGACGTACGCGACACCGCCCTTGCCGGACTGGCTGTTGACCCGGATGACCGCCTCGTAGGTGCGGCCGACGTCCTTCGGGTCGATCGGCAGGTACGGCACGCCCCAGGTGTGCTCCTCCACCGGGACGCCGGCCGCCTTCGCGTCCGCCTCCAGGGCGTCGAAGCCCTTCTTGATGGCGTCCTGGTGCGAGCCGGAGAAGGAGGTGTACACCAGGTCACCGGCGTACGGGTGGCGCGGGTGCACCTCCATCTGGTTGCAGTACTCGGCGGTGCGGCGCACCTCGTCGATGTCGGAGAAGTCGATCTGCGGGTCGATGCCCTGCGAGAACAGGTTCATGCCCAGCGTCACCAGGTCGACGTTGCCGGTCCGCTCGCCCTGGCCGAACAGGCAGCCCTCGATGCGGTCGGCGCCCGCCATGTAGGCCAGCTCGGCGGAGGCCACGGCGGTGCCGCGGTCGTTGTGCGGGTGGACGGACAGGCAGACGAACTCGCGGCGCGACAGGTTGCGCGACATCCACTCGAACTGGTCGGCCTGGACGTTCGGGGTGGCCCGCTCGATGGTGGCCGGCAGGTTCAGGATGATCTCGCGGCCCTCGCCGGGCTGCCAGACGTCCATCACCGCCTCGCAGACCTCCAGGGCGAAGTCCAGCTCGGTGTCGACGAAGATCTCCGGTGAGTACTGGTAGCCGAAGACGGTGTCCTCGCCCAGCAGCTTCTCGGCGTACTCCATCACCAGCCGGGTGCCGTCGGTGGCGATCGCCTTGGTGGCGGCCCGGTCGTTGCGGAAGACCACCCGGCGGAACAGCGGGGCCGTCGCGTTGTACAGGTGGACGGTCGCGCGCGGGGCGCCGACCAGCGACTCGACGGTCTTCTCGATCAGCTCCTCGCGGGCCTGGGTCAGCACCGAGATGGTGACGTCCTCCGGGATCGCCCCCTCCTCGATCAGCGACCGCACGAAGGCGTGGTCGGTGGCACCGGAGGACGGGAAGCCGACCTCGATCTCCTTGTAGCCCATCGCGACCAGCAGGTCGAACATCTTGCGCTTGCGGGCCGGGGACATCGGGTCGATCAGCGCCTGGTTGCCGTCCCGCAGGTCGGTGGAGAGCCAGCGCGGCGCCTTGGTGATCACCTTGCTCGGCCAGGTGCGGTCCGGCAGGTCGACGGTGTCGAACGGCAGGTAGCGCCCGTGCCGCATGCCCGAGGGCTGCTGGCGGACGGAGGCGCCGGTGATCGGGGTGGGGCGGTCGACGAAGGCGCGACCGGCGGGGATGGACGCGGCGGAGCTCTGCTCGGTCATGGAGTGACTCTCTCGGCTTCCTGTGATGCGTGGGTGCGGGGCGGGTCGGGGAAGATCAACACCGACTGGCCGGCCAGCTGCCGCTCGCGATCCTCCGTTGGATCGCCCGATGACGCGCACAGCTCGAATCCCCGCGGCGAGGGAGCCGGCCCGAAATGGACTACAGGCCCTCGACGCGGCAGCTAAGAAGAAGCAGCCCGTTGCGCATGATGTCCCCAGCGTAACCCAGGGCCGCGCGCCCCCGAAGTGATCCGGCCCACCGTTCCACTCCTTGAGACGCCGACCGGTCATGCCAAGAGTGGTGACATCCGGTCATCGAGGCCTCACCCTGGGCCACATGACTGCAGCAGTACCGATCTGCGCGATCGTCCCGCCGTACGTCCTGGACCGCCTCGCCGAGGCCGGTCACGAGCCCGCCGTCCGCTCCCTCGCACTCGACACCGCGCACCGCGCGGCCCGCCTCGCCCCTCCCCCGCCGCCCGCCGGCGGGGCGGCCCCGAGCCGGGTGATCGCCGACGCCGGTCACAGCCAGCGGCTGCCCGGCCGCACCGTCCGCACCGAGGGCCAGGCCCCGGTCGCCGACCAGTCGGTCGACCACGCCTACGACGGCCTCGGCGCCACCTACGCCCTGTTCTCCGACCCCTACGGCCGGCGCTCGATCGACGACCAGGGGCTGCGCCTGGACGCCACCGTGCACTACGGCCGGGACTACGACAACGCCTTCTGGAACGGCCACCGGATGGTCTTCGGCGACGGCGACGGCGAGATCTTCGGTGACTTCACCGCCTGCATCGACGTCATCGGCCACGAACTCACCCACGGCGTCACCCAGTTCACCGCCGGACTGCAGTACCAGGACCAGCCCGGCGCGCTCAACGAGTCGGTCTCCGACGTCTTCGGCTCGCTGGTCAAGCAGTACGCGCTGCGCCAGGACGCCGCCGACGCCGACTGGTTGATCGGCGCCGGCCTCCTCGCCCCCGGCATCCAGGGCGTGGCGCTGCGCTCCATGAAGGCCCCCGGCACCGCCTACGACGACCCCAGGCTCGGCAAGGACCCGCAGCCCGCGCACCTGCGGGACTACGTGGACACCGCCGAGGACAACGGCGGGGTGCACATCAACTCCGGCATCCCCAACCACGCGTTCTACCTGCTGGCCACCGCCCTCGGCGGCCCGGCCTGGGAGCGCGCCGGCCGGATCTGGTACGACGCGCTGACGGGCCGCCGGCTGCCCGCCGACGCCGACTTCACCGCCTTCGCCCGGGCCACCGTGGCCGCCGCGCAGGCCCGTTACCCCGACCAGCCGTCGGTGGCGGACACCGTGACGGCCTCCTGGGCGCAGGTCGGGGTCAGCCCGGGCTGACCACCGTCCGGGAGGACGGCCGGAGGGGAGTCGACGAGGGGCCGGAAGGGGGCCCGGAAGGCGCCCGGAGGGGGATCGGCGGCTGGTCGAGCCGGGCTTAAGGTCACGGTCGGGGAAAAGGCCCGGCAATCCCCCTCCCTGCGTAGCACCATGGACACCATGCGTATCCAGGTGACCCGGACCGGCGGCCTCGCGGGGATCGTCCGCCACGCGGAGCTCGACACCTCCGACCGCACGGACGCCCCGCACGTCCACGCGCTCGCCCGCGAGGCCGTCGCGGGCGGGCTGCGGGCACCCTCCTACGGGGTGCCGGACGGCTTCCACTACGAGATCAGCGTCGACGGCCGCACGGTGCACTGCGCCGACCCGAAGCTCACCGACTCCCAGCGCGAGCTGGTCTCGCTGGTGCTGCGCGAGGGCGCGTAGGCCCGGACGGTGCTGCGCCGCCCGGTGGCCACCGCCCCCGCGTACGGCGAAGGCCCGCCCGGAGCACTCCGGACGGGCCCGCCCGGGCCGTCGGCCCGGCCGCGGCTCAGAAGCCGAGCTTGCGCAGCTGCTTCGGGTCGCGCTGCCAGTCCTTGGCCACCTTGACGTGCAGGTCGAGGTAGACCGGCGTGCCCAGCAGCGCCTCGATGTGCTTGCGGGCGGTGGTCCCGACGTGCTTCAGCCGCGCGCCCTTGGCGCCGATCACGATGGCCTTCTGGCTCTGGCGCTCGATGTAGACGTAGGCGTGGATGTCCAGCAGCGGGCGGTCCGCCGGGCGGCCCTCGCGCGGGAGCATCTCCTCGACGACCACGGCCAGCGAGTGCGGCAGTTCGTCCCGGACGCCCTCGAGCGCGGCCTCGCGGATCAGCTCCGCGATCATGACCTGCTCGGGCTCGTCGGTGAGGTTGCCCTCCGGGTAGAGCGGCATGCCCTCCGGCAGGAGCTTGGTGAGCAGCTCGGCGACCAGGTCGACCTGCTTGTCGCCGACCGCGGAGACCGGGATGATCTCGGCCCACTCGATGCCCAGCTCGACGCCGAGCTGCTGGATGGCGATCAGCTGCTCGGCCAGCCGCTTGGAGTCGACCAGGTCGGTCTTGGTGACGATGGCGACCTTGGGGGTCTTCTTGATCTCGGCGAGTTCCTTGGCGATGAACTTGTCACCGGGGCCGAGCTTCTGGTCGGCGGGGAGGCAGAAGCCGATCACGTCGACCTCGGCCCAGGTCGAGCGGACCAGGTCGTTGAGGCGCTCGCCGAGGAGGGTGCGCGGCTTGTGCAGGCCGGGGGTGTCGACCAGGACGAGCTGGGAGTCCGGGCGGTGCACGATGCCGCGCACGGTGTGCCGGGTGGTCTGCGGTCGGTCGGAGGTGATCGCGACCTTCGTCCCCACCAGGGCGTTGGTCAGGGTCGACTTGCCCGCGTTGGGTCGGCCCACGAAGCACGCGAAGCCGGAGCGGTACGGGGAGGAAGGGGCACTCATGCGCTCCATTCTCCCTGATCACCGGAGCCCCGCCGTCCGACCCCGCCCGGAACCCGCGACCGGCCGCCGGGGACGGGCCGCCTGCGGGCCGCGAACGGCCCCGGGAGCGGCCCGGGACCAGCCCGGATCAGCCCCGGCGCTCGCCCCTGGCGACGAGGGACATCACGATCAGCAGGACCAGGAAGGCGATGGAGCCCCAAAGCCAGAACGGCGAGCCGGTCTCCTGCCACTTGCCCATCCCCATCACGAACAGCAGCAGTCCGGCGAAGAACGCGACCGCCCCCATCTGCCCAGCCCCCTCACCGAGTTCACTCCCCCGGTGAGATTATCTGCTGAACACAGGACGGTGGTCGCCGGACCGTCGCCGCCCCCGCGGAGCCCGGGCCGGCCCCGGCGGGGCTCCGGACGCCCCGTGGGGCCCCGACCCCCGAACAGGGGCCCGGGCCGGGAGCCCGGGCAGCCCCCCCGGACGGCCCCCGCGGTGCCTCAGCGGGCCTCGACCGCCACCCGCAGCACCCCGTCCACCCCGGCCAGCAGCACCGGCGTCCCGGCCCCGCCGAGGTCCCGGACGGCCGCCAGGTCGGCCTCGGCCGGCTGCTCCGCCTCGCTCACCACGGCGGCCGCCTCCAGCGACTTCGCGCCGCTGGCCACCGCCATCGCCACCGCCGTCTGCAGGGCGCTCAGCCGCAGCGACTCCAGCGCGACCGTCCCGGCCACGTAGGTGCGGCCGGTCTCGTCGCGCACCGCGGCCCCCTCGGCCACGCCGTTGCGGGCGCGGGCCGAGCGGGCCAGGGTGATGATCTTCTTGTCTTCGGGGTCGAGCTCGACGATGTCACTCATGCCGCCGAGCATAGGCGGCCCGCCCCGGCGCCGGGCGGGCGACCGGTCGCCCGCCCGGCGGAGCGGGCGGACCGACCCGGGAAGGCTCCGGACTCAGTGCCCCACGGGATTGGGCGGCCCCGGGCGGAGGATCCTGACGAAGGTCTTCGGCCCGTTGGGCAGCGGCTCCTCGCGCCCGGCGCGCTCGCGCCAGTACGGGTTGTCGTGCGGCAGGTGGCTGCTCACCCTGCCGTACATCCCGAAGGTCGTCAGGACCACTCCGAAGACGAATGCGAAGAGCACGTTCGCCATCCGGAAGTTGAGGATGTTGGCGTCCGGCCGCCCGAGCACCGTCAGGCCGTAGAAGCCGGAGAGGACGAACAGCACGCCGACGGCCATGTTCAGGTTGGACGCGAAGTTCCCGCCGATCACCGCGCCCACCACCAGGACCGCGCCCGCCACGATGGACAGGATGCTCAGCGCCCCGTTGGTCGACAGCCCGGCGACGTCCGAGCCGTGGGTGGAGAGGAAACCCGGGTGGTCGGCCAGCCCCAGGCACCCGAACACGATCAGGAAGATCCCCCCGAGCCCCGCACCGATCCGCCACACCGTGACGAGCCGGTTGTCGACGGGCAGTTCGTCTTGCAGCTTCATGGCGGCCTCCACCATGGTGTAGTCGGCCCGGCCGTGGTCCAGCCGTCCAGGCGTCACGGCACCGGGCAGTGATCCACAGGGCACCCCCTAGCTGTAGGGGTGGCTCCCCTGCATGTGCGGCACCTCGTGCATGTAGAGCGAGCCGCACTGCTGGCAGCAGCGCAGCCCCGTGCCCCACTCCTGCTCGGGCCGCGTGTCGGCGTCGTCGGCCATGCTGCGGCCGCAGAGCGCCGTCGCGGGGTCGGTCTCGCGTACCACGTGCCAGACCTTGACCCCGCCGGCCGTACCCTGCGGGCCGTGCTCCGCGCGAAGTTGGTGCGTCATGCCCTCCATGGTCGCTCCGCGACCGCCCGGCCGCTACTCGCCGAACTCCGCCGCCGCCTCCTCGACCTCCCGGACGGGGGTGGCGACCATCGAGCCGATGCGATTGCGGCGCCCCGCCGAGGACTCGGCGGTCAGCAGGATCCCGGCCAGGCCGGTGCCGGCCGGCTCGGGCAGCGGGATCTCGCAGGCGGAGCCGGGGATCGGCACCCGCCCGAGGTGCTTGGCCAGCAGGCCGCCCACCGTCTCGACGTCCTCGTCCTCCAGCTCGACGCCGAACAGCTCGCCGAGGTCCTCCACCAGCAGCCGGGCGGTGATCCGGTACGAGCCGTCGCCCAGGTCCTCGATCGGCGCGATCTCCCGGTCGTACTCGTCGGTGATCTCGCCGACGATCTCCTCCAGGATGTCCTCGATGGTGACCAGGCCGGCGGTGCCGCCGTACTCGTCGATCACGATGGCCACGTGCGAACGGCGCTGCTGCATCTCGCGCAGCAGGTCCGCGGCCGGCTTGGAGTCCGGCACGAAGACGGCCGGGCGCATCACCGCGCCGACCTCCTCGGACTCCGCCTCGCGGTTGATGTGGGTGCGCCGGACCAGGTCCTTCAGGTAGACGATGCCGACCACGTCGTCCTCGTTGTCCCCGACCACCGGGATCCGCGAGAAGCCCGAGCGCAGCGCCAGGGTGAGCGCCTGCCGGACGGTCTTGTGCCGCTCGATCATCACCAGGTCGGTGCGCGGCACCATCACCTCGCGCACGATGGTGTCGCCCAGTTCGAAGACCGAGTGCACCATCCGGCGCTCCTCGTCCTCGATCAGGTCGTCCTTCTCGGCGAGGTCCACCAGCGCGCGCAGCTCCGCCTCGGAGGCGAACGGGCCCTCGCGGTAGCCCTTGCCCGGGGTCAGCGCGTTGCCGAGCAGGATCAGCAGCCGCGGGATCGGGCCGAGCACGGCCGCCAGCGGCAGCAGCACGAAGGAGGCCGCGGTCGACGTGGTGAGCGGGTGCTGGCGCCCGATCGTGCGCGGCGAGACGCCCACCGCGACGAAGGACACCAGCACCATCACGCCGAACGCCAGCAGGACGGCCTGCCAGGTCGGCTCGACGTTGCGCACGCAGACCACGGTGACCAGCACGGCAGCCGCCATCTCGCTGGCCACCCGGATCAGGGTGGCCAGGTTGAGGTAGCGGATGGGGTCGGAGGCGAGGGTCAGCAGCCGCGCCGAACCGCGCCGGCCGACCCGCACCGCCTCCTCCGCCCGGAACCGGGAGACCCGGGAGATCCCCGCCTCGGCGCACGCGGCCAGCCAGCCGAGGACGACCAGCAGCACGGCACCCAGGATGAAGCTCGTACTCTCACCACTCACAGGGGTTCGGGCTCCGCGCTCAGTGGGTGGTGGGGGCCGGGGAGATGCCGCCGAGGCCGCGGCCCGCCCGCCAGTCGTCGAGGATGCGCTTCTGGAGGGCGAACATCTCCTCCTCCTCCTCGGGCTCCTCGTGGTCGTAGCCGAGGACGTGCAGCACGCCGTGGACGGTGAGCAGCTGCAGCTCCTCGTCCATCGAGTGCTTGGAGGGGGCCGCCTTGCCCTGCTGCTCGGCGACCTCGGGGCAGAGCACGATGTCCCCGAGCAGGCCCTGCGGCAGCTCCTCGCCCTCCTTGCCGGGACGCAGCTCGTCCATCGGGAAGGACATCACGTCGGTGGGTCCGGGGAGGTCCATCCACTGGATGTGCAGCTCCTCCATCGCCGCACCGTCCACCAGGATCACGGACAGTTCGGACTGCGGGTGGATCCGCATCTTGTCCAGGGCGAAGCGGGCGACGTCGAGGATGGCTTCCTCGTCGGCGTCCCAACCGGACTCGTTGGCGATGTCGATCGACATGACGGGCTGCGTACTCAGCTTTCGGTGCGATGGGACTGGCGGGGTGCGCGGGAGCCGCGCCGCTGGGCGGGCTTGCGGGCGGACGAGGGGTTCTCCTCGGCCTCCTGCCGGGCGTCCCAGCGCTCGTAGGCGTCCACGATCCGGCCGACCAGCTTGTGGCGGACCACGTCGGTGCTGGTGAGGACGGAGAAGTGGATGTCGGGCACGTCGGCCAGGATCTCCTGGACGACCTTGAGGCCGCTGCGGGTGCCGCCCGGGAGGTCGATCTGGCTGGTGTCGCCGGTGACCACCACCCGGGAGTTGAAACCGAGGCGGGTGAGGAACATCTTCATCTGCTCGGGCGAGGTGTTCTGGGCCTCGTCCAGGATGATGAAGGCGTCGTTGAGGGTGCGGCCGCGCATGTACGCCAGCGGCGCGACCTCGATGGTGCCGGCCGCCATCAGGCGCGGGATGGAGTCCGGGTCCATCATGTCGTGCAGCGCGTCGTAGAGCGGGCGCAGGTACGGGTCGATCTTCTCGTAGAGCGTGCCGGGCAGGAAGCCCAGCCGCTCGCCCGCCTCGACCGCCGGGCGGGTCAGGATGATCCGGTTGACCTCCTTGGCCTGCAGGGCCTGGACGGCCTTGGCCATCGCGAGGTAGGTCTTGCCGGTACCGGCGGGGCCGAGGCCGAAGACGATCGTGTGCTTGTCGATCGCGTCGACGTAGCGCTGCTGGTTGAGGGTCTTGGGGCGGATCGTGCGGCCCCGGTTGGACAGGATGTTCGCGGTGAACACCTGGGACGGCGCCGGGCTGTCCGGGTCCTCCGCGGCACCGCGGAGCATGGCGATGGAGCGCTCCACGGAGTCCTCCGTCAGGGGCTGGCCGGTGCGCAGCACCAGCATCATCTCGGTGAAGAGCCGCTGCACGAGCGCGACCTCGGCGCGGGCTCCGGTGGCGGTCACCTCGTTGCCGCGGACGTGGATGTCGGCGGCGGGGAACCCCTGTTCGATCACCCGCAGCAGTGAGTCCGCGGTGCCGAGCAGGGTGACCATCGGGTGCTTCTCGGGGATGACGATCCGGGCGCTGACGCGGCCGTCGTCGGCCGGTTCGGGGCGCGACTGTCCGTTGGTACGGGTCTGCGATGTGTCACTCATAGGTCGGCGCTGGGGCCTGCCTCATCCCATCCGTGGTGTCGTGTGCCGCTCGGTCCTCCGGGGCACCAGGGTACGCCGCGCACGTGATCGCCGCGGCGGGCGGCGGGGCCGCACCCGACGATGCTGCGGCAGATCGCGGGGCGGCGCGAGCCCTTTTCGGCGTGCTCCGCGCGGTTCAGCCCTGCCGCCTCGGCGGGACGGGCACCCGGGCGAGGTCCTCGGCGAGCACCAGGTGCCCGTCGAAGTGCTTGCGGGCGTCGGCCAGGTGCTGCCCGAGGTCCGGGTAGCGCTGGGAGAAGTGGGTCAGCACCAGGGTCCGCGCGCCGGCCTCGGCGGCGACCTTGGCGGCCTGCCCGGCGGTGAGGTGGCCGTGGTCCTCGGCGAGGCGGGCGTCGGCGTCGGTGAAGGTCGACTCGACGACCAGCAGGTCGGTGCCCTCGGCCAGTTCGTGGACGCCGTCGCAGAGCCGGGTGTCCATCACGAAGGCGAAGCGCTGGCCCGGCCGGGGCTCGCTCACCTCGTCCAGGGTGACCAGCCGGCCGTCGACCTCGGTCGCGCCCTCGTGCTGCAGCCGGCCGACCGCGGGGCCGTGGACGCCGAGGGCGGCGAGCCGCTCGGGCACCAGGCGGCGGCCGTCCGGCTCGGACAGCCGGTAGCCGAAGGACTCCACCGGGTGGGAGAGCCGCACGGCGTCCAGGGCGAACCGGGCGCCGGGCGCCGGCAGCGGGCCCGGCTCGTCGATCGGGCGGGGGCGCAGCACGGCCGTCTCGTGGAAGGCGGTGGCGTGCCGCAGCCGCTCGAAGTAGACCTCGCCGGAGGCCGGGAAGTAGACGTCCACCGGGTGGGGGACGCGGTCCAGGTTGATCCGCTGGATCACCCCGGCGAGCCCCAGGCAGTGGTCGCCGTGGAAGTGCGTCACGGCGATCCGGGTGATCTGGGTGGCCGAGACCCCGGCGTGCAGCATCTGCCGCTGGGTGCCCTCGCCGGGGTCGAACAGCAGGCCCTCGCCGTCCCAGCGGAGCAGGTAGCCGTTGTGGTTGCGGTGCCGGGTGGGCACCTGGCTGGCGGTGCCGAGGACGACGAGTTCGCGCTGTGACACGGAGAGCCTCAGACCATGCTCTCGGTCATCGGCTTGCCGCCGAGCACGTGGACGTGGGCGTGGAAGACCGTCTGGCCGGCGCCGGCCCCGGTGTTGAAGATCAGCCGGTAGTCCTCGATGCCCTCGTCCCGGGCCACCGCGCCCGCCTCGGCGAGCAGTTCGCCGGCGATCTGCGGCTCCGCGGCGGCCAGCGCGGCGGCGTTCGGGTAGTGGACGTGCGGGATGACCAGGACGTGCACCGGGGCCTTGGGGGCGATGTCGCGGAAGGCGAGCACGCGCTCGGTCTTGCGCAGGACGGTCGCCGGGATCTCGCCCGCCACGATCTTGCAGAACAGGCAGTCGGACTGCGGCTCGCCGGCCATCGGCTACTCCTCGGGTTCGGGTCGCGGGGCGGTACGGCGGCAGCCTAGCCGAGCCGCCCGACCGCCTGCTGGTACTCCTGCAGGTGCTTCCAGCGGACGGAGCGCATCCCGACGATGTCGCCGTCGTCCAGGTCGAAGTCCTCGGACAGCAGGGTGACCGCGAGGAAGACGAAGCCGAGCAGCCAGCGCCGGGTCAGCCGCCAGGTGTTCGGGCGCATGACGCCCTTGCGGCGCACCACCCGCATCGCCAGGATCCCCTTGCCCACGCTGAACCCGGTCAGGCGGGCGAGCACCACCTGGTTGAGGAAGGACGCGGCGAGTCCGACCAGCAGCAGCGCCACGAAGTAGGGCACGGCCGGGCCCGCGGCGTGGGACGCGTGGCCGGCCACCGCGTGCGCGGCGGGCCTGGGACGGCTGGCCGCGTTGGCGGCGACGAAGCCGAGGCCGACGGCGAACAGGAAGTCGAGCACGATCGCCAGGAAGCGCCGACCGCCGCCCGCCTCCTTGGGGCAGGGCGGCCGGTGCGCGGCGGGCTGCGGCTGCCCGTACGGCTGCTGGTGGGGCGCCTGCTGGTAGGGCGGGTACGGCGCCTGCGGCGGCTGGGGCTGCTGGTACTGCGGCTGCCCCGGGTACGGCTGGGCCTGCGGGTTCCGGCCGTGGGCGCCCTGCCCGTACGGGTCCTGGCCGTACGGGTCCTGGCCGTACGGGTCCTGGCCGTACGGGTTCTGCCCGTACGGGTTCTGGCCGTGGGCGCCCTGCCCGTACGGGTTCTGCCCGTACGGGTCCGGGTGCTGCCCGTACTGCTGCGGTTGCGGCTGCGGATAGCCCTGTGCCATGTGCTCCCCCGTGAGCTGTGGATGCTCGTTCCCGATCGGGATCGATCAAGAACAGCCCCGCATCCTACTCACCGCCCGGAGCGGGAAGTCGGCCCGTCCGACTTCCCGCTCCGCCGGCCTCCCCCGCCGCCGGCTTCCCCCGCCCCCGGGTGCGCGGGCGGCCCCGCTACTCCCAGGGCAGCGCGGGCGCCGGCCGGGCCGGGGTCGCGGCGAGGGCCTCCAGCGCGATCCGGACCCCCTCGGCCAGCTGCGGGTCCTCCCCGGCCGCCCACTGGTGCGGGGCGAACGGCACCTCGACGTCCGGGTCGACGCCGTGGTTCTCCACGCCCCAGCCGTAGGTCTCCAGCCAGAACGCGTACTTGGGCTGGGTCACCAGGGTGCCGTCGACCAGCCGGTACCGGCTGTCGATGCCGATCACCCCGCCCCAGGTCCGGGTGCCGACCACCGGGCCGAGGCCGAGCGCCTGGATCGCGGCGTTGACGATGTCGCCGTCCGAGCCGGAGAACTCGTTGCAGAGCGCGACCAGCGGCCCGCGCGGCGCGTCACCGGGGTAGGGCAGCGGGCTGGCGATGTCCCGGGCGACGTCCCAGCCGACGATCCGGCGGGCCAGCTTCTCGATCACCAGCTGCGAGGTGTGGCCGCCGCGGTTCTCCCGGATGTCGACGACCACGCCCTCCCGGGCCATCTCCGAGCGCAGGTCGCGGTGGATCTGGGCCCAGCCGGTGGTCTGCATGTCGGGGACGTGCAGGTAGCCCAGGCGCCCGCCGGACAGCTCGCGCACCGCGGCCCGCCGCCCGGCCACCCAGTCGTGGTAGCGCAGCGGCTCCTCGTCGGCGAGCGGCACGACCACCGGGTGCCGCTGGTCGGTGCCGTCCTTTCCGGCCACCGTCAGCTCGACCGGCTGCCCGGCGGTACCGGCCAGCAGCGGGGCCGGGCCGGTGACCGGGTCGACCGGGCGGCCGTTCACGGCCAGGACGGCGTCCCCCGGGCGGACGGCCGCGCCGGGCGCCGCCAGCGGCGAGCGGGCCCGCGGGTCGGAGGACTCGCCGGGCAGGATCCGGGCGATCCGCCACTGGTCGCCGTCCTTGACCAGGTCGGCCCCGAGCAGGCCCTGGCGCCGGGCCGGCTCGGTGTGCAGGCCGTGCGGCATCACGTAGGCGTGCGAGGTGCCGAGCTCGCCGTGCACCTCCCAGAGCAGGTCCACCAGGTCGTCGTGGGAGCCGACCCGGTCGACCAGCGGCCGGTAGCGGTCCAGGACGCCGTCCCAGTCCACGCCGCCCAGGTCGGGGCGCCAGAAGTTGTCCCGCATCAGGCGGCCGTTCTCGTCGAACATCTGCCGCCACTCGGCGGCCGGGTCCACCGTCACCCGCAGCCGGGCCAGGTCGACGGCCACCTCGTCGTCCTCGCCGCCCGCCTTGTGGTCGGCCGGGACGATCCGCAGCTCGCCCTCGTCCAGCACCGCCACCCGGGTGCCGTCCCCGCTGACCGCGAAGGAGTCGAGCCCGTGCACCAGCTGCTCGGCGCGGCGCTTGCGCAGGTCGAAGCGCTCCAGGGTGGGCCGGGGCCGCTCGTCCTCCAGCGAGGCCGCCTCGTCGCCGAGTTCGCCGAGCAGCGGGACCCGGCTCCACAGCACGCCGTCCTTGACCGCCCGGAGCGAGTCGAAGCGGCCGCCCTCGACCGGGAACGGGACGATCCGGTCGGCGATGCCGTCCAGGTCGACCCTGGTCACCGGCGCGGCGTCGGCGGCGGCCTCCTCGCCGTCCGCCTTCTTGCCGCGCGGCTCGTCCTCGTCCCCGCCGATCGAACGCCCGGCCCGCTGCGGCCCGAACGGCGACGGCGTGTCCGCGGCCAGCGTGATCAGGTACGGGCGGCAGCCGTTGGGGAACGACAGGTCGAAGACGTGCGAGTCGTAGACCGGGTCGAAGTTGCGCACCGACAGGAACACCAGGTAGCGGCCGTCCGCGGTGAACGCCGGCGAGGTGTCGATGAAGCGCTGCTGGGTGGCCTCGCCGACGGTGCGGGTGGCCAGGTTGGCCAGCACGATCTGGCGCAGCGAGTACGGGCCCATCCCCGGCACCGGGCGCGACCACGCCAGCCACGCCGAGTCCGGGCTGAAGGCCAGCCCGCTCACCTCGCCATCGGTGCTGCGGGCCAGCTCGTGCACGGTGCCGTCGGCGAGCGAGACCAGCAGCACCCGGCCGTCGTGCACGCCGAGCGCCGCCTGCTTGCCGTCCGGCGACACCACCAGGGAGTTCACCCGGCCGAGCTGCCCGGCCGCCAGCCGTCGGCGCTCGGCGCCCTGCACCGCGGGGGCGAACTCCAGGGCGTCCTCGCCCTCGGCGTCGCTGACCCAGAGCACGCCCTGCCCGCCGTCCTCGCCCGGGACGACCCGGGCCAGCCGGGCGCGCACGCCCGGCGTCTCGTCCAGCACCCGGGCCGGGCCCTCGCGGTGGGTCAGCCAGTGCACCCCGCCGCGCACCACCACGGCGCTCGCCCGGCCGGTGCGGTCGGGGGCGACGGACTCCAGCCAGTGCGCGGCGTACACCGGGCGCGGGCGGCGGCCGCTGCGCGGGCCGGCCAGCCGGACGTCCGGGCGGCGCGCCTCGGCACCGTCCAGGTCGTCCAGCAGCCAGAGGTCGCCGGCGCGGTGGAAGACCACCCGGGTGCCGTCGGTGCTGGCGTTGCGGGCGTAGAAGCCGTCCGGGGAGGTGGTGTGCCGGCGCAGGTCCGAACCGTCGGGGAGGCTGGAGTACAGCTCGCCGACGCCTTCGTGGTCGGAGAGGAAGGCGATCCGCTCCCCCACCCACAGCGGCGAGGAGAGCTGGCCGTCCAGCTCCTCGTGGACGCGGACGAACTCGTCCCGGCCGATCCACAGCTTGCCCGCCCGGCCGCCCCGGTACCGCTTCCACCAGGCCGGCTCGCGGTTGTTGACGGTGGCCAGCAGCACCCTCCCCCGGTCCTCGGCCGGGTCGGCACCCGCGCCGTCCGGCTCGAGGGCGAGCCCGCCGACCGGTCCGTACGGCAGCCGCTCCGACGCGCCGCCGTCCAGCGGCACGGCGTGCGCCCAGGTGCGGCGCAGCGTGGCCTCGCCCGCGGTGGTGGTGGCGATCGGGCGGCCGTCCGCCGTCCAGCCCTGCAGCTGGGTCTGGTCGCTGCCCCAGTGGGTGAGCCGGCGGGAGGGGCCTCCGTCGACCGGCACCACGTGCACCTCGGGCGCGCCGTCCCGGGTGGAGGTGAAGGCGATGTGCCGCCCGTCGGGGGCGAACCGGGGGTGGTGGACCGGCAGGTGGTCGGCCGTCAGCCGCCAGGCCCGGCCGCCGTCCAGCGGGGCCAGCCAGACGTCGTTCTCGGCGACGAAGGTGATCAGGTCACCGTGCAGATGGGGGTGGCGCAGGTAGGCGCCCGCAGGGGTGCTCAGGGGTTCCGTCACGCGGCCAGCGTAGGCACGTGCGCGTACGACGCGCTCCGCTTTTCGCAGACTCCGGCGCCCGGGCGAGCCGCCCGGTCCGGCCGGTCAGGACCAGCGGCCGGTGCGCCCCAGCAGCAGTGCGCCGGCGGCCACGCCGGCGGTCGAGGTGCGCAGCACCGAGGGGCCCAGCCGGTACGGCCCGGCGCCCGCCTCGGCGAAGGCCGCCAGCTCCTCCGGGGAGACCCCGCCCTCCGGGCCCACCACCAGCACCAGGTCGCCGCCCTCCGGCAGCCCGGCGTGCGCCAGCGGCCGGGAGCCCTCCTCGTGCAGCACGGCGGCGAACGCCGCGGCGGCCAGCACCGGCGCCAGCTGCCGGGTGGTCATCGGCTCGCGCACCTCGGGGAAGCGCAGCCGGCGGGACTGCTTGCCCGCCTCCCGGGCGGTGGCCCGCCACTTGGCGAGCGCCTTGGCGCCCCGGTCGCCCTTCCACTGGGTGATGCAGCGGGAGGCGGACCACGGGATCACCACGTCCACGCCGACCTCGGTCATGGTCTCCACCGCCAGCTCGCCGCGGTCGCCCTTGGGCAGGGCCTGGACGACGACGATCCGCGGCGCCGGCTCCGGCTCCCGGCGCACCGCCGCCACCGCGACGTCGATCGCGTCCTTGCCGAGCACCTCGGCGACCGTGCCGTCCACGCCCAGGCCCAGGCCGTCGGCGAGGGTCACCGCCTCACCGGCGGTCAGCCGCTTCACCGCGGCCGCGTGCCGCCCCTCCGGCCCGTCCAGGCGCACCACGGTGCCGGGCGCGGCGGCGGCGATCCGCTCGGTCTCGACGACGAAGACGGGGGCGGTCATGCGGGGAACCTCCGGTGGTGGGGCGGAGCGGGGGCGCTCCGGCTGGGCGGGCACGCGAAACCGGGCGGGCACGCGAAAGGGGTGCCGGGCGGATCCCCGGCACCCCCGCGCGGACGGCTACCGGCCGTTGAACGCGTCCTTCAGGCGCGAGAACAGGCCCTGCTGGCCCGGCGCGAACTGGCCGGCCGGCCGCTCCTCGCCGCGCAGCACCGCGAGCCGGCGCAGCAGCTCCTCCTGCTCGGCGTCGAGCTTGGTCGGCGTCTGCACCTCGACGTGCACTATCAGGTCGCCGCGGCCGCCGCCGCGCAGGTGGGTGATGCCCCGCCCGTGCAACGGGATCGACTGCCCGGACTGGGTGCCCGGCCGGATGTCGACCTCCTCCAGCCCGTCGAGGGTCTGCAGCGGCACCTGGGTGCCGAGCGCGGCCGCCGTCATCGGGATGGTGACGGTGCAGTGCAGGTCGTCCCCGCGCCGCTGGAAGACGGTGTGGGTGGTCTCGGCGATCTCGACGTACAGGTCGCCGGCCGGGCCGCCGCCGGGGCCGACCTCGCCCTCGCCGGCCAGCTGGATCCGGGTGCCGTTGTCGACGCCCGCCGGGATCTTGACGGTCAGGGTGCGGCGGGCGCGCACGCGGCCGTCGCCGGCGCACTCCGGGCACGGGGTCGGCACGACGGTGCCGAAGCCCTGGCACTGCGGGCAGGGGCGGGAGGTCATGACCTGGCCCAGGAAGGACCGGGTGACCTGGGAGACCTCGCCCTTGCCGCGGCACATGTCACAGGTCTGCGCGGAGGTGCCGGGGGCCGCGCCCTCGCCGCTGCAGGTGGTGCAGGTGACCGCCGTGTCGACCTGGAGCTCCTTGGTGGTGCCGAACGCGGCCTCCTCCAGGGTGATCTCCAGCCGGATCATGGCGTCCTGCCCGCGCCGGGTCCGCGAGCGCGGTCCGCGCTGGCCGGCCGCGGCGCCGAAGAAGGCGTCCATGATGTCCGAGAAGCCGAATCCGGCCGCGCCGGCGCCGAAGCCGCCCGCGCCCGCGCCGCCGCCCGGGGACAGCGGGTCGCCGCCGAGGTCGTAGACCTGGCGCTTCTGCGGGTCGGAGAGCACCTCGTAGGCGGCGTTGA
The DNA here is from genome assembly GCF_044453265.1 of Kitasatospora sp. NPDC051705. Taxonomy (NCBI): domain Bacteria; kingdom Bacillati; phylum Actinomycetota; class Actinomycetes; order Kitasatosporales; family Streptomycetaceae; genus Kitasatospora; species Kitasatospora sp. NPDC051705. The sequence goes on along the minus strand of NZ_JBITCO010000003.1, from coordinate 148,689 downwards.
TCTCCTTGAACCGCTCCTGCGTCTTCGGGTCCGGGTTGACGTCCGGGTGCAGTTCGCGTGCCAGGCGCCGGAACGCCTTCTTGATCTCGTCCTGCCCCGCATCCCGTCGGACGCCGAGTACCGCGTAGTAGTCCGTGGCCACCAAATGCTCCGCTTGTTCCGCCTGTAGAAGTGCTGCGACTGGACACCGCCGTTACCCGTGCAACGGCGGTCGATTGCTACGACTCGGCCAGGATCTGACCCACGTACCGCGCCACCGCACGCACCGCCCCCATTGTGCCCGGATAGTCCATCCGGGTCGGACCGATCACACCCAGTTTGGCCACGCTCTCGTCGCCCGAACCGTAACCGACCGACACCACCGAGGTGGAATTCAGCCCCTCGTAGGCGATCTCGCGCCCGATCCGGACCGTCATCCCGGCGTCCGCGGTCTCACCCAGGAGGCGGAGCAGGACGACCTGCTCCTCCAGGGCCTCCAGCACCGGCTGGATGGTGAGCGGGAAGTCGTGGCCGAAGCGGGTCAGGTTGGCCGTGCCGGCCAGCATGATCCGCTCCTCGTTCTGCTCGGCGAGCGCCTCGAACAGCGTCGCCAGGACGGTGGTGACGGTCGGCCGGTCCGCCTGCTCGAACATCGCCGGGAGCTCCTCCAGGAACCCCGGCACGTCCGGCAGCCGCTGGCCGGCGGCCCGCGCGTTGATCCGGGCCCGCAGGTCCGCCAGGACCGTCTCGCCGACGGTGCCCGGGCAGTCCACCATCCGCTGCTCGACCCGGCCGGTGTTGGTGATCAGCACCAGCATCACCTTGGTCGGGGCGAGGGCGACCAGCTCGATGTGCCGGACGGTGGAGCGCGACAGCGACGGGTACTGCACCACCGCGACCTGCCGGGTCAGCTGCGCGAGCAGCCGCACCGTGCGGGCCACGGTGTCGTCCAGGTCGACGGCGCCGTCCAGGAAGTGCCGGATCGCCCGGCGCTCGGGGGCGCTCATCGGCTTGATCTCGGCGAGCTTGTCGACGAACAGGCGGTAGCCCTTGTCGGTGGGGATGCGCCCGGCACTGGTGTGCGGCTGGTGGATGTAGCCCTCCTCCTCCAGCGCCGCCATGTCGTTGCGCACGGTCGCCGGGGAGACCCCGAGGTTGTGCCGCTCCACCAGGGCCTTGGAGCCGACCGGCTCCTCGGTCCCCACGTAGTCCTGGACGATCGCGCGGAGCACGGCGAGCTTGCGGTCGTCCAGCTGGCGGATCTCACCGGCCATGGGGCACACACCTCCGTCTTCGCACGTTGTCCGTCTGTGTCACAGATGCTGCCGACCGCTCCGGGAAGGCCCCGGATCCGGTGACCGCCCTGGCACTCTGAACCTACGAGTGCCAGAACCGTACCTGCCAGTGTAAGGCCCGGGCCTTGAGGCAGGAACGGCCCGGCCGGAGTGATCCTGCCCGCAGTTCCCGGCGCGGGGGTGGTGCCGTGGGGCCGTCCGGGTGGCAGCATCGGAAGCGACGGCGAATGGAGGAGCAAGCGATGTCGAGCTCGGGCCAGCACACCCGTTTCGCGCCCGACCGCGGTCTGACCGGCCGCATGGTCGTGACGATGTTCGTGATCGGGTTGCTGTACGTCGGTTTCACCGGCCTGCTGATCGCGCTCCTGCGCGGCGCCTGGCCACTGATCGTCCTCATCTCCGGCGGGCTGTTCGTGGCCCAGTTCTGGTTCAGCGACAAGATCACCGAGCGGGCGATGGGCGCCCACCAGGTGAGCCCGGAGCAGTACCCGCAGCTGCACGGCACCATCGACCGGCTCTGCGCCCTCGCGGACATGCCCAAGCCCCGGGTGGCGGTCGCCGACAACGACATGCCGAACGCCTTCGCCACCGGCCGCAACCCGCAGAACGCCGTGGTCTGCGTCACCACGGGGCTGCTGCGCCGGCTGGAGCCCGAGGAGCTCGAAGGGGTCCTCGCCCACGAGCTGTCGCACGTCGCCCACCGGGACGTCGCGGTGATGACCGTCGCCGGGTTCCTCGGCGTCCTCGCCGGCGCGATGACCCGGATCGCGGTGTACGGCGGCTTCATGGGCGGCGGCCGCAACAACAACGACCAGAACGCGGCCATCGTCGCCCTGATCATCCCGCTGGTGTCGATGGTCGTCTACGCCATCAGCTTCCTGCTCACCCGGCTGCTCTCCCGCTACCGGGAGCTCGCCGCCGACCGCGCCGCCGCCCAGCTCACCGGCCGGCCCAGCGCCCTGGCCTCCGCCCTGACCAAGGTCACCGGGCAGATCGCCGCCATCCCCAGCAAGGACCTGCGCCAGGCCCAGCCCTACAACGCCTTCTACTTCGCCCCCGCGCTCGGCGCCCGGGAGACCGCCGCCCAGCTGTTCTCCACCCACCCGACGCTGGAGAAGCGGCTGGACCAGCTGGCGAAGATCTCCGAGCAGCTCGGCCGCTGACCGCGGGGCTCCCCCGCCCACCGCCGCCGCGCCGCCTCACCGGCCCGCCGCCTCGTCACCCCTCCGCCCCGCCACCCCTCCGCCTCGACGCGAAAGGACCACCGTGGGAATCCTGGACGCCCTGTTCGGCCGCACCAAGCCCGTCAAGCCCGACCTCGACCAGCTGTTCGGCGTGCCGTCCGCCGCCCTCACCCTGGAGGCCGGGGCCGGGTTCACCCCCACCGGGCTCGGCTCGGTGTGCTTCGCCGCCGTCGAGGGCGCGGCCTTCGGCCAGGTCGAGCAGCAGGTGCGGGAGCTGCTGGACGCCGACACCGAGCGCGGCGGCGTCCCGGTGGAGGCCTCCAAGGACGGCTACGGCTACTCCTGGCTGCTCGCCCGGCACACCCCCGAGGAGCTGCCCGAGCTGGTGAACGACCTGCACGCGGTCAACAGCGAGCTGGAGGGGAACGGCTTCGGGCCGCAGCTGCTCTGCTCGCTGGTGGGCTTCCGCGACCCGCAGGGCCGGTCGCTCGCCCTCGTCTACCTGTACAAGCGCGGCACCTTCTACCCCTTCGCGCCGATGCCCGGCGGCGGCGAGCGGCGCAACAGCCCGCTCGAACTGCAGGTCAACGCCCTGCTCGGGAACGACCTGCGGCTGGAGAAGGACCTCAGCCGCTGGTTCCCGGTCTGGGGCGCGCCCGGACTCTGACGGTCCGTCCGCACTCCCTATAGTCGCCTGCATGCGCAGCCGCCAGTACGGACCCGACCTGACCCCGCCGTGGAAGAAGCAGACCCCCGCCCCGGAGGTGCCGGCCGACCGGGACCTGGTCGTCGAGGAGGCGGCCACCGGCTTCTGCGGCGCGGTGGTGCGCTGCGAGAAGACCGCCGAGGGCTTCACCGTCACCCTGGAGGACCGCTTCGGCAAGCACCGGGTGTTCCCCCTGGTGCCGCGCGGCTTCCTGCTGGACGGCCGGGTGGTCACCCTGGTCCGCCCGGCCGGCCCCGCCCCCGCCCGCACGCCCGGCCGCACCGCCTCCGGCTCGGTCGCCGTCCCCGGCGCCCGGGCCCGGGTGGCGCGCGAGTCGCGGATCTACGTCGAGGGCCGGCACGACGCCGAACTGGTCGAACGCGTGTGGGGCGACGACCTGCGCATCGAGGGCGTGGTCGTCGAGTACCTGCAGGGCGTGGACGACCTGCCCGCGATCGTCGCCGAGTTCGCCCCCGGCCCCGGCCGGCGGCTCGGCGTCCTGGTCGACCACCTGCTCCCCGGCACCAAGGAGCACCGGATCGCCGCCCGGGTCACCGGCGACGCCGTCCTGGTCGTCGGCCACCCGTACGTCGACGTCTGGCAGGCCGTGAAGCCCTCCTCGGTCGGCATCCCCGCCTGGCCCGACGTCCCCCGCGGCGAGGACTGGAAGCAGGGCACCTGCCGCCGCCTCGGCTGGCCGGCGGACACCCCCGCCGCCTGGAAGCACATCCTGTCCCGGGTGAACAGCTACAAGGACCTGGAGCCCGAGCTCCTCGGCCGCGTCGAGGAGCTCATCGACTTCGTGACCCTCCCGGACTGACGTCCGGATCAGAGCGTTCCGAACTCACCGGTCTCCAGGGTCATCCCCAGGACGTCCACGGGGATCGGGTCCCCGAACTTGGTGGTGCGCCCGGACCAGTAGTCCGGAACGCCCGAGGCGGTCGCCGTGCGCGGCTCGGTGAGCATCAGGCACTCGCCCTTCGTCGGATCGACGATCAGGTAGACCGGGATCATCCCCCCGGCATAGATCTCCCGCTTGACGTGGTAGTCGCGGTGGACGCTCGTCCTCGAGACGACCTCGACGACGAGCGTCACCGCCGGTGCGGGGACCAGACGCCCGGGGCCCTCGACGGCGCCCCGCTCGATCACCACCAGGTCGGGCTGCGGCTCGCTGCCGTCCGCGGGGAACGCCACGTCCTGGGTCTGGAGCCGGTGCCAGCGGCCACGGGGAATCTGGTCGACGATGGACTCGATGATGAGGTTGTGGACCATGTCCGGCCCGGCCGTCATCACGATTTCCCCCCTGATGAGCTCGGCCTTGACGCCTTCCGGGACCTCCAGGTTCTCGAAGATCCCCGTCATCCGGTCATCGATGGCGGTCACTGCGCGCTCCCTCCGACGGCTGACACCACGTTAACGGCCGTCAGTCCACCAGGTCACGCACGACCGCGTCGGCGAGCAGCCGGCCCTGGAGGGTCAGGGTGGCGCGGCCGTCGGCGTACGTCCCCGCGGCGAGGAGGCCGTCGGCGAGGTGGCGGTCGGCGGCCCGGCGGCCCGCGGCGGTGAGCAGCTCCAGGGGGATGCCCTCGGCGAGGCGCAGTTCCAGGAGGACGCGCTCGACGCGGCGGTCCTCCTCGGTGAGGACCTCGCGGGCCTGCGCGGGGGTGCGGCCCTCGGCGAGGGCCTGCGCGTAGGCGGCCGGGTGCTTGGCGTTCCACCAGCGCACGCCGCCGACGTGGCTGTGCGCGCCGGGGCCGGCGCCCCACCAGTCGGCTCCGGTCCAGTACAGCTCGTTGTGGCGGCAGCGGCCCTCCGGGGTGGTGGCCCAGTTGGACACCTCGTACCAGGAGTAGCCGGCGGCGGCGAGCGCCTGCTCGGCGATCAGGTAGCGGTCGGCGTGCACGTCGTCGTCGATCATCGGCAGTTCGCCGCGCTTGACCCGGGCGGCCAGCCGGGTGCCCTCCTCGACGATCAGGGAGTAGGCGGAGACGTGGTCCGGTCCGGCGCCGATCGCGGCGTCCAGGGAGGCCCGCCAGTCGTCGTCGGACTCGCCCGGGGTCCCGTAGATGAGGTCCAGGTTGACGTGCTCGAAGCCGGCCCCGCGGGCCTCGGCGACGCAGGCCTCGGGGCGGCCGGGCGTGTGGTGGCGGTCGAGCAGCTGCAGGACGTGCGGGCGGGCGCTCTGCATGCCGAAGGAGATCCGGTTGTAGCCGCCCTCGCGCAGCTCCGCCAGGTAGGCCGGGTCGACGGACTCCGGGTTGGCCTCGGTGGTGACCTCGGCGTCCGGGGCGAGCCCGAACTCCTCGCGCAGCGCGGTGAGCATCTTCACCAGGTCCCGGGCGGGCAGCAGGGTGGGGGTGCCGCCGCCGAGGAAGACCGTCTGCACGGGGAGGTCGACCGGGCCGAGCACCTTGCGGGCCAGCCGGATCTCGGCGACCACGTTGTCCGCGTAGGTCTCCTGGGAGGCGACGGCCCCGGAGGAGCGCAGCTCGGTGGCGGTGTAGGTGTTGAAGTCGCAGTAGCCGCAGCGGCTGGCGCAGTACGGCACGTGCAGGTAGAAACCGAACGGCCGCTCGCCGAGCCCGGTCAGGGCGTGCGCGGGCAGGGAACCGTCGGACGGCACCGGATCGCCGTCGGGGAGTGCGGAGGGCATGACCCCATTGTCCCGTACGGCCCGGGTATCCCGTGCGGCCCGCGCCCCCGTACGGCCCGCGACCGGGCGCGGACCGTACGGGGCGGGTGGCTCAGGCCTCGTTGGCGCCCGCGTACATCGCGGTGACGGCGTCCGCGTAGGTCCGCTCGACCACCGGGCGCTTGATCTTCAGGCTCGGGGTGAGCTCGCCGTGCTCGATGTCGAGGTCACGCGGCAGCAGGTGGAACCGCTTGATCGTCTGCCAGCGCTGCAGGTCCGCGTTGAGCCGCTTGACGAAGCCCTCGATCAGCTGGTGCACCTGCGGGTCGGCGACCACCTCGGCGTAGGACCGGCCGGCCATGCCGTGCTCGGCCGCCCACGGCATGATGACCGCCTCGTCGAGGCCGATCAGCGCGGTGCAGTAGTTGCGGCCGTTGCCGATCACCAGGATGTTGCTGACGAACGGGCAGACCGCCTTGAACTTGCCCTCGACCTCGCTGGGCGCGACGTACTTGCCGCCGGAGGTCTTGAACAGGTCCTTCTTGCGGTCGGTGATCCGCAGGAAGCCGTCGGCGCTGAGCTCGCCGATGTCCTCGGTGTGGAACCAGCCGTCGGCCTCCAGCACCTCGGCGGTCTTCTCCGGCAGGTCGTGGTAGCCGCGCATGATGCCGGGGCCGCGCAGCAGGATCTCGCCGTCCTCGGCGATCCGGACCTCGGTGCCGGGCAGGGCGCGGCCGACGGTGCCGATCCGGACGTCCTCCTCGCGGTTGACGCAGGAGCCGGCGCTGGTCTCGCTGAGCCCGTAGCCCTCCAGGATCGGCACGCCGGCGCCGAGGAAGAAGTAGCCGATCTCGGGGGCGAGGGCGGCGCTGCCGGAGACGGCACCGCGCAGCCGGCCGCCGAAGGCCGCCCGGATCTTGGCGTAGACGAGCTTGTCGGCCAGGGCGTGCTGGAGCCGCAGCCCGAGCGGGGCGGTGCCGGTGCCGGTGGCGATCCGGCTCTCCTGCACGGCCCGGGCGTGGGCCCGGGCGACCTTGGCGGCCCACAGGAAGATCTTGTACTTGGCCCCGCCCTCGGCACGGGCCCGGCCGGCGATGCCGTTGTACACCTTCTCGAAGATGCGCGGCGCCGAGGCCATCACGGTCGGCCGGATGGCCGGCAGGTTGTGGATGATCCGGTCGACCCGGCCGTCCACGGCCATCACGTGGCCGGTGGCGATCTGCCCGGAGATCAGCGTCTTGCCGAAGACGTGCGACAGCGGCAGCCACATGAACTGGACGTCGTCGGAGCGCAGCAGTCCGCTGGCCTCCTGGGCCCGGCCCTCGTACGCCCAGCAGTCGTGCACCAGGCGCACGCCCTTGGGGCGGCCGGTGGTGCCGGAGGTGTAGATGAGGGTGGCCAGCTGCTCCTTGTCGAGGGCGGCGACGGCCTTCTCGACGGCGTCCGGGTGCTCCTCCAGGTAGGCCGCGCCGCGCTGCTCCAGTTCGGCGAGGGTGAGCACCTCCAGGCCGCCGGTGGCGGGGGCCTCGGCGCCGGGCTCGGGCCCGTCGAAGAGGATGACCGTGCGCAGGTCGGGCAGCTGCCCGATCTGGTCGACGGCCTTGGCCAGCTGGGCGGTGTTCTCGGCGAACAGCGCTCTGGAGCCCGAGTTGGATAGGATGAAGGCCGTCTCGTCGGCGTTGGTGCTCGGGTAGACGGTCGTCGTGGCGGCGCCCGCGCACATGTTCCCGAGGTCGGCGATGACCCACTCGAGCCGGGTGGAGGCGGCCAGGGCGACGCGGTCCTCCGGCTGGATGCCCAGCGCCATCAGACCGGCGGCCACCGCCTTGACCCGGGTGGCGGTCTGCGCCCAGGTGAGCGAGCGCCACTGCTCGGCGCCGGGGGCGCTGTCCGCGGCCTGCTCGTCGACCGGGGCCGGGTAGCGGTAGGCCTCGCCGTTCGGGGTCAGGGCGACCCGCTCCAGGAACAGGTGGGCGACGGAGGCGGGACGCCCGGCGACGATGTCGGCACTGCCGGAGTCGATCAGGGACTGCGCGGAACTCAACGAGGACCTCCGGGGGCGGGTGGCCGTCTGAGGGATTGTCGCGGCGTCCGTGGGGGCGGTCGCCGGGCCCCCGGTTCACCTGTTCGGTACCGGCGAGTAACAAGGGGGCAATCAGCAGCCTAGGGGGAAACCGGTCATTCCGTAAGGGGGCGAGGCCAGCTGGCACGCCCCCGCGGCGCCGGTGTCCGCCCCGCGACCCCCGCCCGACCCGCGGGAACGGGCCGGCGCGGACCGTACGACCGGGCCCCCGCCGACCTGACGACCGGGCCCGCGTGAACGATACAACCGGGCCCGCCGGGCGATTCGGCAAAGGACTGGACAAACCTCCGGCTCGCACCCCGTGAATCGCCTGTACGAGTGCACCAAAGACCGAGAATTGGGGTGCGAATCCACCCGCCGACGACAAGAGTGTGCCAGTGCTGATCAGACTGCTCAGGGCGTACCTGCGCCCCTACACCCGACCGATCGCCCTGCTGGTCGCCCTCCAGCTGGTGTCCACCCTCGCCGCGCTCTACCTGCCGACGCTCAACGCCGACATCATCGACGACGGGGTGGTCAAGGGCGACACCGGCTACATCCTGCGCGTCGGCGGCGTGATGATCGGCGTCACCCTCGTCCAGGCCGTCTGCTCGATCGGCGCCGTCTACTACGGCGCCCGCACCGCGATGGCCTTCGGACGGGACGTGCGCGCCGCCGTCTTCGACCGGGTGCAGACCTTCTCCTCCCGCGAGATGGGCCAGTTCGGCGCCCCCTCGCTCATCACCCGCACCACCAACGACGTCCAGCAGGTCCAGATGCTGGCCCTGATGAGCTTCACGCTCATGGTCGCCGCCCCGATCATGTGCGTCGGCGGCATCATCATGGCGCTCAACCAGGACGTCCCGCTGTCCGGCCTGCTGCTCGCCGTCATCCCGCTCCTCGCCGTCGTCGTCATCCTGCTGGTGCGCTCGCTGCGCCCCAAGTTCCGCAGCATGCAGGAGCGGATCGACACGGTGAACCGCGTCCTGCGGGAACAGATCACCGGCATCCGGGTCATCCGCGCCTTCGTCAAGGACGACCACGAGCAGGCCCGCTTCGCCGGCGCCAACGGGGACCTCACCCACGTCGCCCTCCAGGTCGGCCGGCTGATGTCCTTCATGTTCCCGGCCGTCATGCTGGTGGTGAACGTCTCCAGCGTCGCCGTGCTCTGGTTCGGCGCCCACCGGATCGACAGCGGCGGCATGGAGATCGGTGCGCTCACCGCCTTCCTCTCCTACCTGATGCAGATCCTGATGAGCGTCATGATGGCCACCTTCATGTTCATGATGGTGCCGCGCGCCGAGGTCTGCGCCGAACGCATCGACGAGGTGCTCGCCACCTCCTCCAGCGTCGTGCCGCCCGCCGCCCCCGTCACCGAGGTGCTGCGCCGCGGCAACCTCGAACTGCGCGACGTCGACTTCCGCTACCCCGGGGCCGAGGCCTCCGTGCTGCGCGGCGTCGACATCACCGCCCGCCCCGGCGAGACCACCGCCGTCATCGGCTCCACCGGCAGCGGCAAGTCCACCCTGCTCGGCCTCGTCCCCCGGCTGTTCGACGCCACCTCGGGACAGGTCCTGCTGGACGGCGTCGACGTCCGCGAACTCGCCGCCGACGCGATCGCCGAGTGCATCGGCCTCGTCCCGCAGAAGCCCTACCTGTTCTCCGGCACCGTCGCCAGCAACCTCCGCTACGGCCGGCCCGACGCCACCGACGAGGAGCTCTGGCACGCCCTGGAGATCGCCCAGGCCAAGGACTTCGTCGAGAAGCTCCCCGAAGGCCTGGACGCCCCCATCTCCCAGGGCGGCGGCAACGTCTCCGGCGGCCAGCGCCAGCGCCTCGCCATCGCCCGCGCCCTCGTCCGCAAGCCCGACGTCTACCTCTTCGACGACTCCTTCTCCGCGCTCGACTACGCGACGGACGCCCGGCTGCGCAAGGCCCTCGCCCGCGAGACCTCGAACGCCACCGTGCTGATCGTCGCCCAGCGCGTCTCCACCATCCGCGACGCCGACCGGATCATCGTCCTCGACGAGGGCGCGGTCGTCGGCACCGGCACCCACCGCGAACTGATGGCCGACAACCCGACGTACCGGGAGATCGTGCTCTCCCAGCTCACCGAGCAGGAGGCGGCGTGACCACCCCCGAGAAGGCCCCCGACAAGGCCCCCGAGGACCAGACCGACCCGGGCGAGGCCCCCGACCTGGGCAAGGCGCCCGGCCGCGGGCCCGCTGCGGCCGGCAGCGAGCTCCCCAGCGACTCGCAGGCCGCCGCCGCCCGCCGCGGCCCGGCCGGCCCGGGCCGCTTCATGGGCGGCCAGGGCACCGAGAAGTCCATGGACTTCAAGGGCTCCGGCAAGCGCCTGCTCGCCCTGCTGCGCCCCGAACGCGCCCTGCTCTCCGGCGTGCTGACGCTCGGCGTCGTCAGCATCGGCTGCGCCGTCGTCGGCCCCAAGATCCTCGGCAACGCCACCGACCTGATCTTCGCCGGCGTCGTCGGCGCCCGCTTCGCACCCGGCACCTCCAAGACCCAGGTCGTCGACGGGCTGCGCGCCCAGGGCCAGGGCGGCGTCGCCGACCTGCTCTCCTCCGTGGACTTCACCCCCGGCCAGGGCATGGACTTCGGCGCCATCGGCACCGTCCTGCTCTGGGTCCTGGCCATCTACGTCGCCTCCGCCGTGTTCGGCATCGCCCAGGGCCGGCTGGCCACCACGGCCATCCAGCGGGCCGGCTACCGGCTGCGCCAGGACGTCGAGGCCAAGCTCTCCCGGCTGCCGCTCAGCTACTTCGACAAGCAGCCCCGCGGCGAGGTGCTCAGCCGGGTCACCAACGACATCGACAACATCGGCCAGTCCATGCAGCAGACCATGGGACAGGTCGTCAACTCGCTGCTCACCGTGGTCGGCGTGCTCGCCATGATGTTCTGGATCTCCCCGCTGCTCGCCGTGATCGCCCTGGTCTCGGTGCCGCTGTCGGTGGTCGTCGCCGCCAAGGTCGGCCGGCGGGCGCAGCCGCAGTTCGTCCAGCAGTGGAAGTCCACCGGCCAGCTCAACGCCCACATCGAGGAGATGTACACCGGCCACACCCTGGTGAAGGTGTTCGGCCGCCAGCGCGAGTCCGCCGAGACCTTCCGCGAGCACAACGAGGCGCTGTTCGCCTCCAGCTTCCGGGCGCAGTTCATCTCCGGGATCATCCAGCCCGCGATGATGCTGATCGGCAACCTGCAGTACGTGCTGGTCGCCGTCGTCGGCGGCCTGCGGGTCGCCAGCGGCGCGCTGTCCATCGGCGACGTCCAGGCGTTCATCCAGTACTCGCGGCAGTTCAGCCAGCCGCTCACCCAGGTCGCCAGCATGGCCAACCTGGTGCAGTCCGGGGTCGCCTCCGCCGAGCGCGTCTTCGAACTGCTGGACGCCCCCGAGCAGACCCCCGAACCGGCCATGCCCGAACGCCCCGACACCGTCCACGGCCGGGTCGCCTTCCAGGACGTGTCCTTCCGCTACGAGCCCGGCAAGCCCCTCATCGAGGACCTGTCGCTCAAGGTCGAACCCGGCCAGACCGTCGCCATCGTCGGCCCCACCGGCGCCGGCAAGACCACCCTGGTCAACCTGCTGATGCGGTTCTACGAGGTCAGCTCCGGGCGGATCACCCTCGACGGGGTCGACATCTCCGCGATGTCCCGCGAGGAGCTGCGCTCCGGCATCGGCATGGTGCTCCAGGACACCTGGCTGTTCGGCGGCACCATCGCCGACAACATCGCCTACGGCGCCCAGGGCGCCACCCGCGACCAGGTCGTCGAGGCCGCCAGGGCCGCCCACGTCGACCGCTTCGTGCGCACCCTGCCGGACGGCTACGACACCGTCATCGACGACGAGGGCACCGGCGTCAGCACCGGCGAGAAGCAGCTGATCACCATCGCCCGGGCCTTCCTCGCCCAGCCGTCGATCCTCGTCCTGGACGAGGCGACCAGCTCCGTCGACACCCGCACCGAGGTGCTGATCCAGCGGGCCATGGCCCGGCTGCGCACCGGCCGCACCAGCTTCGTGATCGCCCACCGGCTCTCCACCATCCGGGACGCCGACGTGATCCTGGTGATGGAGAACGGCTCGATCGTCGAACAGGGCACCCACGACGAGCTGATCGCCGCCGACGGCGCGTACGCGCGGCTGTACCAGGCGCAGTTCGCGGAGGCCGTGGCCGAGGTGGACTGACCCGGACGGGCACGGGGGACGGCCGGAGGGCCGGGGCGGGACTCCACCGCCCCGGCCCTTCGCGTTCCGCACCGGCTTCGCTACCGTGGGCCCGTGATCTCCGAGGACGCGGCCAGGGCCGCCGGTGACGACGACACGGCCGGTGGGACGGGCAGGACGGGCGGGACCGGCGGCGAGCCCGGCGGCGCGACCGCCCGGGGCGGGACCGCCGGTACCGGGACCGCCCGCGCCGGGGTCGGCGACACGGCGCACGACACGGCAGACGACACGGACGGGGACACGGGCGGCGACCGCGCGCCGGACGCCTTCGAGGCGAACCGGCGCTACCTCGGCTCCGTCGCCTACCGGCTGCTCGGCTCGTTCACCGACGCCGAGGACGTCCTGCAGGACGCCTGGCTGCGCTGGCGGGCCGCCGACCGCACCGCCGTCCACGACCCGCGCGCCTTCCTGACCACCGTCGTCACCCGGCTCTGCTACGACCAGCTCGGCTCCGCCCGGGCCCGCCGCGAGGCCTACTACGGCGAGTGGCTGCCCGAGCCGTCCGTCTCCTACGCCTCCGCCCCCGACTCCCCCGCCGACCTGGCCGAACGCGGCGAGTCCGTCTCGCTCGCGCTGCTCACCGTGCTGGAGCAGCTCACCCCGGCCGAGCGGGCCGCGTTCGTGCTGCACGACGTCTTCGCCGTCGGCTTCGACGAGATCGCCACCTCCCTCGACCGCACCCCCGACGCCACCCGGCAGCTGGCCTCCCGGGCCCGCCGGCGGGTGCGCGACGGCGGTCGGCGCACCGGCGCCGACCCGGCCGAGCACCGCCAGGCCGTCGAGGCCTTCGCCGCCGCCACCGCACGCGGCGACCTCCAGGCCCTCCTGGAGGTCCTCGACCCGGACGTGGTCTGGCACGCCGACGGCGGCGGCATCGTCCGCGCCGCCGCCCGCCCCGTCCTCGGCGCCTGGAACGTGGCCCGGCTGGTGGTCGGACTGGTCACCAAGTGGTCCACCCCCGACCACGGCTTCGGCTTCGCCCAGGTCAACGGCGAGCCGGGGATCGTCTGGTACGAGAAGGCCACCGGCACCGTCGGCGGCGTGGTCGCCCTCGACGTCGCCGACGGACGGATCACCCAGGCGTACGTGGTGGTCAACCCGGAGAAGCTGGGCCACATCGACCCGATCGGCGTGTGACGACGGCCCGGTCGGCGTGTGACCGCGGCCCGGCCGGCGTGCGTGACGGCGGCCCGGCCGGCGTGTGGCCCGGGCCCGGCCGGCGTGCGTGACGGCGGCCCGGCCGGGATGTGACACGGGTCACCGTCACACTCCCGCCGGCCGCGTCGTCCCCCTCCCGAACAGCGCTCCGCGCGGGCGCACCGAATGGAGGCGGACGAGATGAGCGGCACCACCACCCACCAGCGGATCGTCGTACTGGGAGCCGGCTACGCGGGCCTCAGCGTCGCCAAGCGCGCCGGGAAGCGGCGCCCCGTCACCCTGGTCGCACCCGAGGAGCGGCTGCTCCACCGGGTCCGCCTGCACGAGACGGCGGCCGGTCACGGCCGGCAGTGGCCGACCATCGGCCACCTCGTCCGCGGCCGGCAGGTCGACCACCGGCGGGCCAGGGCCGTCGGGATCGACCTCGCCGACCACCGGGTCCGGCTCGACGACGGCACCACCCTCGGCTACGACACCCTCGTCTACGCCCTCGGCAGCCGCACCGCCTGGCACGACGTCCCCGGCGCCGCCGAGCACGCGTACTCCGCCGAGCAGGCCGCCGAAATCGACCACCGGCTGCGCACGGCCGACCGGCCCGGCACCCTGGCCGTGGTCGGCGGCGGACCGACCGGCATCGAACTGGCCACCGAACTCGCCGAGAGCCACCCGCAGTGGCGGGTGCACATCGTCGCCGCCGGGCAGGTCGGCGGCATCTACTCGCCCAGGGGCCGCGCCCACGTCCTGCGCGCCCTCGACCGGCTCGGCGTCACCGTCCACGAGCAGGCCACCGTCACCGCGGTCACCGCCGACGGGCTGCGCACCACCACCGGCCCGGTCGACGCCGAGGTCACCGTCTGGGCCGCCTCGCTGGAGCCCCACCCGCTGGCCGCCGAGGCCGGGCTGGCCGTGGACGCCCGCGGCCGGGCCGTCGTCGACGACCGGCTGCGGTCGGTCTCCCACCCGGACGTCCACGTGGTCGGCGACGCCGCCGCGGTGACGCTGCCCGGCATCGGCACCCTGCGGATGGGCTGCGCCACCGCCCTGCCGATGGGCCGCTACCTCGGCAAGCTGCTCGACGGGGCCACCACGGCGCCGTACTCGTTCAAGTACGTCGCGCAGTGCGTGAGCCTGGGCCGGCACGACGGGCTGCTCCAACTGATCCACGCGGACGACTCGATGCGGCCCACCGTGCTCACCGGCACGGCCGGGCGGCTGGCCAAGGCGGCGATCGTCGGCGGCGTCTACGGCGCGCTGAAGTAGCCCACGGCGGCCCGGCGGCGGCCACCTGCCGGACCGGACCGGGACGCGCGAAGAGGCCCGGGACGCGCGAAGGGGCCCGGGCGGATGCCCGGGCCCCTTCGGTCGCCTGCGGTTACTTCTTGTCCTTGGGCGCCTCGGCGTCGGTGGACAGCGCGGCGATGAAGGCCTCCTGCGGGACCTCCACGCGGCCGACCATCTTCATCCGCTTCTTGCCCTCCTTCTGCTTCTCCAGCAGCTTGCGCTTGCGCGAGATGTCACCGCCGTAGCACTTGGCGAGGACGTCCTTGCGGATCGCGCGGACCGTCTCACGGGCGATCACCCGGGAGCCGATGGCGGCCTGGATCGGCACCTCGAACTGCTGGCGGGGGATCAGCTTCTGCAGCTTGCCGGCCATCATCACGCCGTAGCCGTAGGCCTTGTCCTTGTGCACGATCGCGGAGAAGGCGTCCACCGCGTCGCCGTGCAGCAGGATGTCGACCTTGACCAGGTTGGCGCTCTGCTCGCCGATGGGCTCGTAGTCGAGCGAGGCGTAGCCGCGGGTCTTGGACTTCAGCTGGTCGAAGAAGTCGAAGACGATCTCGGCGAGGGGCAGGGTGTAGCGCAGCTCGACCCGGTCCTCGGACAGGTAGTCCATGCCCTGCAGGTTGCCGCGGCGGGACTGGCACAGCTCCATGATCGCGCCGACGAACTCGTTGGGCGCCAGGATGGTGCCGCGCACGACCGGCTCGTAGACCTCGGCGATCTTGCCGGTCGGGAACTCGCTCGGGTTGGTGACGGTGTGCTCGGTGCCGTCCTCCATGATCACCCGGTAGATCACGTTCGGGGCGGTGGAGATCAGGTCGAGGTTGAACTCGCGCTCCAGGCGCTCCCGGATGATCTCCAGGTGCAGCAGGCCGAGGAAGCCGCAGCGGTAGCCGAAGCCGAGCGCCACCGAGGTCTCCGGCTCGTACACCAGGGCCGCGTCGTTGAGCCGCAGCTTGTCCAGGGCGTCGCGCAGCAGCGGGTAGTCCGAGCCGTCCAGCGGGTAGAGGCCGGAGAACACCATCGGGCGCGGGTCCTTGTAGCCGCCCAGCGCCTCGGTCGCACCCTTGTGCATCGAGGTGATCGTGTCACCGACCTTGGACTGCCGGACGTCCTTCACACCGGTGATGATGTAGCCCACCTCGCCGACGCCCAGGCCGTCGGCGACCTTCGGCTCCGGCGAGATGACGCCGATCTCCAGCAGCTCGTGGGTCGCGCCGGTGGACATCATGGCGATCCGCTCGCGCTTGGTGAGCTGACCGTCCACGACACGCACGTAGGTGACCACGCCGCGGTAGGAGTCGTAGACCGAGTCGAAGATCATCGCGCGGGCCGGGGCGTCCTTGACGCCGACCGGGGCCGGGACGGTGTTGACGATGTGGTCGAGCAGGTCCTCGACGCCGAGACCGGTCTTGGCGCTGACCTGCAGCACGTCCGAGGGGTCGCAGCCGATGATGTGCGCGATCTCCGCGGCGTACTTCTCCGGCTGGGCTGCCGGCAGGTCGATCTTGTTCAGCACCGGGACGATCGTGAGGTCGTTCTCCAGCGCCAGGTACAGGTTGGCGAGGGTCTGTGCCTCGATGCCCTGGGCCGCGTCGACGACCAGGATGGTCCCCTCGCAGGCAGCGAGGGAACGGGACACCTCGTACGTGAAGTCCACGTGACCCGGGGTGTCGATCATGTTGAGGATGTGCGTCGTCCCGGCGTTCGGACCGGTCTTCGGCGCCCACGGGAGGCGGACCGCCTGCGACTTGATCGTGATGCCGCGCTCGCGCTCGATGTCCATGCGGTCGAGGTACTGGGCACGCATCTGCCGCGGGTCGACGACGCCGGTGATCTGCAGCATCCGGTCTGCGAGCGTCGACTTGCCGTGGTCGATGTGGGCGATGATGCAGAAGTTGCGGATCAGCGCCGGGTCGGTACGGCTGGGCTCTGGCACATTGCTGGGGGTCGCGGGCACCTTGGTCCGATTCTCCGTTGGTCCGGGGCCGGGGGTGTCCGGATCATCGCTGACCGGTTTCCCGGGGACCGGACAGTCTCGTCCGATCGAAATAGTCCCCCCATCCTCCCACGACCACGGCACCGGCCGCCGTTCGGTCCGCCCCGACCGCCCCCGAGGCGCTCCCGGGGCGCCCGTGGGGCGCTCCCCCGCCTTCCGCGGAACGTCCCCGGAACGGCAGGATGGCCCGCCATGATCCTGGAAAGCGCCCTGCTCGACGTCCTGCCCGGCCAGGAGGACGAATTCCTCGCCGCCTTCACCGAGGCCCGTCCCCTGATCGCCGTCCAGCGCGGCTTCCGCTCCCTGGAACTGCGGCGCTGCCTCGACGAGGGCCGCGGCTCGCGCTTCCTCCTCCAGGTCGAGTGGGAGACCCTCACCGACCACACCGAGGGCTTCCGCACCTCCGCCGAGTACCAGCGCTGGCGGGAGCTGCTGCACCGCTTCTACCGGCCGTTCCCGGAGGTCGAGCACTACGGGGAGCCGGTGCTGCGGGCCTGACCGGACCCGGGCTCCGGCCGCGGCCGGTTTGGGTCGGCGGCGGGCCCCCTGGTAGCGTGGTCAGCTGCACCTGGCCCCGGCATGCCCTCTCAGCAGGACCGGCGGCCGCCGGTGCAGCCCGTTCAATCCTTTTCAGACAAGACTGAGGCTCCTTCGTGGCGAACATCAAGTCCCAGATCAAGCGCAACAAGACCAACGAGAAGGCGCGCCTGCGCAACAAGGCCGTCAAGTCCTCGCTGAAGACCGCTCTGCGCAAGGCCCGTGAGGCCGCTGCCGCCGGCGAGACCGAGAAGGCCGTCGTGCTGGCCCGCGCCGCCTCCAAGGCGCTCGACAAGGCCGTGAGCAAGGGCGTCATCCACGCCAACCAGGCCGCCAACAAGAAGTCGGCCATCACCAAGCGCGTCAACGCGGCCGCCCAGGCCTGACGCCCCGGGGGCCCCGGCCCCCACCGCCTCGGGACGCCCCGGCCCTCTACCCGGACCCCTGAGGCGCGCGAGACTCGCACCGTACGCGGCCTGCGTTCGCCACGCGGGTGCGGTGCACAGAGCAGTACGACAGGCGTCGCCGCCGACCTCCTCCCCGGAGGCCGGCCGCGGCGCCTGTCGCGTTCCGCGGTCCGGCCGCTATGGTCTGGTCACGCGCGATCGGAGGTGCGGGGAGCACCACGACACCGGGCCCGAGGGGGACTGACTCCATGACGACGCCACCACCACCGCCGCAGCAGCCTCAGCCACAGCCGGGGGCCCAGCCCGGAGCCCGGCCAGGGGCCCAGCCGCACCCGGGAGCGGTGAACCGGCCGGGATACGGCTTCCCGCAGCAGGCACCGGGGCCGGTCGCCGGAGCGGGCACGCCCGCGCCGGGCGCGTCGCCGGGCTTCGGACCGCCGACCGGACTGCTGCCGCCCGCACCCGGCGGCCTCCTCCCGGGAGCCGCCGCACCGGGCCACCCCACACCCGGGCGCCCCGGCGGCGGAAACCTGCGGCGCAACACCGTCTGGGCCTTCGTCGGCGCCCTGCTCGCCTCGGCCGGCTGGGCCACCGCCGTGCTCGTCGTCCCCGGCGTGGTCAGCACCGACTCCTCGCCCCGGAGCGTGAGCGCCTACCAGGTCTCCGACGACTTCTGCACCACCGGCAAGCCCTCCAGCCTGCTCACCACCTACAGCGCATCCGACACCAGCCCGCCGACCCACCACAGCGACCGGCACCCCGCCCTGGACAGCATGAACTGCTCGATGTCGCTCAAGCGCACCGGCGCCAGCAGCTCCGACACCGACTACGCGTCCGTCTACCTGCGCGCCGACCTGCACAAGGCGGTCAACCCTGCACCCGAGTTCGCCGCCGCCAAGGAGGTCTACCGGGCGCGCGACTACCAGGTCACCGACGTCCCGGGGATCGGCGAGGAGGCGTACTTCCTGTACAAGGACGACGCGGGCAGCTCGGACAAGACCTGGCACAGCATCAGCGCCGAAGTGGACGTGCGGGACGGCGGGATGACGTTCTACATCTCCTACTCGGCCAGCTACACCGAGGGCAAGGGCAAGGTGCCGTCCAGGGACGACCTGCGGTCCGCCCTGCAGACGGACGCCCGCAACGCCGTCCGCTCGATGCACAAGTAGCCGTCGCCGCACCGCCGGACGTCCGGGGCGCGGACGGGGCCGGAGGTGAGGCCGGGGTCGGGCCGCGGACGCCCGGTGGGCGCCCGCGCGGCAGGCAGGCCGTTGGCGGGGGTGCCGGTCGGAGTGTCGGGTGGGGTGCCGGTCGGAGTGTCGGGTGGGGTGCCGGTCGGAGTGTCGGGTGGGGTGCCGGTCGAGGATGCCGACCGGGGCGTCAGTAGGCGGGGCGGGACCCGGCCCGGGAGGCGCGGGCCACGGCGACCACCGCACGCTCCAGGGCGAAGGCGGGATCGTCCGAACCGCCCTTGACGGCGGCGTCGGCCTGGGCGATCGCGGTAAGCGCGGTGGCCACCCCGTCACCCGTCCACCCGCGCATCTGCTGGCGGACCCGATCCACCTTCCACGGCGGCATGCCCAACTCGCGCGCGAGGTCGGCCGGGCGCATGTTCCGCCCGGCGGTCGCCAACCGCCCGATGCTGCGCACCCCGGAGGCCAGCGCGTAGGTGATGCCGGTCGGCGGCTGGCCCACGGCCAGCGCCCAGCGCAGCCGCTCCAGCGCCTCCGCGGCCCGGCCGGTGACCGCCAGGTCCGCCACCTCGAAGCCGGTCGCCTCGGCCCGCCCGCTGTAGTAACGGGCCACCACCGTCTCGTCGATCGTCCCCTCGACGTCCGAGGTCAGCTGGCTGCACGCGGCCGCCAGCTCGCGCAGGTCACTGCCGAGCGCGTCCAGCAGCGCCTGGCAGGCCTCCGGGGTGGCCGAACGGCCCAGCGTGCGGAACTCGCCCCGGACGAACGCCAACCGCTCGTTCGCCTTGGCCAGCTTGGCGCAGGCCACCTCACGACCGCCGGCCTTGCGCCCGGCGTCCAGCAGGCCCTTGCCCTTCGCGCCGCCCGCGTGCACCAGCACCACGATCACTTCTTCGGCGGGCGACTCGATGTACGCCTTGACCTCCTTCACCGAGTCGGCGGAGAGGTCCTGCGCGGCGCGGACCACGATCACCTTGCGCTCCGCGAACAACGACGGCGTGGTCAGCTCGGCCAGGCTGCCGGGCTGCAGGCCACCGGGGGGCAGATCCCGCACGTCGGTGTCCGGATCCGCCGCCCTCGCCGCCGCCACCACCTGGGCGACCGCGCGGTCCAGCAGCAGCTCCTCCTGGCCGACCGCGAGGGTCAGCGGGGCGAGCAGGTCGTCGGGTGCACTCTTCCTGGCCATCGCCTACCAGCATCCCACGGGGCGCGGACACTCCCCGCCGGGCCGCCGGGCCCACCCCACCCGGCCCACCGGGCAGCCCGGCGGGCTCGCCCTCCCCGGCCGCACCGGCCCGCGCCCGACCTGGAGAATGGTCCGGTGACCGAGAACCACACCACCGACCTGCCGGTCGTCGACGACCCGCACGCCCGGCAACTGCTCGTCCTGCCCGACCGCGAGGCCGCCGAGGAGGCCTCCGAGGAACTCAGCGCGACCCACCCCGACCTCGGCGAGCTCGACATCGTCCGCGACGCCCTGGCCGGGGAGGACGACGCCGAGGACGCCCAGTGGCTGGTCGTCGTCGAACCCCCGGAGGACGGCTGGACCCCGGCCCGACTCGGCGCCCTCGACGCCCTCGCCGCCGAGTACGAGGGCTGGCGCGAAGCGGGCTGATCCCCGACCCCGACGAACGGGTGAGCCGGTGAGCCCCGGGCCCGGGCCACGTGGCTCCGAGCCCAGGAGTCGTGGAACTTCGAAGCCCTGGAACCCTGGCATCGAGCATCGAGCTGGGCCCTGTGCGGCGGGGGGCCGGGCCCCCCCCCGGGGGCCGCCCCCCCGGCCCGGGGGGCCGGGGGGCGGGGCGCCGCCCC
>NZ_JBITCO010000003.1:0-128194 GCF_044453265.1 Kitasatospora sp. NPDC051705 | reverse complement strand
AGCGCACACCGCCCGGGCCCCGGGGGGGGGCCCCCGGGCCCCCCCCGGCGCCCGCCGCAACCGTTTCCCGGGCCCCGCCCCCCCGCCCCCCGCCCCCTCCTCCCCACCCCACCCCTTTCCCTTCCCCACCCATGAGGTGGGAGGAGAGGAGGGCAGGGGTCATCCGGGCGGGGCTCGCGGGGACCGCGCGCCCCGCCCGGGGGCGGAGGCCGTCACGCCGCCCCCGCCCTCGCCGTGTGCATCCGCCCAGCGCGCTCCGTGCGCGCCCTGCGGGTGCACGGACACGCCGAGCGCGGCCGGGGAGTCACCCGTCACCGCGATGTCCCCCGCACGGTCGGTCCGCAGCACGCTCGCGCCCAGCGCCCGTAGCCGGTCCACCGTCCGCGGGGACGGATGACCGTACGCGTTGCCCTCGCCGCACGAGATCAACGCCAGCCGGGGCCGCAGCTCGCCGGCCAGGGCCCAGTCCTGATGAGCCGAACCGTGGTGCGCCACCTTCAACACGTCCACCCTCCCCACCCGCCCCGACAAGGCGGCCTGCGCCGGTGGTTCGAGGTCACCCAGCAATGCCATCCGCAGGCCGTCCGCCGCCGACACCAGCAGCGCCACGCTGGCGTTGTTCGCCCCCGGCGCCTCCACCACGGACCCCGCCTCGGGCCACACCACCTCCCAGGACAGCCCCGCACCCGCCGACCGCCGCTCACCCCGCCCGGCCCGCAGCAGCGGTACGCCCGCAGCGGCCGACCACGCCGTCACCCTGGCGACCTCACCCGGCGGCTCGTCCAGAGTGGTGCCCTCGACCGCCCCGATCCGGCGACCCCGCACCACCCCCGGCACACCCTCGACATGATCGGCGTGGAAGTGCGTCAGCAGGAGCAACGGCACCTCCGTGACCCCGAGATCCCGCAGACACCTGTCCGCGGCATTCGGGTCCGGACCCGCGTCGACCACCACCGCCCGCTCCGGTACACCCGCCGCGAGGACCGACATGTCCCCCTGACCGACGTCGCACATCACCATCCGCCACCCCGGTGGCGGCCAGCCGGTGGCGATCCTCGTCAGCTGGGGCGGTCGCAGCAGCACGGCCAGCAGGACCACCAGCAACAGCCCCGTCACCAGCGCCCGCACCCATCGCCTCCGCCGCCGGGGGCGGGGGCGGGGCCGGAGATGAGGACGGACGGAGTCGGGTTCCGTGCGCCGCGGCAGCAGGAGCGGCGCCGCCCAGCAGGCCGCGAGGGCGCCCAGTGCGACCGTCACGACCCCGAACCACCCTCCCGGCCAGACGAGTTGGCCACCGGGGAGCTCGGCTCCGCGCCGGGCCACCAGCGCGAGCCAGCCCGCCGCCACCCCGGCCGGCTCGGCGAGCAGGCCGGCCGGGCCGGGCAGCAGCGGCTGCAGTACGAGCACCCCGAAACCGAGCAGCGTCGCCGGGGCCACCGCGAGCTCCGCCAGCAGGTTGCACGGGATCGCGACCAGGCTGACGTGACCGGACAGCAGCACCGTCACCGGCGCGCACAGCGCCTGCGCGGCGGCCGTCGCGGCGAGGGCGCCCGCCAGGTGGTGCGGCCAACCCCGGGAGCGCAACGCCGCGGCCCAGTGCGGCCCGAGGACGAGCAACCCTGCCGTGGCGAGCACCGAGAGCAGGAAGCCGAAGGACCGTGCGAGGAACGGGTCCAGCAGGACGAGGACCAGGACCGTCCCGGCGAGCGCGGGCACCGCCTGCCGGGGGCGGCCGGTGGCCAACGCGAGCATGCCGATCAGTCCCGTCCCCGCGGCCCGCAGCACGCTGGGTTCCGGGCGGCAGACGGTGACGAAGGCCAGCGTCAGGGCCGTCCCGAGCAGCGCGCTGGTGCGCAGCGAGAGCCCCAGTGCCGCGGCCAGCCCGCGTCGCTCGGAGGTCCCGGCCAGCCCGGGGGCGCCCAGCAGCACGCCGAGGACGATCGCCAGGTTGGCCCCGCTGACCGCCACCAGGTGCACCAGGTCGGTGGCCCGGAAGGCGTCCTCCAGGTCGTCGGGCAGGCGGGAGGTGTCCCCGACGACCAGGCCCGGGATCAGCCCCCGCGCATCCGGCGGGAGCCCGTCGGTGGCCGTGCGCAGGCCCGCGCGCAGCCGCCCGGCGATCCGCTGCGGAAGGCTCGGTGGAGCGAGTTGCCGTGGCGGCCCGTGGGCGATCAGCAGGGCCGCGGACTCGGTCTCGTGCCCCTCGCCCGCCGGACGCACCTCGGCCTCCGCCGCCAGCCGCTGGGACGGGAGCAGCCGCTGCCAGGGTTCGGCCTCCGGGCCCCGGACCATGACGGTCACGGGTGTCCGCGTCCGGGTGCTCCGGCCGTCCGGGAGGAGCGTGACGCGGTCGGCCACCGCTTGGACGGTCAGGAGGGTCTGCCCTCCCGCGGGGCCGCTGCGGGACGTGTGGGACGCCGGGTCCCCGACGACGGTCAACTCCACGTCGACCGCCCGGGCGGACCGGTCCGGGGAGTGCGGCGCCGCGTGCTCGGCCGCCCGGGCGAGCTCCGGCAGCGGCCCGCGGTGCAGGTCGGCGGTGTGCAGCGGGGTCGCGACCGCGGCGGCGGCCCCGGTGAGCAGGACGGCCGCCAGCGTCACCGCCGCCCCTCGGCGGCGCCGGAGCCCGCGTCCGGCCAGGAGCAGGCCGGCCACCGCCGTCGCGGCGGCCGCGAACCCGAAGGCGTGGACGTGGTGGTGCGGCGCCAGGCCGAGGAGCGCGGCGGTGACCGCCCAGGCCGACACGGCCGGCAGCAGCAGTCGGAAGTCGGCACCCGCGGAGCGGGCGGTCGAGGCCTGGTCGATGGTGACGGGCATGGCGGTACCCCCTCTCGGCGGGTGGCAGCGGACCGCCTCGGGCGGACGGTCGACGATGGACGGATCGGATGGGTGGACGTCAGAGCGTGAGCAGGGGGCGGAGTTCCGCGAACGTCCGCGCGCCGATTCCGCTGACCTGTCGGAGCTGGTCGAGCGAGCGGAACGAGCCGTGCGACGTGCGGTAGGCGAGGATGCGCTGGGCCAGCGTCGGGCCGACGCCGGGGAGGGTGTCGAGCTGTTCGAGGGTGGCGCGGTTGAGGCTGACAGGTGGTCGGGGCCCGGCGGGCGTCGGGAGGCCGCCGCCGGGCCCGGCGGCGGGGGCGGGCGCAAGGGCCGACTCGCCGACGAGGATCTGCTCGCCGTCCGTCAGCACCCGGGCCAGGTTCAGGTTGTGGGTGTCCGTCTCCGGCTGCGGGCCTCCCGCGGCCTTCAGTGCGTCGGCCACCCGGGACCCGCCCGGCAGGGTGTGCAGACCGGGGAGGTGGACCCGCCCGCCGACGTCGACCACCACGGCCGACCCTGCGTCGGGCGCACCGGGAGGGCCGGGGCCCCCGGTCACGGCCGCCGCCGCGCCACCGGCACCGGCACCGCCCGCGCTCTCGGCGGTGGTCTCGCCCGGGGACACGACGGGCTCGGCCGCCGTCGGCCCTGCCGACCCCGGAACGGACGCCAGCGCCGGCACCGGGAGCGCCTGCGGCCGGGCGAACCAGAAATGCTGCACGGCGTAGCCGACGGCGAACAGCAGCAGCACGGCCAACCCGGCCACCGCCCGCCGGTCGAGCGCCAGGGCCGCGCCGAACCGGAAGCGCGGCGCGATCGCCGGGCCGAAGGAGTCCTGTGGTCCCGGCGGTTCCGGCGCGCCCGGCACGTCGGAGGCGGACGGCGGCGCCGGAGCACCGCGCACGCTCCCCGACTCCGCCGTCGGTACCGGCAGCCCCTCACCTACCGGCGGCCCCGCCCCCGCCGGCGGCCCCGTCGCCGGGGGCTCCCCGGTCACGGTGCCGGAGCCGGGCGCACCGGTGCCGGAGCCCGAGCCGGCCACGGGGGCTCGCGCCCCGGCAGTCCGGTCACCGTCCACAGGCAGCAGCGCCGCCATCCGCAGTCGTACGGTCTCGTCGGTCTCGTGGCGCTTCGCCGCGCCCAGGCTCAAGCTCGTCATGCCGAGGACGGTAGGAGCCCACGGACCGGCGCGCAGAAATTACCCAAACCCTGTGGAAAACCCGGGGGTTGTGGATAAAACAGATCGCTCGCACGAGTGAGTCGAGCCTCGACGAGTTGACCAGGAGCCGCTCAGCGCGGCGCGACCACCACCGCGAGCAGCCCCGGCCCGACGTGTGCGCCGATCACCGCGCCCACCTCACCCACGTACAGCTCGCGCAGCCCGGGCACCCGCGCGCGCAACCGCTCCGCGAGCGGCTCGGCCCGGTCCTCGGCCGCGAGGTGGTGCACGGTGATGTCGACCTCCCCGTCCCCCGAACGCTCGACCGCGATCTCCTCCAGCCGCGCGATCGCCCGTGACGCGGTGCGCACCTTCTCCAGCGGCTCGATCCGGCCCCCGTCCAGGTGGAGCAGCGGCTTGACCGCCAGCGCCGACCCGAGCAGCGCCCGGGCCGCCCCGATCCGGCCGCCCCGTCGCAGGTGTTCCAGGGTGTCGACGTAGAAGAACCCGCTGGTCCCGGCCGCGCGCCGGGTCGCCGCGTCAGCCGCGGAGGCGAGGTCCTGCCCGGCCTCGATCGCCTCGGCGGCGGCCAGCACCCCGTACCCGAGGGCCATGCCGACCAGTCGGCTGTCCACCACCCGCACCGGCACGGGTGCCTCGGCGGCGGCCAGCCTGGCCGCCTCGACCGTGCCGGACAGCTCGCCGGAGATGTGCACGGAGACGACGCCCTTCGCCCCGGCCTCGGCGGCGGCCCGGTAGGTGGCCGCGAAGGTCTCCGGGTTCGGCCGGGAGGTGGTCACCCGCTGCTTGCCGCGCAGCGCCTCGGCGACGTCCTTCGGCGAGATCTCCACACCCTCGCAGAGCACCGAGTCGCCGACCACGACGCTGAGCGGGACGACGGTGATCCCGTGGCGGTCGAGGGCCTCCTGCGGCAGATAGGCCGTGGAATCGGTGACGAGTGCGAGGTCGGAGGGCATGAGGCGGAGGTTACTCCCCGTTCGTCGCCGAGGACAGCGCCCTGCTGCGGGCCCCGTTCAGCCGGCCGTGGGCCCCGCCGACGGCTTCCGCAGGCGCTGCGCCAGCTTGGCCAGCGGGTCGGCGAGCCCGAGCAGCTCCTCCGCACCCGCGCGCCCCTTCCCGTCGGTCAGCCCGGCCCGTGCCGCCGGCTCTCCCGCACCCCCCGCGGCCCCGGCGGAGCCCGACGAGCCCGACGTACCGGACGAACCCGACGCGGACGATCCGGAAGCGGACGACGCCCCGGACGACGGCCCGTCCCAGTGCCGCAGCGCCCCGGCCTCGCTCTCGCACTCCTGGCTGAGCCGGCCGAGCTCGTCGTCGGCGAACCGGTGCATCCGGTCCTGCGCGGCCCAGCGCATGGTCTCCGCCGAGCGGGTGATCCGTTCGGCACGGCGGCGCAGTTCGGGCAGCTTGGCGGCGATCCGGGCGACGTCCGGCTCCCGCTCGAGCATCCGCAGTTCGGCGTCGAGTTCGGCGGCGTGCGCGTCGAGCCTGGTCAGCAGGGCGAGGGACTCACCGAGCTGGCCGTCCTGGGGCAGCCCGCCCTCCAGCACCTGCCGGGTGCCGTCGAGGGAGGTGCGCAGGCCCAGCCGGACGGCGGCGATCTGCCCGGGCGGCCCGGCCTTGGTGTAGGTCTTCGCCTTGAGGGTGGCGTTCTCCACGGCGCGGCGGGCGTTGGCCTCGTGCTGCCCGATCTTCGCGGCGACCGTCTTCGCCGCCCGCACCGTGCCGACCACGGCCAGTACCAGCGCCGCGATCCCGAAGAGCAGGACCAGGCCGATCATCACGCCGAACACGTCCATCGCGAGCCACCTTCCGCCACCGTTTCGGCCCCCACCGGTCCCAACGCGGGCCGCCCTGCCGAGGGTTCCACCGTAGCCGCCGCACGGGGCCCGGGGGCCGGCCGAACGGGCCCCGGCGGCGGAGATCAGGGACAGATCGGGGATTCCCCCAAGGGCACAGGGCGCGCAGGGAGAGGAGCGGGAGCCGGAGCACGGCGGAGAGCGCCGGAGCACGGCGAAGGGCGGGCGCCCCGGAGGACGCCCGCCCACACACCACGCTCGACCGGCACACCGACCGACCGCCGCCGACCGGTCACCCGATCCACCGACCCCCGGTCGACCAGTCACCCGATCACCGAGTCACCCGGTGACGATGTTCACCAGCTTCGGAGCCCGCGCGATCACCTTGCGCACCGGCGCGTCGCCCAGCGCCGCGACGACGGCCGGGTCGGCCAGCGCCAGCGCCTCCAGCTCGGCGTCCGAGATGCCCGGGGCGACCTCCAGCCGCGCCTTGACCTTGCCCTTGATCTGCACCACGCAGGTCACCGACTCGTCCACCACGTACGCCGGGTCGGCGACCGGGTAGTCGGTGTGCGCCAGCGACTCGCCGTGGCCCAGTCGGCGCCACAGCTCCTCGGCGATGTGCGGGGCCAGCGGCGCGACCATCAGGACCAGCTGCTCGGCCACGGCGCGCGGCGTGGAGCCGCGCTTGACCAGGGCGTTGTTCAGCTCGATCGCCTTGGCGACGGCCGTGTTGAAGCGCAGCCCGGCCATGTCGGCACGGATGCCGTCGATCGCCTTGTGCAGGGCCCGCAGGGTGGCCTCGTCCGGCTCCTCCTCGGTGACGACCAGCTCGCCGGTGGTCTCCGAGACGACGTTGCGCCACAGCCGCTGCAGGAAGCGGTACGAGCCGACGACCGCGCGGGTGTCCCAGGGGCGGGAGACGTCCAGCGGGCCCATCGACATCTCGTACAGGCGCAGCGTGTCGGCGCCGTACTCGTCGGCGATGTCGTCGGGGGCGACGGCGTTCTTCAGGGACTTGCCCATCTTGCCGGCCTCGCGCTTGACCGGCTCGCCCTGCCAGGAGTAGGCCCCGTCGCGCTCCTCGACCTCGGCGGCGGGCACCGGGAAGCCGCGCTCGTCGCGGTAGACGTCCGCGGTGATCATGCCCTGGTTGAACAGCTTGTGGAACGGCTCGACGGAGGAGACGTGGCCCAGGTCGTGCAGCACCTTGTGCCAGAAGCGCGCGTACAGCAGGTGCAGCACGGCGTGCTCGGCACCGCCGACGTACAGGTCGGCGCCGCCGGCCGGCTTGGTCGCGGTCGGGCCCAGCCAGTAGCGCTCGTTGGCGGGGTCGACCACGGCCGCGTCGTTGGACGGGTCGACGTAGCGCAGCTCGTACCAGCAGGAACCCGCCCAGTTGGGCATGGTGTTGGTCTCGCGGCGGTACCGCTTCGGGCCGTCGCCCAGGTCCAGCTCGACGTTGACCCAGTCCTCGTTGCGCGACAGCGGGGTCTTGGGCGAGGAGGTGGAGTCGTACGGGTCGTAGGTGTGCGGCGAGTAGTCGTCGACCTCGGGGACCTCGACCGGCAGCATCGACTCGGGCAGCGCGTGCATGACGCCGTCCTCGTCGTAGACGATCGGGAAGGGCTCGCCCCAGTACCGCTGGCGGCTGAACAGCCAGTCGCGCAGGCGGTAGTTGACGGTGCCCTCGCCGATGCCGCGCTCGGCCAGCCAGCCGGTCACGTGCGCCTTGGCGTCGACGACGCTCAGGCCGTCCAGGGTCAGGCCGTCCCGGGTGGAGTTGACGATGACCGAGTCGTAGGTGTCGAACGCGTCGTCCCAGGCCGCCGGGTCCTCGCCGCGCCCGTCGGTGGGCTCGACGACGCAGCGCATCGGCAGCGCGAAGGCGCGGGCGAACGCGAAGTCGCGGTGGTCGTGGGCGGGGACGGCCATGATGGCGCCGGTGCCGTAGCCCATCAGCACGTAGTCGGCGATGAACACCGGGACGGCCGCGCCGCTGACCGGGTTGACGGCGTGGGCGCCGGTGAACACGCCGGTCTTGACCTTGGCCTCGACCTGGCGCTCGACGTCCGACTTGGCGGCGGCGGTGGCGCGGTAGGCGGCGACGGCCTCGGCGGGGGTGGCGGCACCGCCGGTCCACTCGGCGGGCACGCCCTCGGGCCAGGCGGCCGGGACGATCGAGTCGACCAGACCGTGCTCGGGCGCCAGCACCATGTAGGTGGCGCCGAACAGGGTGTCCGGGCGGGTGGTGAAGACGGTGATCTTCTCGTCGGAGCCGACGGCGAAGTCGACCCGGGCGCCTTCGGAGCGCCCGATCCAGTTGCGCTGCTGCAGCTTGATGGCCTCGGGCCAGTCCAGCAGGTCCAGGTCGGCGATCAGCCGGTCGGAGTACGCGGTGATGCGCATCATCCACTGGCGCAGGTTGGACTTGAACACCGGGAAGTTGCCGCGCTCGGAGCGGCCGTCCGCGGTGACCTCCTCGTTGGCCAGGACGGTGCCCAGGCCGGGGCACCAGTTGACCGGCACCTCCTTGGCGTACGCCAGCCGGTACTCGCCCAGCAGCTCGTCCCGCTCGGCGGCGGACAGCTCGGCCCAGGCGCGGCCGTCCGGGGTGGCGCGCTCACCGGACTCGAACCCGGCGACGAGTTCGGCGATCGGGCGGGCCTTGCCGGCGGCCTCGTCGTACCAGGAGTTGAAGATCTGCAGGAAGATCCACTGGGTCCAGCGGTAGTACTCCGGGTCGATCGTGGAGATCGAGCGGCGCGGGTCGTGGCCCAGGCCCAGCCGGCGCAGCTGCTGGCGCATGTTGGCGATGTTGGCCTCGGTGGAGACCCGCGGGTGGGTGCCGGTCTGCACCGCGTACTGCTCGGCGGGCAGGCCGAAGGCGTCGTAGCCCAGCGTGTGCAGCACGTTGTGGCCGGTCATCCGCTGGTAGCGGGCGTAGACGTCGGTGGCGATGTAGCCCAGCGGGTGGCCGACGTGCAGGCCCGCACCCGAGGGGTACGGGAACATGTCCATGATGAAGCTGTGCGGCCGCGCGGCGACGTCACCGGCCGACGGGTCGGCCAGCGCACCGGTGGGGTTGGGGGCGTGGAAGGTGCCCTCCTTCTCCCAGATGTCCTGCCAGCGGGACTCGATCTCCGCCGCCAGCGCAGCGCTGTACCGGAACGGCTCGGTCACGGTCTCGGCCGTGCCGGACGCAGGGGTCGTCTCGCTCATGGTCCTTCAAGCTCCATCGGTGTCAGTTGGCGAACCGCGCACACGGCCGGCCCGTGAACGGGGGCGGAAAACAAAAAATCCCCTCGCAGGAGGGGACGCCACGCCGACTCCGGCCCCGCCCGAGGGCGCAGCCGGTCCTGGTCAGCGCGGCCGGCTAAGGAGCAGGCGCACGGTTCGCATGGGCTCAGGGTACCGCAAGCGGGTCGGCCCGCTCCCGGGTGTACCGCCCTGCGGACCGCCCGCCGCACGCCCTCACGGACCGCCCGCCGCACGCCCTTCACGGGCCGCCCGGGGCGCGCCCCGCACCGGCCGCCCGCCGCGCGCCTGCCCCGGACCCCGCCCGCTGCCGGGGCCGAGCCGCCGCGCCACCGGAGCCGGACCGTCACCGACGGGCGGCGGCCGACGCACCGGGCCCGCCCCTCACCTCCCGGCCTGCGCCGCCACCCGCCCCGCCGTGTCGAAGTCCCGCAGCGCCCGGGCCAGCCGCTCGGACTGCATGCCCGAGGCGAGCGTCCGGGCGAGCGCCGCGGTCCGGGCCGCCTCCCGCTGGTCGCCGAGGCGCCGGTGGGTCTCGGCGAGGCGGACCATCAGCAGCGCCTTCGACCGGGCCCGGCCGGCCCCGAGGCCCGCGACGGCCTCCGCGAGCAGCGCCTTGGCCAGCCGGTACTGGCCGAGCGCCAGGCGCCCCTCCCCCACCATCCCGGCGAGGTCGGCGCGGGCCTCGGCCGTACCGGGCACGCCGTCGAGCTCGGCGAAGGCCCTGGCGGCGGCCCGCTCGGTCCGTTCCGCCTCGCCCCGGCGTCCGTGCGCGCGGGCGATCCGGCCGAGCTGGCGGGCCCGCCCGACGGGGCTCAGCGCGGCGGCGTGGACGGTCAGGGCCCGGTCGAGGGCGTCGACGGCGTCCAGGCCCCGCCCGCCCGCGCCCTGCGGGGCGAGCGCCACCAGGGCGCCGAGCACGGCGACGCCCAGCCGGGGCTCACCGCTGACGTGGGCGGCGCGCAGCGCGGCGACGAAGGCCCGCTGGGCGGCCGCGTCGTGGCCGAGGTCGTAGGCGGCCCAGCCGGCCAGCCGGGCGAGCCGGCTGGCCGTGCCGTAGAGCTCGCGGCCGAGCCGTTCGTCATACGCGCCGAGCTCCAGCAGCTTGGCCACCATGGCGAGTTCGGCGCGGGTGGGGCCGAGGACGAGGCCGCCGCCGCAGGAGCGTTCGAGCCGCTGCTTGCTGCGGTAGGAGAGGCCGAGGTCGCCAACCAGGCCGGGGTCGATGCGCAGGGCCCCCTCGCCGCCGCCGACGGGTGGCGGCGGGGAGGCGAGCCGTTCGGCGGCCTGGTCGAGGTCGGCGCCGCGGAAGAGGTCGGTGAGGCGGACCGGTCCGGCGTCGGTGGCGGCCTCGCGCAGTGCGGTCTGGGCGGTGTCGGCGGTCCACGGGTCGGTGAGCAGCCGGGGCGAGAGGATCTTGGCGCCGCGGTGGCCGCCCATCCGGCCCCAGAGCTGCTCGTACGTGACGGCGATGCCGAGGGTGCGGCTGAGGACCTCGCAGACGGTCTGGTCGTGCGGGCTGCGCGGCACCATGCCGCGGTCGCGCCACTTGTAGGGGGCGGTGGAGCTGATGGCCAGGCCCGGCGGCAGGGCGAGGCTCACCTCGCGGGCGAGCCGTTCCGGACTCCAGCCGAGCTGGTGCAGTATCCGGGCCAGTTCCTCGTTCCGCCTTCGCTCCAGATCGGCCATGGCACGAAGGTAGCGGTCTTTCCGGGTCTCCCGCCGGTGGCATGAGCAGAACGACGAAGGGCCGCCTCCCTTTTCGGAAGACGGCCCTCGACTGCTGTGGAGCTATGGGGAATTGAACCCCAGACCTCTTGCATGCCATGCAAGCGCTCTACCAACTGAGCTATAGCCCCTTGACCTGCGATGTCACCGGGGGCTTTCGGCCGTTTCCGTCCGGTTTCCCTCGGCGACATCGACTACTTTACACGGTCCCGGGGGTGCTCCACGAATCCGTTTCCCGCGGCCGCCGACCGGGCCGTGACCTGCGTGGTCCGCCGGCTGCCGCGGGCCCCGGACGGGTCGCCGTGCACCCGGTCGCTCCCGCCACCCCGACCCGACCCGACGGACGCACCCCGACGACCCGGCCCGACGGACGCACCCCCACAACGCGAGAGGCCGCCACCCGAAGGGTGACGGCCTCTCCACTGCTGTGGAGCTATGGGGAATTGAACCCCAGACCTCTTGCATGCCATGCAAGCGCTCTACCAACTGAGCTATAGCCCCGCGACACGGGCTCCCCTGCCTGAACAGGATCGCTGGTGCGGAGTGGAGCTATGGGGAATTGAACCCCAGACCTCTTGCATGCCATGCAAGCGCTCTACCAACTGAGCTATAGCCCCGCACTCACCGGATCTCCCGCTTCCCTTCCGGGCCGCGTTCCTTCCCTGCGAACGAGGAAGACTCTAGCTGGTCAGGCCCGGAACTGCGAAATCCGCCCTCTCGGGGCCCTTCCGGGCCCCCTCCGTCCCACCCGTGACGCACCCGTCGCTCAGGTGTCGTCGCCGATCACCGGCTGCGGGAGCGTGCCCGCGTTGTGCTCCAGCAGGCGCCAGCCGCGCGCCCCCGAGCCGAGCACCGACCAGCAGCAGTTCGACAGTCCGCCGAAGCACTCCCACTGGGCGGGCTCCAGGTCGAGCAGCCGCCCGAGCATGGTGCGGATGGTCCCGCCGTGGCTGACCACCACCAGCGTCCCGTGCTCCGGCAGCTTGGCGACGGCCTCGAGCACCACCGGGACGGAGCGGTCGGCGACCTCGGTCGCGAGTTCGCCGCCGCCGCGCCGGACCGGCTCGCCGGCCGCCCAGGCCGCGTACTCCTCGGGGTAGCGCTCGCGGATCTCGGCGTTGGTCAGGCCCTGCCAGGAGCCCGCGTAGGTCTCCCGCAGGCCCTCGTGGTGCTGGACGTCGAGCCCGGTGACCTGGGCCAGCTCCTCGGCGGTGCGCCGGGCCCGGACGAGGTCGGAGGAGATCAGCAGGTCGGGCCGCAGGCCGGAGAGCAGCCGGGCCGCCCGCTGGGCCTGCAGGACGCCCTGCCCGGTCAGCTCGATGTCCGTGGTGCCCTGGAAGCGGGACTCGAGGTTCCAGGAGGTCTGACCGTGCCGCCAGAAGACGATGCGCGGGCCCCGCGCGTCCCGGCTCAGTGCAGGTCCTCGGGCTTGCCGAAGTCGTCCGCCGGGGCGACGGCGTTGCCGGCCCCGTCGGTGTGGGCGTCGGGGCGGTTGCGCGAGGCGACGGCGTCCTCGGGCAGGGGCAGCTCGGGGCAGTCCTTCCAGAGGCGGTCCAGCGAGTAGAAGGAACGCTCCTCGGAGTGCTGGACGTGGACGACGATGTCCAGGTAGTCGAGCAGGATCCAGCGGCCCTCGCGCTCGCCCTCGCGGCGCACCGGCTTGATGTCCAGCTGCTCGCGCAGCTGGTCCTCGATCTCCTCGGCGATGGCCCGGACCTGGCGGTCGTTGCCGGCGGAGGCGATCAGGAAGGCGTCGGTGATCGACAGCACCTCGCTGACGTCGAAGGCGATGATGTTGTGCGCGAGCTTGTCGGCCGCCGCCTGCGCGGCGACGGTGATGAGCTGCTGGCTGTGGTCGGTGACGGTCACGGTGTTCTTCCGGCTCGGCGGCTTGGGTGCCCCCGGCGCTCGGCCGGGGGTGCCTTCCAGGATCTCACGCCGCCGAGGCGGCCCCGGAACGCTTTTCCGGGGCCGCGCCGCCGCCCGCCGGGCCCGCCCGGGCCGGGGCCCGGGGCCGGGTCCGGCCCGGGCGGGCCCGCCCTACTGGTTCTTCGGCGGCTGGTAGTCCTTGCCGAGCACCACCACGAGGTCCGCGTTCTGGGCGTCCCC
This sequence comes from Kitasatospora sp. NPDC051705, assembly GCF_044453265.1. NCBI lineage: Bacteria > Bacillati > Actinomycetota > Actinomycetes > Kitasatosporales > Streptomycetaceae > Kitasatospora > Kitasatospora sp. NPDC051705. The sequence goes on along the minus strand of NZ_JBITCO010000003.1, from coordinate 115,303 downwards.
GACCTTCTTCGCCGCTGTGTCCGGCAGGCCGAGACTGGTCGCCAGCGACTTCGCCGCGGCCTGCCGGGCGTCGTCGGTGTAGCGGATCTCACTGGTGGCCTGCGGGGCGGTCCTGGAGCCGCCGGGGATGAAGGTCAGGCCGGAGTTGACCACCTGGACCTGTGCGGCGGCGGCCGCCTGGTCGTTCCCGGTGGCGTCCTGGATCGAGACCCGGGCCGGGGCCTCGCCGGAGGCCGCGGACTTCACGGTGCCGCCGAGCACGTCCTTGACCTGCTTGCCCGCGGTGGCCTCGTCCAGGCCGCCGTCCGGCTTGACGGTCAGCGCGGTGGTGCCGAGGTGGCCGTCCTTCGCCTGCTGGGCGAGCTGGGCGAGCACCCCGGCGAGGGCGTCCTCGGGCAGCGAGGGGTCGAGCACCGCGTTCATCCGGTGCACGTCGTCCTTGGCGTCCTTCAGCTCGGTGGGCATGGTGCGCAGGACCGCGTCCATCACCTGCCCGAAACGGGCCAGCTGGGCGTCGCGGTTCTCCCCCTGCGCCTGCAGGGTGGCGTAGGCGACCGCGGCCTTTCCGTTGAGCATGGTGTTCTTGCCCGCCGCGGAGAGCAGCTTGCCGTCCGGCTTGCCGCCCTCGTGGGTCTCGGCGTTGGTGTCCACGCGGACTCCGCCGAGCTGGGAGACCAGCATCTCCAGGTACGGGGTGTCCAGGCGCCAGGTGCCGGCGACCGGGGCCCCGAGCACGGTGGACAGGCCGTCGCGGGTGGCCGAGGCGCCCATGCTGTCCATGGCCTGGCCGACGGTGGTGACCGGCGGGTCGCCGGGGCCGGGCAGCCGCAGGGTGTCGGGCAGCAGCAGGACGGTGCCCTTCTTGCCGGTGACGTCGTTGACCAGCAGCGCGCTGGAGACCTTGCCCTGCAGGTCGCGCAGGTGCACCACGTTGACCTGGCGCGGGCCGGCCGCGCTCGCCGCGGTCTGCTTGTCGCCGGTGAACCAGAGGTAGCCGCCGGTGCCGGCCGCCGCGAGGGCCACCACCACGCCGAGGCCGATCAGCCGGTTGCGCAGCTTGCGGCGGCGCTCGGCGCGCACCTCGCTGCGGGACTCGGCGAACTTCAGCCAGTCGATGACGTCCTCGGTCTCCTCCGCCTCCTCGTCGACGAAGGTGAACTCGCCCGTGGGGTAGTCGTCCTTGGACGCCTTCGAGCCGGCCTTGCCGGCCCGGGCCCCGCCGACCATCTCGGACGGCTGCTCGGGCTTGGCCGGGGCCGCGGCGGGCTTGGGCGCGCGCGGGCGCGGCGGCGCGGGGGCCGGGGGCTCGGCGGTGACGGCCGGTCCGGGTCGCTGCCCGGACCGGGCCCCGGGCTCGGGCTCGGCCACCGACGGGGCGGCCGGGTAGGCCTGCTGCTGGTAGCCGTCGTAGCCGTACTGCTGGTCCTGGTAGCCGTAGCCGCCCTGCTGCTGGTACGCCTGGCCGGCCTGTCCCGGCTGCACGGGCTGCCCGTACGGGTCGTACTGCTGCTCGTACTGGTCGTACTGCTGCGGCTGCTGCTGGTACGCCTGGTACGGCTGCTGCTGGTAGGGCTGCTGCTCCTGGTAGCCGTAGGCGTCCTGGGAGTACACCGGCTGCCCGTACTGGTCGTACTGCTGCGGCTGCTGCGGCTGCTGCTGCTGGTACGCCTGGTACGGCTGCTGGTACTGCCCCGTCGACCACTCCTCCGGCTGCTGGTGCTGCTGGCCGCCGCTGCGATCACTCACGCCCGCTCCTGGTCAGGTCCGGTGCGGCGCGTACAGCGCCCGCTTGTCGATGTAGCGGACCACGCCGTCCGGGACGAGGTACCAGACCGGTTCGCCCTTGGCGACCCGGTTGCGGCAGTCCGTGGAGGAGATGGCCAGCGCCGGGACCTCCACCAGGGAGACCCCGCCCACCGGAAGCCCGGCGTCCGACAGAGTGTGCCCCGGGCGGGTGCATCCGATGAAGTGGGCGAGCGAGAAGAGCTCCTCGGAGTCGCGCCAGGACAGGATCTGGGCGAGCGCGTCGGCACCGGTGATGAAGAAGAGGTCGGCGTCCGGGTGCATGGCGTGCAGGTCGCGCAGGGTGTCGACGGTGTACGTCGGGCCCTCGCGGTCGATGTCGATCCGGCTGACCGAGAACTGCGGGTTCTCGGCGGTGGCGATGACCGTCATCAGGTAGCGGTCCTCGGCCGGGGTGACCTGGCGGTCGCTCTTCTGCCACGGCTGCCCGGTCGGGACGAAGACCACCTCGTCCAGGTGGAACGCGCTCGCCACCTCGCTGGCGGCGACCAGGTGGCCGTGGTGGATCGGGTCGAAGGTTCCGCCCATCACGCCGAGGCGCTTCTTCACCGGTTCCGGTCCGCCGGGATTCCCGGCCTGCTCTCCCATGCCGCCACACCTTACGCGACGCCCGTTACGGTGCGGGAACGCCCGGGTGGGGGTCCTCCGCAGACGCCTCGGGGAGCGTCCGGCGCACGGGCCGGACGCCCCCCGGGCGGCGTCGGGACGGGCTCAGCGGTCCCGGTTGAAGCGGGTGGTGACGAAGAGCAGGAGCAGCAGGATGAACAGTGCGGCGCCACCCGTCAGGTACGGGTTGAGGCTGTCGTGGTTGCCCCCCTCGCCCTCGGCGAGCAGGTTCAGGACGGGGAGTGCGGCGGCAGTGTTCATGGTCGGCGTGACCTTCTCGGCTCGGGTGAACGGACCTGGGGTTCTTCCGGGCCGGTGAGGGCCCACCCGTCATCGTACGGGGGGTCACACCGCAACCGCTCGGCGGCCCACCGCCGCTGACCGGGGGTGAGCCCCGCCGGGGCGGGCAGCAGGTGCGACGCGCCCCGGGCGGGGCCCCGCGGGGCCTCAGTTGCCGCGGAAGGCGCGCGCCATGATCCAGACCAGCAGGCCGACGCCGACGAACGACGCCACCACGATGATCCGCAGGAAGATACCCGGGCCGGCCTCGTTCGAGATGGGCGTGGCCAGGCTGACAAGCGCGTCGGTGGACATCTGCGGGCTCCTCGAACTGCTCGGTACCGCGGCCGGGTCCGGTCTCGGTTCTCCAGGGCATTCAGGGTAAACCGGCCTCACACCGGCGGCCCCCACCGGCCCCCGCGCCGCGCCCGGTCCGGGCCCCGCGGCGCACCCGGTCCGGGTCCTGGTGCCCGCCCGGCCCGGGTACGCGTGCCCGCCCGGGGACGAGTACGCAACCACGGACGTTGCAGATTCAGTCGTTGAAGGAGCACAGCAGCGGGGGGCCGGCCGCCGGGCCGGGGCCGCCGTCGACCAGGAGGTACCCGGACCATGACCGACCCGACCGTGAAGACCCCCAGCCGGCGCCGCCAGCGCTTCGCCGGCATCTCCACCCGTGCCTGGGAGCACCCGGCGGACCGGTCCGCCCTGGTCGCCCTGCGCAAGCTGACCGGCTTCGACGACGTGCTGAAGAAGCTCGCCGGGCTGGTCTCCGAGCGCTCGATCCGGCTGATGTTCCTGGCCACCGCCGTGAAGACCTCCGAGCGCCAGTTCCCCGAGCTGTACGACATGGTGCGCGACGCGGCCTACGTGCTCGACCTGGAGAAGGTCCCGGACCTGTACGTGACCCAGGACCCGACGGTCAACGCGTACTGCATCGGCATCGACTCCCCGGTCATCGTGATCACCAGCGGCCTGGTCGACCTGATGGACGAGGAGGAGCTGCGCTCGGTCATCGGCCACGAGGTCGGCCACGCGATGTCCGGCCACGCCGTCTACCGGACGATGCTGATGATCCTCACCAACATCGCCACCCGGGTCGCCTGGGTGCCGCTCGGCAACCTGGCGATCATGGCGGTCGTCACCGCGCTCAAGGAGTGGTTCCGCAAGGCGGAGCTGTCCAGCGACCGCGCGGGCCTGCTCGCCGGGCAGGACCTCCAGGCGTCCATGCGGGCCCTGATGAAGCTGGCCGGCGGGCACGACCTGGCCGAGCTGAACGTCGACGCCTTCCTGGAGCAGGCCGAGGAGTACGAGAAGGCCGGGGACCTGCGCGACGGCGTGCTCAAGCTGCTCCAGGTGCTGCCGCAGAGCCACCCGTTCGCGGTGGTCCGGGTCGCCCAGCTGAAGAAGTGGGCCGAGAGCGAGGACTACCGCTCGATCCTGGCCGGCGCCTACCCGCGCCGGGCGGACGACCCGAACACCTCGGTCGGCGATCAGTGGAAGGCCGCCGCCGACCACTACACGTCCTCGGTGAAGGACAGCAAGGACCCGCTGATGGGCCTGATCCGGGACGTCGCCGGCGGTGCCGCGAACGTCGGCGGCAAGCTCCGCGACACCTTCACGGGCGCCGCCCGCCCGTCCGCCGCCCCGCGCGAGGACGGCGAGGACCGCGGCAAGGGCTGACCCGCCCGCCCGTCGACGGCCGGTGCCCCGCCCCGGGGCGCCGGCCGTCGCCGTACCCGGGCGGCGAAGAGACCCCGTACCCGGGCGGAGAGGAAGCCCCGCACCCGGGCGGAGAGAGAAGCCCCGCACCCGGGCGGGGAGCAGGCCCGGACCCCGCCGCGGCGGCGAGGAAGCCCCGGCCACGGGCGGCGCGAAGCCCCCCGGACCCCGGGGGAAAACCCCGGAGCCGTGCCTCAGCCGCCCGCCAGCACCCCGCAGACCTGCCACGCCGGGTGCGCGTGGTTGCCCGGGTCGATCGCCGCCGGCGCCGGGACCTGGGTGCCCTGCGCGGTCGCGAGCACCGGCTGCAGGAACCCGGCCATCGAACCGCTGCAGGGCTGGGGGCCGGCCTGGATGACCGAGTCCACCAGCCGCAGCTGCGCCGAGGCGAGGTCGACCCGGTCGAACTGGAAGGTCAGCTGCCGCCGCACGGTCTCCAGGGTCACCGGCGCGCCGGCCGGGGCTCCGGCCGCCTTCAGCGCGTAGACGAAGGTGTGGTCGGTGGTGATCTGCAGGGTGCCGCTGTCCGCCTCGTCGATCCGCATAGCACCGGTCACCTTGACGGAGTCCGCGGCGAGCGCGACCTGTGCCGGGTCGAAGCGGACCAGCCAGCCGGTGAGCGCGTGGTGCCGGTCGTCGACGGGCTGGGCGACGCTGGTGTCGAACTGGGCCTGCTCCCCCGGGGTCACGAAGGCCCGCACGTCGTCGGTGGCGCCCTGGACGAGGGTGCCCGGAGCGAGCGACGAGGCGACCAGGTAGCGCTGGACGGTGTCGAGCGCCTTGGTGACCTCGACCCGGCTGAAGTGCTCGGTGGCGGCCCCGCTCGGGGTGCCCAGGCCGATCGCACCGTCGCTGTAGCCGACCGGCAGCGCGGCGAACGGATCGGCCGGGTCGGCGACCGGTTTGACCGCCGCGGCGGGGCTCAACGCGACCAGACTGACGGTCAGTTGACTGCCCTCGGGCCGGGCCGAGATCCGGTTCGGCGAGCTGACCCCGAAGTACACCGCAGCCCCGAAGGCCAGCAGGATGAGCAGCAGCAGGGCGAGCGCCTGCCGCGGGACGGTGCCCAGCGGACCGAGCCGCACCCGGGCCCGGGTGGCCTTCCCGAAGGACCCGGCCAGCCGCTCCCGGGCGGACAGCTCCTGGATCCGGGCAGCCCGGACGAACGATTCGTCGAAAACGACGGACCGGTATTCGTCCTCGTTGCCGGAACCACCGTCGGGCGTACCCTCCGGAGGTTCTCGCGGGTCACCCATGACACCAGGGTAAGCCGGATCCGGGCCGCTCCACGAGGGCGCTCACACAGATTCCCGGGAGCGCTCCGTGACCACCCGCCCCGACCCGCACCGCCGCTACGACGTCACCCCGCGGGTGCGGTGACCACGAGCGACGGCTCGGCCGGCGCGGGTCGCGGGTCCGTCCCTGCGCTGCTGCTGCCGGACTCGGGGCGCCGGGGCGCGCCGGCCGGCCCGCCCACGCCCTGGTAGATCGCCGCGACGGCGACCGCCACCAGGCTCACGCCCATGATCACGGCGAGGATCCAGGCCACCGGCCGGTGCCAGCGCTGCTGCGCCACGTACCGTCCGCGCCCGCGCAGCGGGTCGGCACCCCGCCCGCCCCGGCGGCGGCCCTGGCGGCCGGTCGCCCGGCCCGGGCCCGACCAGGGGTCGGGGTAGTGGTGGTCGTCGTCGAGTCCGCTCGGGTACGGGCGCAGCTCCAGCGGCAGCCCGTCCCCGGCCGTGACGTCATACCCCCAGCCCGGGCCCGCGGAGTCCGGCTCGAACCGGGCCTCGGCGGCGGCGAGCTGCCGCTCCTTGGCCGTCGGCTCGTGCACGGCGGCGGACCGGACGAAGGCCTCATCGAAGACCACGGTGGCGAACTCGTCGTCCGCACCACCGTGGTCGGCGCCGTCGGGGTACGGCAAGCCCCCCACATCCTCAGCCACGGATTCAGCGTATTACCGGGCGGGCGATTTGTCTGTGGCTCCTCGCAGTTGGTCCGTCGCCCGTGTGACGCGGGGCGCCCCGGGCCGGGTCAGCCGGCGTCCGCGGCCCCGCCGACGGTCTGCGTCGCCTCGCCCCGCACGTGCCCGTCACCAGTGACGATGTACTTGGTGCTGGTCAGCTCGGGCAGGCCCATCGGGCCGCGGGCGTGCAGCTTCTGGGTGGAGATCCCGATCTCCGCGCCGAAGCCGAACTCACCGCCGTCGGTGAAGCGGGTGGAGGCGTTGACGGCCACGGTCGTCGAGTCGACCAGCTGGGTGAACCGCCGGGCGGCGGCCTGCGAGGTGGTGACGATGGCCTCGGTGTGGCCGGAGGACCAGCGGCGGATGTGCTCCACCGCGGCGTCCAGCGAGGGCACCACGGCCGCCGCCAGGTCGTAGGAGAGGTACTCGGTGCCCCAGTCCTCGTCGGTGGCGGGCACCGCGGTGACGCCGGTGCCCTCTGCGGCCTTGAGCACCGCGTCGTCGCCGTGCACGGTGACCCCGGCCTCGGCGAGGGCGGCCAGCGCGAGCGGCAGGAAGGCGTCCGCGACGTCCTGGTGGACCAGCAGCGTCTCGGCGGAGTTGCAGACGCTGACCCGCTGCGCCTTGGAGTTCAGCAGGATGCCGACGGCCATCGCCAGGTCGGTCCGCGCGTCCACGTAGACGTGGCAGTTGCCGGTGCCGGTCTCGATCACGGGGACGGTCGAGCCCTCGACCACGGCGCGGATCAGCGAGGCGCCGCCGCGCGGGATGAGCACGTCGACGAGGCCCCGGGCGCGCATCAGCTCCTGGACGGACTCGCGGCTCTCTCCCGGCACCAGCTGGACGGCGTCGGCGGGCAGTCCGGCGGCGGCGACGGCGTCCCGCAGGACGGCGACCAGCGCGGTGTTGGAGCGGTAGGCGGAGGCCGAGCCGCGCAGCAGTACGGCGTTGCCGGACTTGAGGCAGAGCGCCGCGGCGTCCACGGTCACGTTCGGCCGGGCCTCGTAGATGATGCCGACCACGCCGAGCGGCACCCGTACCTGGCGCACGTCCAGGCCGTTGGGCAGCGTGTAGCCGCGCAGCACCTCGCCGACCGGGTCGGGCAGGCCGACGACCTGGCGCACGTCGGCGGCGATCGCGGCGATCCGCTCGTGGTCGAGGCTCAGCCGGTCGATCACCGACTCGGCGGTGCCGGCCTCGCGGGCCCGGGCCACGTCCTCGGCGTTGGCCGCGGTGATCTCGGCGCTGCGGGCCACCAGCGCGTCCGCGATCGCCAGCAGCGCGGCGTCCTTCGCCCGGCGCGGCAGCGGGGCGATCGCGGCGGCGGCCTCCCGGGCTCGGCGCGCTACGGCGAGGACGGGGCTGTCGGCGGTGGCGAGGTCGCTGGTCATGCGCCCAGGGTAGCGACTGCGCCGGCCGTGCCGGTCCGCCGTTTCGCCATCCGAACTCCGGGCCGGACGCACCCCGCCGCAGCCGGCCCGCGCGCACCGGCCGGGCCGCGCGATCACCCCGCCCGGACGCACCGCGCCCGGACCCACCGCACCCGCCGCCCGCCCGGCGCTCAGTACGGGTGCACGCCCCCCAGGTGCGGCGACGGGTCGCCGAAGCCCTCCGCCACCCGCTTGTGGTACGTCGCCCGGTCGACCACCTCCAGGCCGACGATCTCCCACGGCGGCAGGTTGGCGGTGAGCTTGTGCTCGCCCCACAGCCGCAGCGCGATCGCCGCCGCGTCGTGCAGGTCCCGGGCCTGCTCCCAGTACCGGATCTCCGCGTGGTCGGCGGCGTAGCGCGCGGTCAGGAAGAACGAGTGGTCGTGCGCCAGCCGCTCCAGCGAGGCCCGCAGCGAGGACAGCGGGGTCACCTGCCCGGACACGCTCAGCACCACGTGCCAGAGCCGGGCCTGCTCCGGCACGGTGGGCGGCTCCCCCTCGTCGGCGCGCTGCGCCGGCGGCCTGCGCACCCCTCGGGGCCCCTGCGGCGGCGGACCGGCCGGCTGCGCGGGGGCGTCCCCGCGTCCGCCGTCGATGCTGGTGAGCCGCCGGCCCGCGGTCCCCGCGGTCAGCGCCGTCTCGCGCCTGCGTTCCACCGGCGGCCTCCTGTTCGGCGATGTCGTGTCGTCCCCCCGCACCGGTCCCGCCGGCCCTCGGCCGACCGGTCCGGCTGCACCCCTCCTCGCCCGCGGCCGGGCCGCTCCCCCTGCGGAGCGGCCCGCCGACCGCGCTCCGCCGGCCGGCCGGTGCCGGCGCGTGGGCCGGTCAGCCGCGCAGAACGACCAGGTCGTCGCGGTGGACGACCTCGCGCTCGTACGCGGCGCCGAACTCCTGGGCCAGGTCGCGGGTGGACCGGCCGAGCAGGCGGGGCAACTCCCTCGCATCAAAGTTGACCAGTCCACGAGCCACGATGTGGCCGTTTTCGGCAAGAAGGTCCACCGGATCACCCGCGGCGAACTCCCCGTCGACCTTGGTGACCCCGGCCGGCAGCAGGGAGGCGCCGCCCGAGACGACCGCCGTGACGGCGCCCGCGTCCAGGTGCAGGGCCCCGCGCGGGCTGCTCGCGTGGGCGAGCCAGAGCATCCGGTCGGAGGTGCGGCTGCCGGTGCGCAGGAACAGGGTGCCGGTGGGCCGGCCGGCCAGCGCGTCGGCGGCGTGGCTGGCGGCGGTGAGCACCACCGGGATGCCCGCTCCGGTGGCGATCCGGGCCGCCTCGACCTTGGTGACCATGCCGCCGGTGCCGACGCCCGCCTTGCCCGCGCTGCCGATCTCGATGCCGTCGAGGTCGTGCGGGCCGCTCACCCGGTCGATCCGGCTGGTGCCGGGCCGGGAGGGGTCGCCGTCGTAGAGCCCGTCGACGTCGGAGAGCAGCACCAGCAGGTCGGCCCGGACGAGGTGGGCGACCAGGGCCGCGAGCCGGTCGTTGTCGCCGAACTTGATTTCGGCGGTGGCGACGGTGTCGTTCTCGTTGACGACCGGCATCGCGCCCATCGCGAGCAGCTGGTCGAGGGTGCGGTAGGCGTTGCGGTAGTGGGCGCGCCGGCTGGCGTCCTCGGCGGTGAGCAGGACCTGGCCGACCCGGATGCCGTAGCGGGCGAAGGAGGCGGTGTAACGGGCGACCAGCAGGCCCTGACCGACGCTGGCGGCGGCCTGCTGGCGGGCGAGGTCCTTGGGGCGCTTGTCGAGGCCGAGCGGCGCGAGCCCGGCGGCGATGGCGCCGGAGGAGACGAGGACCACCTCGGGCGCGTCCGGGCGGGCCCGCACCTTGGCCAGCGCGTCCACCAGGGCGTCGACCCGGTCGGCGTCCAGGCCGCCGGCCGCCGTGGTGAGTGAGGAGGAGCCGACCTTGACGACGATCCGCCGCGCGGTCAGCACCTCCTGCCGCAGTGAGTCCTCGCTCATCTCGCTGTACGCCCTTCCGGTGTGGTGCTGGTGCGGCGGGCCGGGCCCGGCCGTCGCCCCCGAAATCTACGCGATCCGCACAGGTCGCCCTCCGGTTGTTTCACCGGCTGGACCCGTCCCGGTCACGGCCTCGCCACAGCGCGGCCGACAATCCGGATGGCTGGTATGGTCCCTGACCGCAAGCCAGATCGGGGGACGGCTTCTTGCCCGCTGAACCCATTCGTCTTCGACTCTCGTGTCATCGGGCGGCACCGCAATGGGCAGGCCGGCAACGGTTCGCGGTCGCGCGCCCAGGAAAGCGCACCATGCGTACGTACACCACCAAGCTCACCGTCGCCGCCCTGGCGGCGGCCACCGCGCTGTCGCTCGCGGCCTGCGGCCCGGACAACGCGGACACCCCGGCGGGGACGGGCGGCGCCACGGGCGCGGCCCCGGCCCAGACCGGCGCGGCGACCGGCGGCGCGGCCACCGGCGGTGCCGCGACCGGGGGTGCCGCCACGGGCGGCGCGGCCGGCGGCTCGACCGCGGCCCCGACCGGCGCGACCGGCGGCGCGGCCACGGGCGGGGCGGCCACCGCCGGTGCCACGGGCGGGGCGGCCACGGGCGGGGCGGCCACGGCCGGCGCGACCGGTGGCGCGGCCACCGGCGGCGGCGCGGGCGGCGGCAAGCTGCCGCAGGCCGGCACCGCGGTGAAGTTCGGCCAGCCCGCCACCGTCGACTTCGCCGACAAGACCTTCAACGCCGCGGCCAAGCTGGAGATCACCGTCACCGGCGTGACCCCCGGCTCGCTCAAGGACTTCCAGGACGCCAAGGCCCCCACCACGGGCCTGGACGGCCGGGCGATCTACTACGTCAGCTGGACGATGAAGAACCTCGGGGACTCCAAGCTGACCTTCGCGGCGCCCAACTCCAAGTTCAAGGTCTACGACGCCTCGGGCGGCACCGCCAGCTTCGCCAACCCGACCGGCTCCACCCCCGTGGCCAAGTGCACCACCCCGAGCTTCTCGGGTGCCACCAAGGGCGTCGAGTTCAAGGGCTGCGACATCGTCAGCTTCCCGGCCGGCGGCGTCCCGGCGATGGTCGGCTACGGCGACTCGACCGACATCACCAAGGTCCAGGCGGCCTGGACGAAGTGACGTCCCGCCGGCGCTGAACACGCGAGCGGCCCCCGCCACCCGGACGGGTGGCGGGGGCCGCTCGCGGCTGCGCGGACTCAGTCCTCGTCGTCGCCCTCGATGGCGGCCTGGCGGCCGCTGGAGAGCGCCTCGAAGGCCAGGAACTCGGCCTCGGCCGCGTCCCGGCCCTTCTGCTTCTCGCGGCGGCGGTCGACGGCCGGGCGCGGGTTCTCGAAGCGGTGGTCCTCGCCGCGGCGGCCGAGCATCTCGGCGCCGGCGGCCATGGTCGGCTCCCAGTCGAAGACCACGGCGTTGTCGTCCGGGCCGATGATGACGGTGTCGCCCTCGTGGGCGCCGACCTTCCAGAGCCGGTCCTCGACGCCGAGGCGGGCCAGCCGGTCCGCCAGGTAGCCGACGGCCTCGTCGTTGGAGAAGTCGGTCTGGCGGACCCAGCGCTCCGGCTTGCTGCCGCGGATGCGGTAGGCGCCGTCCTCCTCGGTGATGGTGAAGCCGGCGTCGTCCACGGCGACGGGCCGCAGCACGATCCGGGTCGACTCCTCGACGGGCTTGGCGGCCCGCGCCTCGGCGACGATCTGGGCCAGCGCGAAGCTCAGCTCGCGCAGGCCCTTGCGGGAGGCCGCGGAGACCTCGAAGACGCGGTAGCCGCGCTCCTCCAGGGACGCCCGGGTGAGGTCGGCGATGTCCTGGCCGTCCGGCACGTCCACCTTGTTGAGCGCGACCAGGCGCGGCCGGTCCTCGAGACCGCCGTACTGGGCCAGCTCGGCCTCGATGGTCTCCAGGTCGGTCAGCGGGTCGCGGCCCGGCTCCAGGGTGGCGCAGTCCAGCACGTGCACCAGCACCGAGCAGCGCTCGACGTGCCGCAGGAACTCCAGGCCGAGCCCGCGGCCCTGGCTGGCGCCGGGGATCAGGCCGGGCACGTCGGCGATGGTGTAGACGGTGTCGCCGGCGGTGACCACGCCCAGGTTGGGGATCAGGGTGGTGAACGGGTAGTCCGCGATCTTCGGCTTGGCGGCGGAGAGCACCGAGATCAGCGAGGACTTGCCGGCGCTCGGGTACCCCACCAGGGCCACGTCGGCGACGGACTTGAGCTCCATGACGATGTCACGGGCCTCACCGGGCTCGCCGAGCAGCGCGAAGCCGGGCGCCTTGCGGCGGGCCGAGGCGAGCGCGGCGTTGCCGAGGCCGCCGCGGCCGCCCTGGGCGGCGACGAAGCTGGTGCCGTGGCCGACCAGGTCGGCGAGCACGTTGCCGCTGCGGTCCAGCACCACGGTGCCGTCCGGCACCAGCAGGACGAGGTCCTCGCCGTCCGCGCCGGTGCGGTTGCCGCCCGCGCCGGGCTTGCCGTTGGTGGCCTTGCGCTTGGGCGAGTGGTGGTACTCGAGCAGGGTGGTGATCTGAGCGTCCACGGTGAGGATGACGCTGCCGCCCTCCCCGCCGTTGCCGCCGTCCGGGCCGCCGAGCGGCTTGAACTTCTCGCGGTGCACGGAGGCGCAGCCGTGGCCCCCGTTACCCGCGGCGACGTGAAGTTCGACGCGGTCCACGAAGGTGGTCATGGGTGTGCCTCCAGTACGGATGAGTCTGCTTCTACCTGCGTAAAGCATGAAGGGTGGACCGGAACATTCCGGCCCACCCTTCATTGTGAGTCTGGTGTGACTCAGGCCTCGGAGGCCACGATGTTGACGACCTTGCGGCCGCGACGGGTGCCGAACTGCACCGCACCGGCGGTCAGCGCGAACAGCGTGTCGTCGCCGCCACGGCCGACGCCCGCACCCGGGTGGAAGTGGGTGCCGCGCTGGCGGACGAGGATCTCGCCGGCGGAGACGACCTGGCCGCCGAAGCGCTTCACGCCGAGGCGCTGGGCGTTCGAGTCACGGCCGTTACGGGTAGAGCTTGCGCCCTTCTTGTGTGCCATTTTCGGCTATCCCCTTACTTGCTGACCGAGTCGATGCTGGTGATGCGCACCGCGGTGTGCTTCTGACGGTGACCCTGGCGACGGCGGTAGCCGGTCTTGTTCTTGTAGCGCAGGATGACGATCTTGTCACCCTTGGTCTGGTCGACCACCTCGGCGTGGGCCTTCACGCCGGCGAGGACCCACGGGTCGGAGGTGACGGCCTCGCCGTCGACGACCAGGATGGTCGAGAGCTCGACCGAGTCACCCGGCTTGGCCTCGATACGGTCGATCTCCAGCACGTCGCCGACGGCGACCTTGTGCTGGCGGCCGCCTGCGCGAACGATCGCGTACATGCGGTACCTGCTTTCCTTGCTCGGTCGGAACTCCCGACGCCAGCCACCTGGGTACGGACACAGAGGCCTCTCCCCTCGGAACCGCGCGGACGCGGTCACCTCGGGAAGGTGATGTGCTCGGGAGCGTGGCGTAGACACGCCGAGGGTCAAGAATACGGACCGCCCGCCCGGGGGGCAAACCGGCCCGTACGGCCCGGGGCGGGAAGGGTCCCGCCCCGGGCCGGGGCACTACTCGGCGGCCGTATCACCTTCGGCCGCCGCGGCCTTCTTGGCCGCCGCGCTCGTCCGCTTGGTGGCGGTCTTGCGGGCGGTGGTCTTCTTGGCCGCCGCGGTCGTCTTCTTGGCGGCGGTCTTCTTCGCGGCGGTCTTGCGGGCGGCCCGCTTCTTGGGCGCCGGCGCCTCCTCCGCGGACTCCTCGACCGCGGACCCCTCGACCGCGGCCTCGGCGGCGGGGGCCTCGACGGCCTCCGTCTCCGCGACGGCCCCGGCCTCGGTCTCCGCGACCTCGACGGCCTGCGGCTCCTCGGCGGCGGGGGACTCGGCCGCGGGGGCCTCGACGGCCACCACGGGCTCGGCGGCCGGGGCGGCGGCCTCCAGGGCCGCCTCCAGCGCCGCGTCGGCCCGCGCCTGCAGCACCACGATCTCGGCACCGCCCGGCGTACCGGCCGGAGCCGTCGCCTTGCGCACCGCGCGGCGGCGGGTGCGGCCGGCCGGGGCCGCCGTGACGGCCGGGATCTCGACCAGGTCCGGCTGGGCCGCCGGGGCCTCGGCCGACTCCTCGGTGCCCGGGACCTCCAGGGCCAGCTGGCCCTCGATCTCCTCGCGCACCGGCTCGACCGCGAGCTCGGCATCGGCCTCGACCTCGGCCTCGGTCACCGCGGCCTCGACGGCCTGCGGCTCCTCGTGGGCCGCCCCGCCCTTGCCCCGGCGGCGGCGCTTGCCGCTGCCCGCGGCCGGCTCGACGGCCGGCGCGACCGGGGTGTGGACGTGGGTGCTCGGCTGCTCCATGTGGACGATCACGCCGCGGCCGTTGCAGTGCACGCACGGCTCGGAGAAGGACTCCAGCAGGCCCTGGCCGACCCGCTTGCGGGTCATCTGGACCAGGCCCAGCGAGGTGACCTCGGCCACCTGGTGCTTGGTCCGGTCCCGGCCCAGGCACTCCAGCAGGCGGCGCAGCACCAGGTCGCGGTTGGACTCCAGCACCATGTCGATGAAGTCGATCACGATGATGCCGCCGAGGTCGCGCAGCCGCAGCTGGCGCACGATCTCCTCGGCCGCCTCGATGTTGTTCCGGGTGACCGTCTCCTCCAGGTTGCCGCCCTGGCCGACGAACTTCCCGGTGTTGACGTCGATGACGACCATCGCCTCGGTGCGGTCGATCACCAGCGACCCGCCGCTGGGCAGCCAGACCTTGCGGTCCAGCGCCTTCATCAGCTGCTCGTCGATCCGGTAGGTGGCGAACACGTCCACCTCGGAGGTCCACCGCTGGAGCCGCTCGGCGAGGTCCGGGGCCACGTTGGAGACGTAGTCGTGGATGGTGTTCCACGCCTCGTCGCCGGAGACGATGACCTTGGTGAAGTCCTCGTTGAAGATGTCGCGGACGACCCGGACGGTCATGTCCGGCTCGCCGTACAGCAGCGCGGGGGCGTTGCCGGTCGCGGCCTTCTTCTGGATGTCCTCCCACTGCTGCTGCAGTCGCTGGACGTCGCGGGTCAGCTCCTCCTCGGAGGCGCCCTCGGCGGCGGTGCGCACGATGACGCCCGCGTCGTCCGGGACGATCTTCTTGAGGATCTGCTTCAGGCGGGCGCGCTCGTTCTCGGGCAGCTTGCGCGAGATGCCGGTCATCGAGCCCTCGGGCACGTACACCAGGTAACGGCCGGGCAGCGAGATCTGGCTGGTCAGGCGGGCGCCCTTGTGGCCGATCGGGTCCTTGGAGACCTGCACCAGCACGGACTGGCCGGACTTCAGCACCGACTCGATCCGGCGCGGGCCGCCGTGGCCGCCCAGCGCGCCGAAGTTGACCTCACCGGCGTACAGCACCGCGTTGCGGCCCTTGCCGATGTCGACGAACGCGGCCTCCATCGACGGCAGCACGTTCTGGACCTTGCCCAGGTAGACGTTGCCGACGTACGAGGTGGCCTGCTCCTTGTTCACGTAGTGCTCGACCAGCACGCCGTCCTCGAGGACGCCGATCTGGGTCCGCTGGCCGTTCTGGCGCACCACCATGACGCGCTCGACGGACTCCCGGCGGGCGAGGAACTCGGCCTCGGTGATGATCGGCACCCGGCGGCGGCCCAGCTCGCGGCCCTCGCGGCGGCGCTGCTTCTTGGCCTCCAGACGGGTCGAGCCCTTGATGGACTGCACCTCGTCCGGGTCGAAGGACGGCTCGGTGGAGCGGCGGCGCGGCTCGCGCACCTTCACGACCGTGCGGACGCCGTCCTCGGTGGTCTCGGCGGTCTCGACGGCACCGGCCTCGCCGCTGCGGCGGCGACGGCGGCGACGGCGGCGGGAGGAGGACAGGCCGGCGGCCAGGTCGTCGTCCTCGTCGCCCTCCTCGTCGGCGGCCTCGGCCGGCTCCTCGGCGGCGGGCTGCTCGGTCTCGAGGGCCTCGTTCTCGAAGTCCTCGGACTCGCCGCGGCGACGGCGGCGGCCACCCCGGCGGCGACGGCGCGACGGACGGCCGTCCTCCTCCCAGTCGCCCTCGGTCTCCGGACCGGCGACGGGGGCCTCGACGACGGGCGCCTCGACGGCCGGCGTCTCGACCGGAGCCTCGGCGGCCTTCTCGGCGGCCTTCTCCGCGGCGCGCTCGGCCCGCTCGGCCTTCTCGGCGGCGCGCTCGGCGGCCTTCACGGCCCGCCCGCCCTTGGAGCGGGCCGGCGGCTGCACCCGCACCGAGGTGCGCACGCGACGGCGGCGGCCGACGCCGCTGTACTCGAACTCGTCCTCCTCGCGCTCGGCGACGGCCGGCTCCTCGGCCTGGGCCGGGGCGGCGGCGGCCGGCTGCTGCGGCTGGGCCGCGGGCTGCGCGACGTAGGGGGCCGGCTCCTGGAACACCGGGGCCTGGAAGATCGCGGTGGACGGGCGGACGGCACGGCGGCGCACCCGGCCGGTCGGCTCGGCGACCGGCGCCGGGGCGGGCTCGGGCTCGGGCTCGACGGCCGCGGCCTCCTCGACCGACTCCTCCTCGACGGGCTCCTCGGCGGCGGGCTCCTCGGCGGCGGGCTCCTCGACCGGCGCCTCGACGACCGGCGCGGCCTCGACCACGCGGCGGCGACGGGCCCGGCGGGCCGGAGCCGCAGGGGCCTCCTCGGCCTCGGCGGCGGGCTCCTCGGCCTGCGCCGGGGCGGCGACGGGCTCCTCGGCCGGGGTCTCGGCGGCGGCCGGCGTACCGGCGGGGGCCTCGGCACGCTTGCGGGTGCGACGGGCCCGGACGGGCTTCTCGGCCACCGGCTCGGCGGCCGGAGCGGCCTCGGCGGGCTCCTCGACGGCCTTCTCGGCCGCCTTGGCCGCCTTCGCCGCGGTCGGCTCGGCGGCGACGGCCTCGGCCGCCTCCGGGGTCCCTGCGGGGGCCTCGGCACGCTTGCGGGTGCGACGGGCCCGGACGGGCTTCTCGGCCACCGGCTCGGCGGCCGGAGCGGCCTCGGCCGCCGCGGCCTCGGCGGCGGGCGCCTCGGCCGGGACGACCGTCTCGGCGGCCTCGGTGGCCGCACCCTGCGGGGTCCCCGCGGGGCGGGACACCGCGCGACGGCGGCGGCGCGGCGGCGCCGCGGACGCGCCCTCGCCGCCGGTCGGGGCGGTTTCGTTCTGTTCCGTGGCCGCGGTCTGCTGCGGATCGGTGTTATCGAGCATGCGGGTGGATCTCCCGTCAGGCCCCCGGGCTCCGCATCCGGGCACGGCACGGCACGGGCGGCCGGCCGGCATCGCGACGATGCTCGGGCCGGACCCATTCACGGTGCCGCCGCGCGGACGCGAGGCCGCACAGGGGCTCGTAGTCTCGCTCGGCGCCCCGCCCTCGGCGGGGTGTCGAAAGTCTTCTGGTCTGACCAGTCTTCTGAGGTTTTCCCAAGCTGCGCCGTCCCCCAACCCCGGGTGGCTCCCGGACGGGGTTCCCGGGCCCACCGACCGTCCTGGTCGGCGGGCCGCAGGTGGCCGGCCTGTGCTGCGACGACGCTCGCTCCCCTGGGGAGCCGCGGGAACCTGGAGGACCGTCGGGCCCAGTGAGGCACTGGGCCCGGCCTCCGCCCGTCAGGCGGACGCGGCCCCGCGCACCCCGGCGGCCGTCAGCCGGCCGGGGCCGCGGCGCGGTCGAGCGCCAGCGGGTCGGTCACCGTGCCGGTCTCCTCGTCGAGCGGCCCCTGCGCCAGCCTGGTCACCTCTGCGGGGACCGGCGGCGCCAGGTCGGCCGTCGCACGGAGACCGGACAATACGTCGTCGGGTCGTACGGCGGGTGTGGCGTGTCGTACTACCAGCCGCAGTATCGCACAGGGACGGCCGGTCCGAACATCGTGGTCCGCTCCGGCGGCCGTGTCCGCACCGCCGTCGACCTGCGGCGGGACGAGGTCCAGCGCCGCCACGGCGCCGCGCGCGTCGAAGACCCGCACGCCGTTCTTGGTCGTGCGTTCGACCTCGACCCGCTCCTCGGCCAGGAACGCCTTGACCGCGCCGGCCGCCTCGTCCGGCTCGACGCCGTCCAGCCGGACCAGCCACTCGGAGGCCTCCAGGCGCTCCACGAAGTTCGGCGTCCGCACCTCGACCGCGTCGATCACGTCCAGGCCGGGCGGCAGCGACTCGTCCAGCTGCGCCCGCAGCTCCTCGGGGTCGCGCAGGGCGGCCAGACCGATCTCCAGGTACTCCGCCTCGCTCGCCACCCCGGTCGGGGCCGCGTTGGCGTAGGAGACCTTCGGGTGCGGGGTGAAGCCGGCCGAATAGGCCATCGGCACGGCGGACCGGCGAAGGGCGCGCTCGAAGGCGCGCTGGAAGTCGCGGTGGCTGGTGAAGCGGAGCCGGCCGCGCTTGGTGTAGCGGAGACGGATCCGCTGCACCGTCGGCGCGGGCGGCGGACCGTCGGGCGTACGGCGTGCCAGGGTCGCTCAGTCCTTAGTCAGTTGTCCCCGTCCGGCGCGGCGAACTGCCGCCACGGTCCGGACTCTGTCACCTCAAAGGGTACGCGCCCCGCCGCCCCCCTCGCTCCGCCCCTGGTCAGCCGTACGCCGACGACCCCCGGCCGGAGCGTTCCGGCCGGGGGTCGTCGGACCCGGGGACTACTTGTTGACGACGCTCAGCGGCAGCAGCTTCTTGCCGGTCGGGCCGATCTGGATCTCCGTCTGCATCTGGGGCTATATGGAGACACGTCCAAAACCGTCGAGGGGGGTCTCCGACATGGCGAAGCGCAGCCGCACGGCCCGTGCCGCGCAGCAGAAGATGTACACGGTCGAAGCTGAGTGGACCGCCTCAGATCTGGCACTGCTGGAGGACCTGAAGAGAGCCGAGGCCGCCCTTCCGGCAGAGGCGCCCCGAGCTCTGCTGTCGGTCCGGCTGTCCGTGCTCACGGAAGACACCACCTCCCCCGTCCGCCAGGAGCTCGACCTCCGCCGTGAGGCGCTGAACCGGGGCTGCCGCGTGGTCGGCGTCGCCAGCGACCTCAACGTGTCCGCCACGAAAGTGCCCCCGTGGAAGCGCAAGCAGCTGGGCGACTGGCTGAACAACCGGGCGCCGGAGTTCGACGTGTTGCTGTTCTGGAAGCTCGACCGGTTCATCCGCCGTCTGTCCGACCTGAACACGATGATCGACTGGGCGTTGAAGTACGGGAAGAACCTGGTCTCCAGGCACGACTCGATCGACCTGACCACGGTCGTCGGGAAGATCCTGGTCACACTGATCGGCGGCATCGCGGAGATCGAGGCCACCAACACGAGCACGCGCGTCGCGAGCCTCTGGGACTACGCGAAGACGCAGTCCGCCTGGCTGGTCGGCAAGCCGGCCTTCGGGTACACCACCGCCGAGGACGAGAACGGGAACGTCGTCCTTGTTATTGAGGCCGACGCCCACAAGGCCCTGCACTGGTGCCGACGCATGGCTCGTCGAGGCGTCTCCGCGACCCGCATGGTCAAGCTGCTGAAGCGCGCGGGCCTCGGCAGCGACGGCCTCACGGTTTCGACCCTCCTGCGCCAGCTCCGCAACCCTGCCTTGATGGGCTACCGCGTAGAAGAGGAGAAGAAGGGCGGCGCTCGCCGGTCCAAGCTCGTCCTGGACAAGGCCGGGAAGCCCATCAGGGTCGCGGAGGCCATTTTCGCCGACGAGGAGTTCAACGAGCTCCAAGCGGATCTCGACAAGCGCAGCAAGAACCAGCCTCAACGCCGGCCCGGTGGCGCCACGAAGTTCCTCGGAGTCTTCATCTGCGCCGACTGCAAGACGCACATGGTGGAACAGCGGAGCCGCGTCAACGGTCGGGTGTACGAGTACCTGCGCTGCCAGGGCTGCCGCGGTGGGGGACCTGGCGCTCCCAACCCCGATGTGATCAACGCCAAGCTCGTCCTCGACGTGCTGTCCGTCCTTGGTGACGAGCCGGTGCAGGTGCGCGAGTACGCACGGGGCGCCGAGGCTCGTGCCCATGTGGCGCAGCTTGAGGAGTCCATCGCCTACTACATGAAGGAGCTGGAGCCCGGCGGCCGGTACGCCAAGACCCGGTTCACACGCGAGCAGGCGGAGGAGACGCTGGACAAGCTGATCACCGAACTCGGAGAGATCGACCCCGAGACCACCGAAGACCGGTGGGTGAACGTGGCCAACGGAAAGACGTTCCGGCAGCAGTGGGAGGAAGGCGGCACCGAGGCCATGGCCGCAGACCTCGTGAGGGTGGGTATCCGCTGTGAAGTCACCCGAACCAAGGTCAAGGGTCAGCGGGCCCCCGCGATCAAGCTGCGCCTCATGATCCCCAAGGACTACCGCGACCGGCTGATCGTCAAGGAAGACGACTTCGCAAGCAAGCTCTGACGCAACAGCCGGCCCGAAGGCCGAACGGCATGCGACAGGCCCCGGCAGCAGTGTCGGGGCCTGTCGTCGTCAGTGCTTGGCCGGGTCGTATGGCTCCTCGTTCCCGTCCTCGTCGACGATGACGATCTCGCTCTTGATGGCCTGCCACTGAGTCCGTCTCAACGGCTCTGCCCACTCGGCAGGACCGACGACAGTGGGCGTCGCATCTCGCGCGCCAGGACGGGTGATCACAGCGCCTCCCTATTAGCGCCGGAGCATCTCGCCTCTTCACGGGCCATCTCCCGGTTGGTGGCGAGGTCTTCGGCGATGCCGGCGGCGATGAGTGCTTCGGCGGGGGTGTGGCCGGTTCCGGCGAAGCGCCAGGCGGATTCGGTGGTGGTGTCGGTGTCCCAGTCGATGTACAGGGCGGGGGCGCCGGCGAGGGTGCGGGCGTGTTCGGTGCGGTCGGCTCGGAGTTGGCCGTAGGTGGTGGAGTAGACGTGGGTTTTGGTGAGGCAGTGGCCCCTGTAGCCGAGCATGTGGGCCCAGGTGCGAAGGCGCAGGTGGCGTAGTTCGGGCAGTTCGCCGAGGCGCCAGGCGGTGGCGATGAGGGCCCGGATATGTGGGGTGACGTGCAGGGCTCGTATCTCGTCGATGGATTCGATGCGGCGGTCGACGGCGCCGGCCGCTTCCACGCTCTTGCTCGTGTACTTGGCGACGTAGGCGGCTACCGCGTCGTCGGTGAGGCGTGCGCCGTCGCCGCCGGTGAGGGGGTGGGCGTCGAGCTGGGTACCGAAGCGGAGCCGTCCGTCGCCGAATGCGGCCGATTCGGGGCGCGGCAGGGCGACGGCGGCAGCCGCGGAGCGCACCGTGTCCATGAGGAGGTCTGCGGTTGCCCAGGGCGGGGGCGGGTCGGTGGGTCCCGTGGGTCCGTCGAAGCGGACGACGGCGTGGAAGTGGACCGCGCCGCGCTTCTGGTACTCGGCGACCTTCGCGGCCGAGACCCGGATCAGCTTGCGGACGGCCGTGCGGCCGACGCCGGCCCGAGTGGCGACGTGGTGGTACAGGTTGTCCCGGAAGGCCTTCCACAACGCCGGGGCCATCGCGTTCCACAGGACGTGGCCCGGGTAGTCGTAGCAGTCCGCGCAGAGCGGCTGTCCGATGAGCGGGTCCGTGTCGGAGTGGGTCCGGCCGCAGCCGTGCCGGCCTCCGTGTTCGCAGCGCCGGCGCCGGGCCCGGTGGCATTCGCCGGCGCGGTGGACCGGGCCGAACGAGGGCGCGGTGAGGGTGACGAACAGCCGCGGGTGCGTGCGCACCGTCTCCGGGACGCCTTTGCCGCCGGTGAGGCCGGAGCGGACCAGGTGGAAGGTGTCGCCGCTGTGCTCGCGCGAGCAGGACGGGCACCGGGTGGCGCGGCGGTTGCGGCAGCGGACGGCGAGCCGGCCGCCGGGTTCGGTGGCGGTCGAGTAGTGCCGCAGGACTTCACCGGTGTCGGCGTCCAGGGTGGTGGTGTGTCCGGTGAGGTAGACCGGTTCCGCGCAGCCGCCGGTGGCGCGGATCTGTTCGATCCAGCGGTTCAGGTCCGGCATCTCACCGAGGCGGACCAAGTCCCGGTCTATGGAGGGTAGTTGGCGCAGCCGCGCCTCCCGGGAGAGGTAGGCGCGGCGTGCGG
The DNA here is from genome assembly GCF_044453265.1 of Kitasatospora sp. NPDC051705. Classification (NCBI taxonomy): domain Bacteria; kingdom Bacillati; phylum Actinomycetota; class Actinomycetes; order Kitasatosporales; family Streptomycetaceae; genus Kitasatospora; species Kitasatospora sp. NPDC051705. The sequence continues at coordinate 93,514 of NZ_JBITCO010000003.1, read as the reverse complement.
TGGGGTCGGTGTACGGGTTGGGGGCGGTCATGGGGGGTGTCTCCAGGGCCAGGGGTTGCCGGGCCCCGGCCGGGCCAAACTGTGTGTGGCGCGGCCGGGGGTGGCGTGGGGGCGGGTGGAGGGGGTCCGGCGGATCGGGGTCGGTCCGCCGGTGGGGGCTGGGCTGGCTGGCACGGTGATCACTCGCTTTCAGGTGGTGGTGTGGGTGAGGCCTTGGACGATCCAGGTCACGGCGTAGACGATCGGGTCGGTCCAGCCGATGCGGTCGAGGTAGATGGCGAGGACGCCGACGAGGGCGACGTGCCAGGCCTTGATTTCGCCGGAGCGCACCAGGAGGAAGGTGGCCAGGGCGAGGAAGGCGATCAGGACGAGGGCCGGGCCGTTGCCCATCAGAGGTAGACCCCTTCACTCGGCTCGTCGACGTGCAGGCCGGGCCAGGTGGGGGCGAGACGGGCGTACTTGCCCGCGACGCGGCGGGCCTGGTCGGGGGCGACGTGGATCGAGCGGGCCCGGAGCCACTGGCCGTCGGTGTCCGCGGTGATGGCGACGCCCTGTTCGGCGAGCGTGATGCGCTGCGCTGCGGCGAGGGCGTCCTTGTTGAGGTCGCCGAGCGCCATCTCCGCCGTTCCCGCGTCGCTGACCCGGTGGCAGATCCGGCCGGCCAGCTGCGCCCGCAGCGCGGTGACGCCGGGGCCGAGGTCGGAGCCGACCCGCTGACCGGCGATCACCAGGTGAATCCCGAGGGCGGCGCCGAGCTGGGCCAGGCGCAGGAGGTTGGTGGAGATCTCCCCGACTTCCGCCTTGTCCTCCCGCGTGGCCATCAGGTACAGCTCGGCGACCTCGTCGACGATGAGGACGACGGGCAGCACCCGGAGCTTGGCGGGCAGGTCCCAGATCGAGCGGGCACCGACCGAGCGGCACAACTGCATGCGTGCTTCCGTCTCGGCGACGAGTTCGGCCAGGAGCCTCGCAGCCTCGGCCCGGGTGGAGGCCAGGGCCGAGAGCCGGTCCTCGAAGAGCGAGAGTTCCATGCCGCCCTTGAGGTCGATGCCGAACAGGGCGACGCGTTGCGGGGCGAGTTCCTTCACCAGGGAGGCGATGAGGGTGGACTTGCCGGAGCGGGTGGCGCCGACGATCAGCCAGTGCGGGGTGCGCCGGAAGTCGATCACCCACGCGCGGCCGTCCTCCAGCAGCCCGACCACCGCCCGCAGCGCGCGCTGTTTCAGCTGGTACGGCACGACGGGCGCCCGCAGCGGGTCCCAGGCCAGCGCGGAGAGGGTGACGAATCCGCGCTCGTCGGAGAACAGCCGGACGGCGTGGACCCGCCAGGCGTGCGTGAGTGCTTCCACGGCGGACAGGAAGTGGTCCGGGACCTGCCCCGGGTGCATCCGCACCGCCACGTCCAGGCCGCCGCGCCGCAGCTTCGGCGCGCCGAGGCGGGGCGGGACCGGCTTGAGGGGATCACCCCGCACCACCAGGTCACCGAGCAGGGCCCGACTGGGGCGCTTGGCGACGGCGAGGCCGAGGTTCGTGGTCAGCCGCCGCCAGGTGAGCCGGACCCTGATCACGGTGACGGGGTAGCCGAGTAGGCACCACCAGATGTAGGGGTAGGAGCGCCGCAGCCCGGGAGCGGTCGCGATGAGGATGAGCACCGTGGCGAGCAGCGCCACCCACAGGAGTTGGGCGAGGATCACGGCCGCTCCCCGTTCTCCATGGCGGTGTTGTGGGCTTCGGTCTCCAGGTCGCGGGCCTGGCCGGCGGCCTTGTCGGCGAGGGTGGCGATGTGGTCGAAGAGCTGGGCGCCGCTGCTGTCGGCGGCGAACGGGTTGACCTCGTCGGCCAGGTCGCCGAGTTCGCACAGGAGACGACGGAGCCGGGCGCGGGTGACGGTGCTCATCAGGCGTCACCACCCTTGCGCGAGGCCGACGCCGGGGCGGGGACGGGGGTGATGGCGTCGGCGCGGAAGGACAGGCCGTGCCGGTCCCCCATCGCCCAGGAGAAGGCGGTCAGGCCGGTGACGTGCACCCGCACGCCCTCCACGACGCCGACCGGTTCGCCGGACACGCTGATCTCGATGATCGAGGCCCGCCGGCCGTCCTGCCGCACCGCGACACCGACCGTGTAGACGGTCTGCCCCTCACGGTCCTTACGGACTTCACCGGTCTCGCGGTTGGCGATCCGCACCTCGGGGGCGACGATGCAGGTCATCGTGCCGAGCCGGGTTCCGTCCACGGGAATGGACTGCATGAGCGCACACTCCAATGACGCAAAGGCCGTTTAACGTCGGTCGTCAAACGTACTTACCTTTGCGCTTAAATGATGCGCCGCCTTGACGCCCCGGCGCAAGCGATTCATGCTTACGTTTAACGGCTAGCGACTGATGACAGACATGCACATGCGGCCCGAGCTGGGCAAACGATCACAGATAACGACTCGATAACCACACGACACGCGCGAAGCGGGCCTTCCCCGGCGCCCGCACCAAGGGGTTCGACACGATGGCGATCATCCGGAACGAGGCACTGCACAAGCAGGTAGCGGCGGCGATGCGACAGGCGATCGCCGCCGGCGAATGGCCCCCTGGCACGCAGCTGCCCACGGAGACCGATCTCGCCGAGAAGTACGGCGTCTCCCGACCAACCGTCAGGCTCGCCGTCGCCGCCCTACGCGGTGAAGGTCAGTTGGACGTCAAGCAGGGACGAGGCACCTTCGTCCGCCCCACCGTCCACGGCCCCGCTGACACCATGGAGCGCACCGTCACCCTCCGGGGCAGTCAGTACGAGACGCCTGTCGACGCGTGGTTCGGCCACGGCGAGGAGCCGACCGTCTACCGCACCCGCACCGACGCGATCACGGCGCCACTTCTGGACATGGACGAGGGCGAGGCGATGTTCGCATGCGACCGCCTGATCACCGACCCTGCCGGCAATGGCCGCGCCCTTCACCGCCTGTTGCTCCCGATGGAGCGCATCACGGGCACCCCCCTGGCTAAAGAGCCCGGAGTGGCACCGGCCGAGGCCTACGCGACGCTCGCCGCCGCCGGGCACGAACCCACCTGGCGCGAGCGGGTCAGCGCCCGCATCCCCCAGCCCGACGAACGGGAAGCCCTCCACCTGTCCGAGGCCGCCGTCCTGCTGGTCGTCCACCGTGTCACCTACGACCGACCGTCGGGTCTGCCGCTGCTACTCGAAGAGACCAGGCTCGGCGCCGAGACCAGCGCCGTGACCTATGACATCGAGGCCACCAAGCCCAAGCGCGCCACCCGCCCCAAGATCACTCGCTAATTGCGATCGATCCAGGATCCAACATGAGCGCTGACGGCGGCAAAGCCCCCCAGGTGTTCTCGACAAGTTGACGAGAGCCATTCCGGCAGCGAGATCAAGAGCCAGGTTGCCCGGTTCGTGCCGAGGAGGGACTGTCCAGGCGAGGTCCCTGGCAGACACCACCCTCGGGGGTCCGCCTGCATTTTGGTGGCGGTCGACCGGCGTTCTTCACCCGCGGTCGGGGGTGATGGGGCCGGTGAGAGCGGCTGGGACGTCGTCGCGGATGGTGAAGACCCCGTCGGTTCCGGTGAGCTCCAGCAGGCGTTTGACCTGAGGCGGAGGGCTGGCGAGGACCAGCTCGACGCCGGTGGCGAGGGCCTCCAGGCGGGTCCTGAGCAGGGCGTTGAGGCCGGTGGAGTCGCAGAAGGTCAGGCCCGCAAGATCGATGACCAGCCGGGGCGGGCGCTCCTTGACCGCGCGGGCGAGGCCAGCGTCCAGAAGAACGTGCTCGCCCTGGTCGACCTGCCCGTCCAGGTGCAGGACGAGGGCGGTCTCGGGAGTGCCTGAGGTCGTGATCCGCAGGCGGGGAGCGTGCCGGGCGTACATGAGCGGGCTCCCTTCCGGCTGGGAGGCTGTCCGCCTTCGATCCTCCCGCTTTCACGGCGGCGTTTTCCACCCGGGCCGGCCTGCCGGAGCCAGCCGCTCAACCCGGCAACACCGCGCCAGCGCACCGGGCAAATCCCGCTGCCCAGCCTGTCGGCGCGGCCCGGCGGCGCACGGGCCCGGGGGAATGTGAACCCGTGCGCCTCCGTCCTGCGCCGACAGGTGTCCGGTTCAACGAGCGGCCCCGACTCAGGGCACGGCCAGCGCGATGTCCCTGCTCCGCCTCAGGGCTGTTCGTCGGTTTCGCCGAGGACCCAGGCGAGCGCGCTGGCGACGCCGGCGGCGAAGCGGCGGACGCTGCCGTCGCGGTCCTCGTGGGTACTTTTCCGGCGCGCGGCCCGTTCCTCGGCCCTGATGATGGCGTCGTTCGGGCGCTCCATCGTGTCGAAGCCGCTGACGGGGCCGAAGGAGCGGTGGCCAGCGACCCATTCGAGGGCCGCCAGGCTTCCCAGCTCCTCGGCGGTCAGCAGACCGGGCAGGGCAGCGAGGCGGGCGGCGACGGCCTCGACCGTGGCGAGCGTGCGGACGCCGGCCCGGCCAAGCGGCGCGTCAGCGGGTGCCATGGTGCTCGGCCTCGGCAGCCTGGAGACAGAAGGACTCGGTGCCGGTCTCGATCAGGATGAAGTGGAAGGTCAGCCTGTCGACAATGGCCGCGCAGAGCCGGGCATCGGTGACCGCCAGTCGGGCTTTGATCCGCTCGATCGTGTGCCGCTGCTTGCGCGGCACCTCCAGATCGGTCCACAGCATCTCGTCGATCCAGACCTTCACCGGCTCCAACACCGACCCCCGCTGCTCCGGCTTCTTGCGCGTCCTCAGCACCGGCGAGCGCTGCGCCTGGCTCACTTTGAACCGCAGAGCCAGCCGCCGACCCGAGACTGTCGGGTCCTGCTGGGGCGCCCGCCGGGTCTTCTCGAAAAGCACCTCGCATAGCAAAGCCACCCCGACCCCCTGACATGACCGTAATCAAGGACCACAGCCTGTCGCGGCGAACCGGAGCAGTCGACGACATTACTCCGAGCGCGGTGTGTCGCACCCTCAGCCCAGGCGGCTCTCAACTCGTTGCCCAAACCGTGGGCTCCCGATCTCACTACCCACCGGCTCTTAAGACACCTGTCTAATACACCCCAGGTGTGGGCGCTCGGACACGACACTGTCGCAACTTGCCTTCACTTACTCAAGCGGCGGCGCCTCCGCGCCGCCGGGCGGGCCCAGCCGCCTCGGCCGGGCTGCGGCCTGCCGGCCGGTCCCGGCCGGGCGCCTGGCCCGCCCGCAAGACACAGCCTGCTCAAAACCGGACGCAAGCGGCCCCGTTCTTTCCTATCAAGTCAGCATGTTGACACTTGCTGCGTTTTGTCAGTAGCCACCAATACGGTGGACCGACCAAGCAGCAGGGAGTGCAGAGTGGTAGCACGGCTCAGCGCCGAGGTCGCACGGCGTCGGATGATCAGCTATGGGATGGACCCGACCGTTCCATACCCCGGAACAGTCGACACCCCGTGGCCTGGCATCTGCCAAACGTGCAAGCAACCAGGCTCACCCACGTTGAGCAACGCCAAGCGCCAGGGCCCATGTGGGCCGTGCGGACGAGAAAAGATGAAGGAGGCCCTGCGCCTGCCTCTGGCCGACGTGGTGCGTGCCTTAGAGGCAAAGGGTGTCATCGTCGTCGGGGATTACGAGAACAATCGGGAGGGAATCGAGTGCATTTGCCTCAAGTGTGGAGCCCTCGTTCATCCAACGTACACGAACGCCATGCGTGAAGGGGTGGGATTATGTGATAAGCAGTGCAAACGCAACCGGATCGGTGACAGCAATCGGGGTGATGCCGAGCAAGCTGCCATCTTCGCCAAAGCCAATGACCTTATCCCCCTTGCTCCATACACGGGAGCGGACGACCCGTGGCCACTTCAATGTGGCAGATGCGGCCACACAGGAAAAAAGACGACCTACAGCGCCATAAAGAGGCTCGGTCACGTCTGCGAGCCATGCGGCCGCGCCCGGCAGGCTGATTCCCGTCGCCTGAGTGAGGTTGAGGCTATCGAAAGCATGCTGCAGGCAAAGCTCAGGCCGGATGTCCCCTACCCCGGCAGCACGGATCTCCACTGGCCGTGCACCTGCCTGGTGTGCCAGACGGAGATCCGCCCTGGACCGCGACTCAACGACGTCCGCAATGGTGGGCAGGGCGGATGCACGAGCTGTGCGGTCACCGGCTTCAAACAGACGGAGCCAGCGCACATTTATCTCGTCGTCAACAACAATATCCGATTCCTAAAATGGGGCAAAACCAACAAGCTGAATAATCGACTTCAGGAGCACGCGCGCCAGGGATTCGATAAGGAAAAGGGGCGATGGCCATTCAAAATCGGCTTGACTGCCTCTATTGTGGAGAATTCAATTAGGCAAGCCGTGCGCGCCCGCGGCGCAACGACTCAAGTCGACAGGGAACTCATGCCCTACAAGGGGCACACCGAGACTGCGAGCCTTGACGAAATTAGCATCACTGAGGTCCTGGCCATCATCGAGCGCTTGGTCTCCCCACAGGGCTATTCCGGTCCCTTCACCTCGGGAGCGCCCGAAGCGGACCCAGTCACACCGAGTGCCACGTAGTATCTGACTCTCTGTTGGGTGCACGTATACCGATCTGGCAGACATCGCGGCCACTACTCTTCATCCGATCCCATCGCAACTATCCGCCGCTCGCCCCCGGCTGACTGGCTGCCCATGCCGCTGCCGCCGCCCGGGCTAGGCTTCCACGCAGCCGGGTCGTCGGAACGGGGTCGGGACTAATGCGCCAGTCGCGGAAGTCCGGCTGCCGCCGGACCTGGGCCTTGACGGCCCTTTCCGCGCCTATCGATCACGATGGCTGGCCATGCCCCGACAAAGCCGAGTCAACTGAGCATCGGCCTCGTAAGAACCACTACACTGCTGGCCCTTCAACCCAGCAGCGGCATAGGGGACCTGGCCACCGCCGGGGTGGCTGGGGTGACCGGCCGATGGAGGCTTTACGCACCTTGCCACGTCGGGGCCCGCGTCGGGCAAGGACGGGGGGCCACTCGGCCACATTGCGGTCAGGCCCAAAAGCCCTGACCGAGTCGCAACAGCTTACGGCCCCCCGACCATGCCCGACCCCAACCCGGCAAGGACACCGCCCAAAGCCTCCCCCAACCGGCCACGCGCACCGGCTCCCCGCCCACCGGGGCCACTCAGGCCGACTCACGGCGCACGAACGCGGCCAGGCGCAGCAGTTCCTCCAGGCGCAGCCAGCCCGCCGCCACACCCTCCAGGCGCACCACCGGCCCGCCCTGGGCGTCGGTGTCGGCGATCGCTCGCAGCTGTGACCGCTGCACGCCACCGGCCGCCAGCAGCGCGTTCAGCTCATCCGCCGCATCGCGCGCGACCCGCCACCCGGCGGCGTAGTCCACGCCCGGCAGCCACACCCACGAGTCCGGATCGAGGCCCGCCGCCAACTCCGCACCGAAGTCGTCGTCCCCGTACAACAGTCCCTCAACTCCCCTGGTCAACAACCGAACCGGCCAACCGTGCGCACACATGCCGAGGAGCCCGATACCATCGGCACCGGGTTCCGACCCACCGGACCACCCCACGGTCCCGCCAAGGTCACGGGGTGGTCCGGTACGTCTTCAGTTGTCCCTGCTCAGGTCAGGGGCCCTACTTCGCAGCCTCGCTCTCGTCGGGGTCACGGCCGAAGATCCGCCGGAACAGCTCCGCTTCGTCCAGGCCGGCCAGCGGATCATCAGCCCCCATGCGCTCCTGCCAGATCTGCCGCGCCAACTGCGCGCGGGAGGTGTCGGCGTACTGGATCTCGGCGAACCACTCCCTTACGTCGCGGTAGGCCGCACGCCGGCTCGGGGAGACGGCCCGCACCGGCCACGAGAACTGGCCACGCAGGGACCACCACCACACGACCCGGCCCCACCAGGTCCGAGGGTCGTGCCGGATCACGGGCGCACCGCCGGATCCGCCGGGTACAGCTTGATGACGTACGGCGTGACCCCGACGAACGCGAGCGCCCGCACCTGGCCGTACATCGCGAGCCGGTGCCCAATCGAGGGCACCGCCTCCGGCCCGAACAGGTCGTCGAAGTACTTCCACTGCTCCGCGTCCAGCGGCAGCGCCCGCAGCGAACCGAGCAGCGCCGTCAGCGCGTCCGACAGCTGGGAGAACCGCGCGGGCTCAGTGACCCCCCGGACCTCCACCGCCACCGGGAACGGATACGGCGCACTCAACTGGGCGGTGTGCCCGGTTCCGGTCATGACCTCGCCTTCCTACGCGCACGGCGCTTGCACGCCGGAACGGTGAGCTTGCGCTCCATCACTTCCAGCTCCACCCGGACCCGCACCGACGGCTGGCGCGTCCGCCGCACTTCCTCGAAGAACACCGTCTTGCCGCCCCGCAGCGGCTCACCCGTGTCCAGCGCCCACCTCAGGTAGCTGATGATCGGCTCGATCGCCTCGCCCAGCGTCGCCGGCTGGTCGATGGGCAACGCGCGCTCCACCGCCTCCAGCAACCTGACCAGGGACTCCACGTACAGCAGCGCGCCCCGGGCGGTGGACAGCAGCTCCGCGTGCCCCATCTCCTCCAGCGGCACCCCGTCCTTGATCTTCTCGACGGCCCAGTACGCCTCATCCACCCGCCACTGCCCGAGGCTGAACGCCAGGTGCGGGAACCGGTCGGCCGGACGGGGCCCCGCCCCGGCGCCAGGCTCCGCGGGAAGGTCCGTCACGCCGCCACCTCCCCCGCGCGGCGCGGGTGCCACCTGTGGACACCCACCGCCTGACCGTTGACGACGATGAACCGCGCCAGCGCTTTCCGCAGCCCCGCACCGCAGTAGAAGCACCGCGTCCCCGTCACTCCGGACGCCCTCCCGAACCTCATCGCGCACCACCCTCCGGGCCCACGAGAGCCCAAACGATCTTCCCAATACCTTCCGGCCGGGGGCAGCAGCCCCACTCCGCGGACAACGCCTCCACCAGGCACAACCCACGCCCCGAGTTGTCATCCGGGCCGGTCGACCGTCGGATCACCGGCTTCTCGCTGCTCGCGTCGTGTACCTCGATCCGAAGGTGGTCACAGACCAACTCGAACCGGATGGCGATACGCCGCCCCTTGGGCACGCGGGCGTGGACCACGGCGTTGGTCATCAGCTCTGACAGCACGAGCAGACCGCCGGACAGGAGCTCAGACGCTCCGGGAACGCCGATCAGGAAGTCCCGCAGCAGCAAGCGGGCCGTGTGCACCGACAGCCGATGGCGCGGAAGCGTCGCCTCGAACGCCGACATCCCAACGGCCAGCTGACCGGCCCCACTACCGACATGGGGTTCACCCGAGCTGATCACGCGCACCACCCTCCCGGTGCCCAATGGGAGGCCCGAACCTGGACGTTCCGGCCCTTGACACCAGACTGCCGAGAGGGAATGCGGACTTCGTACCCAAGCTGATTACCCAATGTGGGTAAACTCACAGGCAATCAACTTCCGTGCAGCAGCTTCGATCAACAGCGGGGGCAGAGGTGACCGAGGCGCGCGTACCGGACCGGCTCCCAGCGGTCCTGCTGTCCAACCCAGAGATGATCACCGCATGCCGAACACGTGACTTCGCCGCCGTGTTCCGACTGCTCAAACTGTCCGGGATCTACCCATCGCTCATTGCCCGTGCCTGTGACATGACGCCGAGTCGGGTCGGCGAGGTCATGGCAGGCAAGCGCAAAATCGAGAAGATCGATCTCGTCGAGCGCATCGCGGACGGACTGCACATCCCTGGCCGCATGCTCGGACTCGCTTCTCGGGCGTGGGAGCAGGAGGCGGCGCCAGCGCAGCCCCGACGCCACGCTCCGGCGCCGGCCATTCAGGGCCAGGGCCTCAACGCCCCGATCGACCCGGAGTTCTTCGTCAGCCATCTCCGCACGGTCATGCCTGGCCACTACAGGGCCGCCAACTTACTCGGCTCCCGCCACGCGCTCGACGCGGTGACCCGACACGTTGGACTGCTCGACCGTCTTCAGCAACACGCCGGCGGCCGTGTTCGAGACGAACTCCTGACGATCGGCGCCCGCACCGCCGAGTTCCTGGGCTGGCTGAACCAAGATCTCGGGGATTTCGACCAAGCTCTCTACTGGTCGGACCGCGCCATGGAATGGGCCCAAGAGAGCGGCGACGACGTCATGGCCGCTTACGTTCTCTTCCGGAAGAGCAACCAGGCCACCGCTCAGCGCAACGCTCAGAAGGCCGTCAGTCTCGCCCGAGCCGCCCAGCGATCGGCCGGGGCCACGCACCGTATCCGCGCCCTGGCCGCGCAGCAGGAGGCCCAGGGCCACGCCCTCATGAGCAACCCGCGCTTCGCCCAGGCCAAGTTCGACGAGGCTCACGAACTCGCCGCCGCGCCGGATGACTCACACGCAGACGACGCGCTTGATCTCGCATACTGCACGCCGACCTACATCGAGATGCAGCGGGCGAACTGCCTGATCGACTTCGGCGACCCGAGCACCGCCGTGGGCATGTTCGAGTCGGAACTCCGGTCGCTGCCGCCGATCTACCGCAACGACCAAGGCGTGTACCTCTCCCGACTGGCGCGCGCCTACGCAGTGTCCGGCGAGCCGGAACAGGCCGCTGCCGCAGCCGGCCGGGCCCTCTCGATCGCCATCGACACCGAATCCGCCCGAGCGATGTCCGAACTGTCCGCAGCGGGCAAGGCCCTTCAACGCTGGCACGCCGTACCCGAAGTAGCCACCTTCACCGGCCGCTTGACCCTGATGAGCACAACGCCTCCTCTCGACCGCTGACGACCTGATGAGAGAGGCTGAGCCCATGGACGCACTGATCACGGCCGCCACTTCCGCAGACGAACGCCGACGCGGCTCCAAGGTCGCCGTACTGCCAGTCGGCAGCTTCGAGCAGCACGGCGACCACTTGCCGCTCATCACGGACACGGTCGTGGCCAGCTTGATCGCCCAGCAGATCGCCGCCGACTACGACCTGTTCCTCCTGCCGCCCATCACGCTGTCCTGCTCCCACGAGCACGCGCACATGCCCGGCACCGTCAGCATCAGCGCCGCCACGCTCTACGCCGTGATCAACGACATCTGGAGGTCGCTCCAGGCATCCGGAGCCCCCGGCCTCCTGATCGTGAACGGCCACGGCGGCAACTACGTCCTCTCGAACGTCGTCCAGGAGGCCAACACCGACGGCCCGCGCGTAGCCCTCTTCCCCGTTCGGGAGGACTGGCACCAGGCCCGCGAAGCCGCCGCCCTGGAGAGCTCAGGCGCCGAGGACATGCACGGCGGCGAACTGGAGGTATCCCTGCTCCTGCACGGCGCTCCCCACCTCGTCCGCGACGGTATCGAGGGCGACGACCACGACGCCCCGGAGCGCCCCCACCTCCTCACCCTGGGCATGGCCGGCTACACCCGGAACGGCATCATCGGCCGCCCCTCGCTCGGTACAGCCGAGAAGGGCAAAGCCGTCCTTGAGAGCCTGTCCAAGTCAGCCGCCGCGCACCTGTCACTGTTCACGAAGCACCGTAGTAGCGCTACGACAGCTTGAACCGCGTTCGCACGGAATTCTAGAGGCGCTTGGCATCAGCTTTGTAAGGTCAAACCAAACAGCCCGTTGACCTATGCCAACGGGCTGTTATGGTGCAACTCAGGTCAGCCGGTGTTAATCGTCCAACCCTTGTCGTGGAGGATCTGGTAGATCGGGACATACATCATGGCGCTGAAGCACCAGGGCGCCCGGGATCCGCCATCGGAAACCGTCCGACCGTTGCAATTAACGGTGTTGTCCAGAGCGGTGAGCGAGCCGCGCGCGACAATCTTCCCGGCAGAATCGTAGGAGTAAACCGGAGCTCCACTGTCGCCGTTGACCGCGGCAATGTCATTGGGATCGGTCTGGTATGCGTGGTCGGCCACCGTACGCCAGACCATGTTGTTCCCTAGGAAGGAATAGTCGGTCTTATCAATCTTGATGCCACAGTGGGTTCCGCCATTGGCGCCCGACTGGCAGATCCAGTCACCGACGTTGTTGTGCCCCCACCCGGAAACGTATCGCGCATTGTCGTTCGACTGATTCCAGGGACCTTCATAGACAGCATTGCCTACGGCGTTCCCGGTGTTGATGCCTTCGATGTCGTCGACATCAAGCCGGTCCTGCTGCTCCGTCGATCCGACGAAATTTCCGTTGTACCAGTTGTGGAACGTGCCGTCACCGCAGTGATAAGCCGTGGTGAGGAGCGGCGTACCGTCAGAACGGGTAACACCGAATCCGCTAGAGCAGATGGTGCCACCGGGAGTCTGGAGCCCGTCCCCACCCCACCAGGGAGACGAGTCCTCTCCTCGGGTGGCATCGGTGGCGATCGGCGCGTAGTTCGCCAGCGTTTCAACGCCGGTAAGGCTGTCGGTGGCAGCCTTGACCTCGCGGGTCTTGGCATCACGCTTCACATCGCTCACCGGGGGCTGCCCCGAGAGAGTGAAGGCGCTGGCGCGATTGGCGACTGGCTCTTCGTCGTAGCCGACAACCAGGCCGCTGCCGTCAACCGCCGGCGCGATGCTCGTGATACGGGTCGGGGCCGCGGTGACACTGGATGCCAGCTGCTGGGGCTTCCCGTTCTTCAGCAGCTTGGCGCGCGCCTGATGCAGCTCGGCCTTGGTGTACTTCGCCGGAATGACCTCAGCCGTCACACCTGCGGGCAGGTTGTTCAGGACTCCCTGCACCGAATTCGGAACGGTGCCCTTCCAGTGGACTCGGATGTGGTTCGTGGCCGGGTCTACCTCAACCTCTGAGAATCCCGGTATCTTCTCCCGGTCAACAGAGGAAAGCCCGCCGGTCATCTGGTCTACGACCTTGTCCAGGACCTGCTGCTTCTTCATCAGCTCAATGACCTGCGGGCTGGCCGCAGGTGTGCCGACGACAGGCTTCTTGTCCTTACCCGAGCCTGCCGCACTCGCGGATGCGGCGAAGGCGGGTACAGCGATCGACACTGACAGCGCAACGGCTGCAGCCAATCCTACTCTGCCTCGCACCTTAAAGTTTCGAGGACTCATTCTTCCCCCCAGTAGCCGTCTTCCCTGCTCAATCTTGCAGCAGGCGACCGCATCCTAACGGATTGAAGCTGCAGTCTGCATGCCATATATTTGCCACAGAACTTCACATACTCCACACGCTGGGTCCATTTTTTAGATATCAGGAAAATGTCTAGTTTGAGGCGTTTGATCTGATATTCCCGACTGCGGCAGTGCATTGAGGGATTCAGGGTCCGTTAGTAGGCACCCCGATGACTCGCTTGACGTGGTGAGCGTCGGCCCGACAGCATTGCGGTTGATCTATGAGGAGGCGCCTTGAGGCGAGCTAACTGGATGCCGCGCCTATCGAGGCGCACACGCTTCATCGTCATAGCCGTACTGGCAGTCGTGGGCTTCGAGTTGGCCCTTGAAACGTGGTGGCTGCCCGCGAAGTGGCACACCTACGATGCCGCGGCGACGGGTCGAATGCTGGTGAGCGCGGACGGCCAGACGATCACGTTGGCCGTTGAATGGCAGTGCGAGCAGGAACCAGACCTCGTAACGCGCCAGAGCAACGACCGGGTCGAGATTCTGCTGCACCGCAAGGGCTTCAAGGGACCGACGTATCAGTGCCCCGAAGGCGGCTCTTCTCGGATCAGCACCCACCTCAGTGCACCCCTGGCATCACGGCCACTGATAGACGCGGTAACGAACCAGCCCGTTGCGTACCTCGACGGCCAAGAGCTGGCAAAGCCGACCTACCTGCCCCCCGGCTACGACCATCCCGACACGGACCCCGTGCCCTACCTCCCTGGTCTGGCCCAGCCCCCCGCCGGCGTGCCCACCTGGACCACTGGATACCAGCACGGGACAGGAGCGCAAGCAGGCTCCCGTCTGCTCATCACCCAAACCCGAGGGGACGAGACCTCAGGCCAGGGACAGGCGCAGGCCACAGTTGGCGGGCACCCTGCCACATACGTCAGCGGCTCACCGACCTCTGGGCCGCGTTCGATCATTTGGTCGGACGGAACCTATACCTACACCGTCTCCAGCGGTCGGCCAGCGTCGCTCTCCGATGAGGAGCTGCTACGAGTGGCCGAGGGCCTGCACCACTCGTGAGTCAGCGCGGTGGCCGAGCTGAAACCCACCGACCGCCGACAGCAAGGTCGACCCGATCAGCACCGCGCACGCTTGTCAGGACGAGGACCATGGCCAGCGCATACCGCACTCCACGCGAATCACGGGAGTCCGGTACCTGGGTCAGCCGCTCTAGCGGGCAAGGCACTTCCTAGCAGCCGCCCCAGGCTGCTAGGGGCGGCCGGAATCGGGGGTGATGCCTCGGCAGGCTGGAGTCTCCCTCAGGTCACGCGGCGCAGAGAACTCCATGATCTTGGAAGCCGTGCCCACCTTTTACTCATGTTGCTTCGCGCCCGCTTACGATCACCAACCGTCGCCGATAAAGTAAGGCTGGATCGATGCCCCGCACCCCAACGCCGATACGCTTGACCGCTGGCACCCTGGCCTTGACCGCTCTGCTGGCATGCGCAGCCTGTGCTGGACAGACCAATGTCACGCCGTCCGCTCCTGTGCCGACGAGTGCCGCCCCGTCTGCCGTCGCCGTAAGCCCTACGCCGAGCGTCACCGTAAGCTCTACGCCGAGCTCAGGCCGACCGGACCAGCAGCAGCTGGACACGGCCGCGGACGCGGTCTCACACCTCAGTAGCTCCTACCAGGATGTCTTCACAGGCCTGGTGGTGGATGTTCCGGATGGTTGCGTCATCGTCTACCGGAAGCCGGGCGGTGGCAGCTTCGACGCCGCCCTCGCTCACCTGGGTCTGAGCGTGCGTATCGACCTGCGCGATGCTCCGCGCTCGATCAGCGAGCTGGCCGCCACCCGCACCCAGGTCACGGCACTGATAGGGCACACGAGCGACTACAGCATCGTCATGGTGGGCGACGGCTCGGAGGTGAGCTTCGCCCACGGCGTGGTGGAGGTCGGCGTCAGCGGAAATCTGTCCAGCGCCCAGGCAGACCTGCGTAGCCGCTTCGGCGACCGGGTCACTGTCTCAGCCGCCCAACCGCCCGCCGGCTGAGCGGACTCTCCGCCCCCCATGCTCGACTCATGATCACAAACCGGACGCCGTCCGACTAGGCCGAAGCCCTGACCGCCCCCTGGCTCCTACCAGGGGGCGGCGTGCTATCCGAGTCCAGTCGTCACGTCGATCACCCGCATGTCGCCCATGCTGGCTAGCTCCGACGGGCAGCAGAGTTGACGACGATCGCGCACTGCCAGGCCGTGAGGGGCTCATACCCACTCGATCGAGGACTCGATGCCCGGGGCACTCCGGGCGGCGGGCAGAGGGGTTCTCTGGCCGCCTTGCCGGGCCTTCCTGGAGTGGGCGGGCCCGTCCGGGGCGCGCATCATGCCGAGCGCGCCCAGGACGAGCTCCCGCTCACCCTCCGGAAGGCTGTGAAGTAAGTCACACAGCTCGTCCACCGTGTCACCCATGCTGCGGGCTATTTCTGCTGCTCAGCGGCGTTGACGACCGTCAGCGGGAGCAGCTTCTTGCCCGTCGGGCCGATTTGTATAGCCGTCTGCATCTGGGGGCACACGCCGCAGTCGAAGCACGGGGTCCAGCGGCAGTCGTCGACCTCGACCTCCTCCAGGGCGTCCTGCCAGTCCTCCCACAGCCAGTCCTTGTCGAGGCCGCTGTCCAGGTGGTCCCAGGGCAGCACCTCCTCGTAGGTCCGCTCGCGGGTGGTGTACCAGTCGACGTCGACGCCGGTGCCGGCCAGGCCCTTCTCGGCGCAGGCGATCCAGCGGTCGTAGGAGAAGTGCTCGCGCCAGCCGTCGAAGCGGCCGCCGTCCTCGTAGACCGCGCGGATGACGCCGCCGACCCGGCGGTCGCCGCGGGAGAGCAGGCCCTCGATGATGCCCGGCTTGCCGTCGTGGTAGCGGTAGCCGATGTTCTTGCCGTACTTGCGGTCACCGCGGATCGAGTCGCGCAGCTTGGCCAGGCGGGCGTCGGTGTCCTCGGCGGACAGCTGCGGGGCCCACTGGAACGGGGTGTGCGGCTTGGGCACGAACCCGCCGATGGAGACGGTGCAGCGGATGTCGTTCTGGCCGGTGACCTCGCGGCCCTTCTGGATGACGTTCTTCGCCATCTCGCCGATCTGGAGCACGTCCTCGTCGGTCTCGGTGGGCAGGCCGCACATGAAGTACAGCTTCACCTGGCGCCACCCGTTGCCGTAGGCGGTGGCGACGGTGCGGATCAGGTCCTCCTCCGACACCATCTTGTTGATCACCTTGCGCATGCGCTCGCTGCCGCCCTCGGGGGCGAAGGTGAGGCCCGAACGGCGACCGTTGCGGGACAGCTCGTTGGCGAGGTCGATGTTGAAGGCGTCGACGCGGGTGGACGGCAGCGACAGGCCGATCTTGTCGTCGGTGTAGCGGTCGGCCAGGCCCTTGGCGATGTCGCCGATCTCGGTGTGGTCGGCGCTGGACAGCGACAGCAGGCCGACCTCCTCGAAGCCGGTCGCCTTGAGCCCGCGCTCGACCATCTCGCCGATGCCGGTGATGCTTCGCTCCCGCACGGGGCGCGTGATCATGCCGGCCTGGCAGAAGCGGCAGCCGCGGGTGCAGCCGCGGAAGATCTCCACGGACATCCGCTCGTGGACGGTCTCGGCGAGCGGGACGAGCGGCTGCTTCGGGTAGGGCCACTCGTCGAGGTCCATCACGGTGTGCTTGGACACCCGCCACGGCACGCCCGGGGCGTTCGGCACGACGCGGCCGATCCGGCCGTCGGCCAGGTACTCCACGTCGTAGAACCGCGGCACGTAGACCGCACCGGTGCGGGCCAGGCGCAGCAGCACCTCGTCGCGCCCGCCGGGGCGGCCCTCGGCCTTCCAGGCGCGCACGATGTCGGTGATGTCGAGCACGGCCTGCTCGCCGTCGCCGACGACCGCGCAGTCGATGAAGTCCGCGATCGGCTCGGGGTTGAAGGCCGCGTGGCCGCCCGCCAGGACGATCGGGTCCTCGTCGGTGCGGTCCCTGGACTCCAGCGGGATGCCGGCCAGGTCGAGCGCGGTCAGCATGTTGGTGTAGCCGAGCTCGGTGGAGAACGACAGCCCGAAGACGTCGAAGGCCTTGACCGGGCGGTGCGCGTCCACGGTGAACTGCGGGACCCGGTGCTCGCGCATCAGCGCCTCGAGGTCGGGCCACACGCTGTAGGTGCGCTCGGCGAGCACGCCCTCGCGCTCGTTGAGCACCTCGTAGAGGATCATGACGCCCTGGTTGGGCAGGCCGACCTCGTAGGCGTCGGGGTACATCAGCGCCCAGCGGACGTCGCAGGCGTCCCAGTCCTTGACGGTCGAGTTCAGCTCGCCGCCGACGTACTGGATCGGCTTCTGGACGTGCGGGAGGAGGGCCTCCAGGCGTGGGAAGACCGATTCGACAGTCATGTACTAGGAACCCTTACGACGTGATTCGGTGCCGCGCGCATCGACAGGCGACGGCTGGGAGGGGTGACCCTCAAGGGTAGCCCAATCCGGGGAACGGCCTTCCGGCCGCACACCGCGCCCCGCTCCCGCCCCGCTCCCGCGCCGGAGCCCCACCCGCGCTCCGGCGCGACCCTCCCCGCGGGCGCCCGCCCCCGGCACGCGCAGTGCGCGCCCGCCGGCCCGCGCCGTCCGCCGTTGACATGTCCGGAGCGCCCGTGCGGTACTGACAGGGCGCCGTCAGAGACCTCTGCACCCCTTCCGGACAGGGGAGTTGGGCCGTACGCTCAGGCCCTCGCCGACTCCCTCACCCCGGCGACCCGTTCCCGGCCCGCAGCGCCCCCGTCCCCGGCTGCGCAGGCCGCGTCCGGCGGTGCGGCCCGCTCCCCGGCGGCCCGGCGACCGGGGCCCGCGGGTGCACCGGAAGGACGCCCAAGGAGAACCATGACCGACACCGACCGGCGGATCCGTCCCTCCCGGCCCCTCGACACCCGGCCGGCCCGCTACCCCACCGCGGCACAGACGGAGGCCGCGGCACGGCGGCTCGCGCTGCGCCACCCCGAGCGGTGCCGGCTGCGCGAGGCGGGCCGCTCCCGGGCCGGGCGCCCGCTGCTGCTGCTCTCCGTCGACCGGGGGCCGCGCGCGGTCCTGGTGGTCGGCGGGCCGCACCCGAACGAGCCGGTGGGGACGGCCAGCGCGCTGCGGCTGGCCGGGCTGCTGCTGGACCGCCCGGCCCGGCCGGGGGTCTCCTGGCACCTGCTGCTCTGCCTGGACCCGGACGGCGCCGCGCTCAACGCGGGCTGGCTGGACGGCCCGCTCACCATGGACCGGCACTACGAGCACTTCTTCCGCCCCTCCTTCACCGAGCAGCCCGAACTGCTGCCGGCCCCCGGCTCCGGCCTCCCGCCGATGCCGGAGAGCCTGGTGCTGACCGGCCTGATCGACGAGCTGCGCCCGTTCCTGCAGTGCTCGCTGCACGGCGTGGACTTCGGTGGTGCCTTCGTCCAACTGACGGCTCCGGTGCCGGGGTTGCCCGAGCAGTTCGCCTGCTCGGTGCGCCGCGCGGGCATCCCGCCGGACGTCGACTCCTTCGACGCGATCGGCTGGGCCAGCCCCTCGCCGGGCACCTACCTGATGCCCTCGGCCGACGGCGCCGACCGATCCAGGGCGCTGCCGGACCGCCCGGAGCTGTCCACCTGGTCCTACGCCGGGCGCCACGGCGGGGTGACGGCCGTGCTGGAGGTGCCGATGTGGGCCGTCGAGGCGGTCGCCGACGGCCGACCGCACCCGGCGGTGGAGCGGACGGTCGGCGACGCGGCCCGCACGCTGCGCGAGCGCGCCGAGGAGCTGTCCGGCCTGCTGGCGCTGGTGCCCCCGCACACCCGGGCGGCGCACGGCGAGCTGGTGCGCGCGGCGGAGTTCACCCTGGAGGTCTGCCCGGCGGTGGCGGACGAGTGGGTGGCGCGCTGGTGCGCGGAGCCGCTCACGGTGTCCCGGGTGACGGCGGCCGGGATCGTGGCGGCCCGGATCCCGCTGCGGGTGGCGTCGATGCTGCTGCGGTTGCTGGCGGACACCGGCGGTCCGGCGGTGGAGGCGGCCCGGGTCCGCGCCGGGGCGGTGGCCGCCGAGAGCCTGGACCGGCTGCGGGCCGGGTTCGGCGCGCAGTGGGTGCCGGTGCGCACGCAGGTCGCCCACCAGACCAGGACGGTGCTGGCGGCCGCCGACTGCCTGCTCTGACCGCGCCCGCCCGGCCGCCGGCCCCCGTGGGGGCGCACGACCGGGCGGGAACGCCGAGGGCCGGCCCGGGAGGACTCCCGGACCGGCCCCGGTGAACGGGCCGGCCGCGCCGGCGGGCCGACGTGCCGGTCAGGCCGCTATCGGCCGCTGGCTGCGCACCGCCTGCAACAGCCCGACCGCGAGCCAGACCGCGAACATCGACGACCCGCCGTAGGAGACGAAGGGCAGCGGGATGCCGGCCACCGGCATGATGCCCAGGCACATCCCGATGTTCTCGAAGGCCTGGAAGGAGAACCAGGCGATGATCCCGGCCGCCACGATCGTCCCGTACAGGTCGGTCGCCTGGCGGGCGATCCGGCAGGCCCGCCACAGCACCACGCCGACCAGCACGATGATCGCCAGCGCGCCGACGAAGCCGAGCTCCTCGCCGGCCACCGTGAACACGAAGTCGGTCTGCTGCTCCGGAACGAACTGCCCGGTGGTCTGCGTCCCGTGGAAGAGCCCCTTGCCGGTCAGGCCGCCCGAGCCGATCGCGATCCTGGCCTGCGCGGTGTTGTAGCCCACGCCGGACGGGTCCAGCTGCGGGTTGGCGAAGGCGGCGAAGCGGTCGATCTGGTACTTGCTGAGCACGCCGAGCTTCCAGATGGCCACGCAGCCGCCCGCGCCGGCCAGGAGCAGCCCGAGCACCCAGCGGTTGGCGGCGCCCGAGCCGAGCAGGATGCCCAGCACGATCGCGGCCATCACCATCACCGAGCCGGCGTCCGGCATCAGCAGCACTATGCACATCGGCAGGCAGGCCCAGACCAGGCCGCGGAACACCGCCCGGTGCGAGGGGTACTCCCGCTCCCCGGCGTCCACCTGGTCCGACAGCACGACCGCCATCGCGAGCACGATCGCCAGCTTCGCGAACTCGGCGGGCTGGATCGAGAAGCCGCCGCCCAGCTGGATCCAGGAGTGCGCTCCGTTGATGGTCGAGCCGAGCGGGCTGAGCGTGGCGAGCAGCATGAGGATCACGCCGACGTACAGGAACGGCACCAGCGTGCGGAAGCGCCGACTCCCTATGCCTATCACCACCGCGCACAGGACCAGCCCGACCACCAGGTTGGTGAGGTGCCGGTACAGGAAGTACTGCGGGTCGCCGTGGGTGAGCGAGTCGCGTCCGCGGGTGGCGGACCAGACCAGCAGCGAGCTGCCGAGCGAGAGGGCCAGCGCGGCCAGCAGCAGTATCCAGTCCAGCCGCCAGAGCGGGGAGTCCTTGGCGAGGGCCTTGGAGACCCCGCTGCGCTGCGGGGCCAGCCGCAGCTGCCGGTACGAGCCGTAGGAGGTCATGCCCGCCCCCTTCCCGGGCCGCGGTTCGGTTCGAGTGCGGCGCCGGCCGCGGTGCCGAGGACGGGCCGGTCGGCCGGCTGCGGCGGGTCGAGGAAGGCCGGGGCCGCGGCCGGCAGGTCCTGCACGGCCGACAGGGTCAGCGGCGCGGGAGCGGCCTGCGCGGCGCCCGGCAGGGCCGGGTCGGCGGCGGTGCCGCGCGCGGGGTCGGCGGTGACGGTGTACGCGGCGGGCTTGATGACGGCGGTGCCGTCCGGGTTGAACTTCGGCAGCTCGGTCTGCGGCGCGGGCAGCAGCGCCTTGCCGTTGTCGATGTTGCCCTTGTCGTCGACGCCGTAGAGGGCCTGGTAGATCCGTCGGATCGCGTCACCCGAGCCGCCGGAGCCCGTGCCGCCCTGGCTTATCGTCATGACGACCGCGTAGTCCTTGCTGTACGTGGTCAGCCAGGAGGTGGTCTGCTTGCCCTCGACCTCGGCGGTGCCGGTCTTGGCGTGCAGCTCGATCTTGTTCTGCGGCCAGCCGGCCCCGGCGAACTTCCAGGCCGCGGTGCCGCTGGTGATGACGCCCGCGGTGGCCTGGTCGATGTAGCTCAGCAGCTTCTGGTCGCCGGGGAACTTGGCGTCCTCGTGCGGGGCGATCTCGCGGACGAGATCCCCGCTCGGGCTTATCACGGCCTTGGCGACGGTCGGCCGGTAGAAGGTGCCGCCGTTGGCCAGCGCCGAGTAGATCCGGGCCATCTGGACCGGGGTGACGAGCGTGTCGCCCTGGCCGATCGCGAAGTTGACGGCGTCACCGGCGCGCATCTGGTAGCCGTCGACGCAGTTCTCCCGGGCGATCTGGTCGGAGAAGCTGGTGCCGCCCTTCTCCGCCTGCTTGCACCAGGCGTCCTTGTTGTTGTCGAAGAAGGACTGCTTCCACTGCCGGTCCGGCACCCGTCCGGTGACCTCGCTGGGCAGGTCGATGCCGGTCTTGGCGCCGAGGCCGAACTGGTGGGCGGTCTTGAAGAACCAGTCGCCCGGGTCCTTCTTCGGCTTGATGCCGCCGTCCTTCATCCACTGGTCGTAGGCGAGGCCGTAGAAGACGGTGTCGCAGGAGACCTCCAGGGCCTTCTCCAGGGAGATCGCGCCGAAGTTCTCGCTCTCGAAGTTCTTGAACTCGCGGCCGCCGATGGTCATGCTCTTCGGGCAGTCGTACCGGCCGTCGAGCGAGTAGCCGGCCTGCACGGCGGCGGTGGTGGAGATGACCTTGAAGGTCGAGCCGGGGGCGGACTGACCCTGTATGGCCCGGTTCAGCAGCGGGAAGTTGGAGTCCTTGCTGGTCAGCGACTGGTAGTCCTTGCCGGTGATGCCGCCGACCCAGAGGTTGGGGTCGTAGGTCGGTGCGCTGGCCATCGCGACGATCCGCCCGGTGTGCACGTCCATCACGACGGCGGCGCCGGAGTCGGCCTCGTAGTTGCGGTTGGTGACCTTGTCGAAGGTCTTCCGGGCGTCGGCCATCGCCTGGGCCAGGTTGTCCTCGACCACCTTCTGCACCCGGGCGTCGATGCTGGTGACCAGGTTGTTGCCGGTCTGCGGGGCCGCGGTGCCGGCGGTGCCGATGACCCGGCCGAGGTTGTCCACCTCGAGCTGGGTGATGCCGGCGGTGCCGCGCAGGTCGCGGTCGTAGACCGACTCCAGGCCGGCCCGGCCGATCTGGTCGGCCGGCAGGTAGCGGTCCAGGCCGGTCTTGTCGGCGGTCTTGCTGACCTCCTCGTCGGTGACCGGCGAGAGGTAGCCCAGCACCTGGGCCATGTTGGCGCCCTCGGCACCGGTGTAGCGGCGCACGGCGGTGGGCTGCGCGGTGATCCCGGGGAAGTCCTCGCGGCGCTCCATTATCTGCATCGCCTGCTGGGTGGTCGCCTCCTTGGTGACCGGGATCGGCTGGTAGGGCGAGCCGTTCCAGCAGGGCTGCGGGGTCTTGGCGTCGCAGAGCCGGACCTTCTCCTGCACGTCCTTGGCGGGCATGCCCAGCACCTCGGCGAGCCGGGTGAGCACGGCCTTGCCGCCGTCCTTCTGCTGCAGCAGCGAGGTGCGGCTGACGGAGACCACCAGCCGGGTCTCGTTGCCGGCCAGGATCCGCCCGGAGGCGTCCAGGATCTCGCCGCGGACGGCCGGTTCGACGACCTCGCGGATGTGGTTGCCGGTCGCCTTGGCGGTGTAGACGCTGGCGTTGCGGATCTGCAGGTACCAGAGCCGTCCGCCGAGGGTGGCGAGCAGCGACAGCACCAGGATCTGCAGCACCACCAGACGGATCGTCACCCGCCGGGTACGGCCGGTCTCGGGGATGTTGCTCACGTCTCGTGCGCTCCTGGGTGCGGGAAGTCGGGAGGTCGGGGGCCGGGGCGGGGCCGGTTACGGGCGCTTGGCGAAGCCGGGCACGCGGCGCTTCTTGTAGGACGGGCCGGTCGAGACCTCGCGCGTGGTGCGGTAGCGGGCCAGCGTGCCCAGGCCGGGGCCGCCCTCGTCGTCGCCGCTGGCGGCGGTCACCGGGTCGCGCCCGAAGCGGCGGCCGACGAGCATGACCAGCGGCACCACGAAGGGCGCCAGCAGCAGGTCGTACAGCAGGGCGCTGATCACCAGGCCGCCGAGGCCGACGTGCCGGGCGGCGGTGTCGCCGACGAGGGCGCCGACCATCGCGTAGAGCAGGGTGGAGGCGACCGCCGCGGCGGCCACCACCAGCAGCGCGCTGGAGACGGACCGCTGGCGGCCGTGCTCCGGGCGCAGCAGCCCGGCGGCGTAGCCCATCAGGCAGAGCACCAGGGCGTAGCGGCCGATCGCGTGGTCGGAGGGCGGGGCGAGGTCGGCCAGCAGGCCGGCCGAGAAGCCGACCAGGCAGCCGCCGGACGGCCCGTAGACCATGGCGAGGCCGACCACGACGAGCAGCAGTATGTCCGGGGTGGCCCCCGGCAGCTGGAGCCGCCCGAAGACGCTGACCTGCAGGATCAGGCCGAGCAGGATCAGGACGGCGGAGACGGGGATGCGGGCGAGGCGCATGGCTCAGTTCCCCCCAGTGGGCTTGGCGGGCGGGGCGGCGGAGGCGGCCGGGGCCTGTCCCTGGGCGGGTGCGGCGGCCGGGCTCTGGGCCTGGGCCGGCGGCAGGACGCCGTCGCGCGGGTCGGTGCGCGGCGGTACGACCACCACGCCGACCAGGTCCAGCCGGGTGAACTGGACGAAGGGCTCGACCATGATGGTCTTGGTCAGCTGGCCCGGGGTGGCCTCGACTTCGACCACCTTGCCGACCGGCACGCCGGGCACGAAGGGGCGGCCGCTCTGCGAGCCGAAGGTGACCAGCCGGTCGCCGTTCTTGACCTGGGCCTTGCCGTTGAGCAGCGAGACCTTCATCGGGCTGGTGCCGCCGCCGGAGGCGAAGCCGATCTCGCCGCTGCCCTCCAGCCGGGTGCCGGCCGAGAAGCCGGGGTCGGAGGCGAGCAGCACGGTGGCGGTGGTCGGGGCGACGGTGGTGATCCGGCCGACCAGGCCCTGTCCGTTGATGACGGTCATGTCGCGGGCGAGTCCGTCGTCGCTGCCGGCGTCGATGGTGATGGTCCAGGAGAAGCCCTGGGCCGGGCCGATCGCGATGACCTGGGCGGCCTTGACGGTGTAGCCGCCGGTACCGGCGGTGCGCAGCAGGTCGTCGAGCTGCTTGGTGCGCCCGGTGGCCATGTCGGAGGAGGCCAGCTTCTGCCGCAGTTCGGTGTTCTCGCGGGCGAGCTGGTCGGTGCGGCCGCTGTCGGTGGCGGCGTCGCGGAAGGCGCGGACGGTGTCGGCGACGGGGTCGACGACGGTGGCGGCGCCCCGTTCGACCGGGCCGAGGACGCTGGCGGCGGCGTGCCGGGCGCCGCCGAGCGGGGAGTCCTCACCGCCCTTGATGTCCACGGTGATGAGTGCGAAGGCGACCGCCACCAGCAGGATGAGCAGCAGCCGGCTCTCTCGTGTGTCCCTCACGGTGCTGGTACTGCCCCTTCGTACCTGGCCGGCCGCCCGGGCTGTGGGGCTCGGGCGGCGGCCCGTTCAGTTGAGTGTCGGATGTCTCGTCGGTGCTAACGGCGCGGCTGGGCGTCCAGTACCTGCTGGAGCGCCTCGAACTCCTCGACGCACTTGCCGGAGCCGAGCGCGACGGAGTCGAGCGGGTTCTCGGCGATGTGGATCGGCATGCCGGTCTCGCGGCGCAGCCGCTCGTCGAGGCCGCGCAGCAGGGCGCCGCCGCCGGTGAGCACGATGCCGCGGTCCATGACGTCGCCGGCCAGCTCGGGCGGGCACTGGTCGAGGGTGGTCTTCACCGCGTCGATGATCGAGTTGACCGGTTCGTCGATGGCCTCGCGGACCTCGGCGGCGGAGATGACCACGGTCTTGGGCAGGCCGCTGACGAGGTCGCGGCCGCGGATCTCGGCGTGCTCGTCCTTCTCGCCCTCCAGGCCGAAGGCGCTGCCGATGCTCATCTTGATCTGCTCGGCGCTGCGCTCGCCGAGGAGCAGCGAGTACTCCTTCTTGATGTGCTGGACGATCGCGTTGTCCAGTTCGTCGCCGGCGACCCGGATGGACTGGGCGGTGACGATGCCGCCGAGGGAGATGACGGCGACCTCGGTGGTGCCGCCGCCGATGTCGACGACCATGTTGCCGGTGGCCTCGTGGACGGGCAGGCCTGCGCCGATGGCGGCGGCCATCGGTTCCTCGATGATGTGGACCTGGCGGGCGCCGGCCTGGGAGGAGGCCTCGATGACGGCGCGGCGCTCGACGCCGGTGATGCCGGAGGGGACGCAGACCACGACCCGCGGGCGGGCGAGGTAGCGGCGGCGGTGGATCTTGAGGATGAAGTAGCGGAGCATCCGCTCGGTGATCTCGAAGTCGGCGATCACGCCGTCCTTGAGCGGGCGGATGGCGACGATGTTGCCCGGGGTGCGGCCGATCATCTTCTTGGCCTCGGCGCCGACCGCGAGGATGCCGCCGGTGTTGGTGTTCACCGCGACGACGGACGGCTCGTTGAGGACGATCCCCTTGCCCCGGACGTACACCAGCGTGTTGGCAGTTCCAAGGTCGATCGCCAAGTCGCGGCCGATGAACGACAGGTTGCTCGCCATGGGGTGAGGTGCCTTCCCGGGCTCGGAGTTCATGGGGGGTGGACGAGAGCGCGCGCCCGCACGGGGGCGGAGACCAGCTGAGCTGCCTTACCGGGCCCTTGAGTCGCGTCCATCGTAGTCACGCCGCGCGGTACGGACGTCGACGTGGGGCATACCGTCCATTGTCCGGAGCGTGATCGCTTCTCCGAGCATTGGGACGCCGTGTCGGCGCCCCTGGTTGCTTATTTCACGATAAGAATGCCCCGGCCGGGCCAATGGTCCCGACCGGGGCAGCCCCGAGGTCCCCGGGCGTGTCGCCCGGACCGGCTCAGGCGTGGGCCGGGAAGAAGATCTTGATCTCGCGCTCGGCCGACTCCGGGGAGTCCGAGGCGTGGATCAGGTTCTCGCGGGTGATCGTCGCGTAGTCGCCGCGGATGGTACCGGCGCCGGCCTCCAGCGGGTTGGTCGCACCGGCCAGCATCCGGATGCCCTTCACGACCTCCTCGCCCTCGACGATCAGGGCGATCGACGGGCCGGAGGTCATGAACTCCAGCAGCGGCTCGTAGAACGGGCGCCCGACGTGCTCCTCGTAGTGCTGCTCCAGCGTCGCCCGGTCGAAGGTGCGCAGCTCGGCCGCGGTGAGCCGCCAGCCGGCCTTGCGCTCGATGCGGCTGATGATCTCGCCGGCCAGGCCGCGGCGGACGGCGTCGGGCTTGAGCAGGACCAGAGTGCGCTGGGACACGGTGCGTCTCCTGGGGATTCGGTTCGGCGGAAGTCGGTTCGACGAGCGGGGGCCGACACGCCAGAGGTTACCTTGCGTGAGCGGCGGGTCCGCCCGCTGGTCCGGACCTTCAGACGCCGGCGACGGCCGCCTCCGCGGCCGCGCGGGCGGCCTTGAACGCGTCCACCTTGCGGCCGTAGTGCACCGAGCACCACCACAGGCCGGCGAAGACCAGGCCGAGCACGAACATCGTCGGCAGGACGAGGCCGCTGGCGACCAGTCCGATCTGGAGCGCCCAGCCGATCTGGACCGCACCGGGCCGGTTGATCATGCCGCAGAGCAGCACGCACAGCGCCATCGCGATGCCGCTGACGATCCACACGGTGGCGGTGGAGACGTCGGAGAGCTGCATCGCGACCAGCGCGGCGAACATGATCAGCAGCGCCTCGCCGATCAGCGTCGAGGAACAGAGCGTCCTCATGTCACTTCCTCCCGAGCAGCAGGCGGGCCTCGCCCACCGTGATGACCGAACCGGTGACCAGCACCCCGGCACCGCCGAGGTCGCCCTCCTCCTCGGCGAGGGTGACGGCGGCGGCGATGGCGTCGTCGAGCCGCGGCTCGACCTGGACGCGGTCCTCGCCGAAGACCTCGACGGCGAGGGCGGCCAGCGCGTCGACGTCCATCGCGCGGTGGGTGGAGTTCTGGGTGATGACGACCTCGGCGAGGATCGGCTCGAAGGCCTCCAGCACGCCGGCCACGTCCTTGTCGCCGGAGGTGCCGATCACGCCGACGAGCCGGGTGAAGCCGAAGGACTCGCCGAGGGCGGCGACGGTGGCGCGGGCGCCGTGCGGGTTGTGCGCGGCGTCCAGGATGATCGTGGGGCTGCGCCGGACGACCTCCAGGCGGCCCGGCGAGGAGACGCCGGAGAAGCCCTGGCGGATCTTGTCGGGGTCGAGCTGCCCGCCGCGGGCGCCGC
This sequence comes from Kitasatospora sp. NPDC051705, assembly GCF_044453265.1. NCBI lineage: Bacteria > Bacillati > Actinomycetota > Actinomycetes > Kitasatosporales > Streptomycetaceae > Kitasatospora > Kitasatospora sp. NPDC051705. Next base: position 66,223 of record NZ_JBITCO010000003.1, on the reverse strand, counting down.
CGACGCCGAAGAAGGCCTCGACCGCCGCCAGCGCCAGCGCCGCGTTGTGCGCCTGGTGCTCGCCGTGCAGCGGGATGAAGACGTCCTCGTACTCCTCGCCGCCGAGCCCACGCAGCGTCACCAGCTGCCCGCCGATGGCGAGCTCACGGCGGATCACGCCGAACTCCATGCCCTCGCGGGCGACGGTGGCGTCCACCTCGACGGCGCGCCGCAGGATGTTCTGGGCGGCGTCCAGCTGCTGCTGGGCGACGACGGCGACGGCCCCCGACTTGATGATCCCGGACTTCTCGACCGCGATCTCGCCGGTGGTCCCGCCGAGCTTGTCGGTGTGGTCCAGCCCGATCGGGGTGATCACGGCGACGGCGGAGTCGATGACGTTGGTGGCGTCCCAGGAGCCGCCCATGCCGACCTCGACCACGGCGACGTCCACCGGGGCGTCGGCGAAGGCGGCGTAGGCCATGCCGGTCAGCACCTCGAAGAAGGACATCGGCACGGGCTGCTGGGCGTCGACCATCTGCACGTAGGGCTCGATGTCGCGGTAGACCTCGACGAAACGCTCGGGGGTGATCGGGGCGCCGTCGAGACTGATCCGCTCGGTGACGGTCTCCACGTGCGGGCTGGTGTAGCGGCCGGTGCGCAGCTCGAAGGTGTTGAGCAGCTGCTCGATCATCCGGGCGGTGGAGGTCTTGCCGTTGGTGCCGGTGATGTGGATGGAGGGGAAGGACCGCTGGGGCTGGCCCAGGATGTCCATCAGCGCCTCGATCCGGTCGAGCGAGGGCTCCAGCTTGTTCTCCGGCCAGCGCTTGGAGAGCTCCACCTCGACGTCGCGCAGGGCGTCGCCGGTGTCGCCGTCGGCGGGGCGGAGGGTGTACGGGTTCGGGTCGGCCTTGTCGCTCACGACCACAGTCTACGGAGCGGTGGCGGGCGGTCCTCACGGGGTGAGAACGGCCACTTTGGGCGGTGTTTCCAGTTTGCCCCCTTTACTATTGATTTGGCGATTTGATCCGCAACGAAGCATCGATTCGCACCCCGAGGAGTCACTCCGCCTTTGATTCACGAGGAGAACCGCGCCATGCCCGACGCCCTGCACGACTGGATCGTGCTCCGCCAGGACTCCGTGGTCTGGTTAGCCGGACTCGTCTCGCTGGCCCTCGTCGGCTACATGGCCTTCGTCTTCGCGCGCTTCCTCGTGTACTGGGCCGGCTCCCGGCACGCCTTCCGGCACGACCGGCCCGCCGAGCCCGGCGACCCCGCGGCCTTCCAGTGGCACCTGGTGATCCCCTGCCGCGACGAGGAGGCCGTGGTCGCCCAGACCCTGGCCGGACTGCGCGAGAGCGCACCCGAGGCCCACCTCTGGGTGATCGACGACGACAGCGAGGACGCCACCCGCGAGCTGGTGCTCGCCGCCGCGGCCCACGACGACCGCGTCCACCTCGTCCAGCGCCGCCGCCCGCACGCCCGGATCGGCAAGGGCGCCGCCCTCAACGCCGCCTACCGCGAGATCTCCGCCCGGCTCCCCGCCTCGGCCGACCGCTCGCGCGTGGTGATCGGCGTCGTCGACGCCGACGGGCGGCTCGACCCCGGCACCCTCGCCCGGGTCTGCAACGCCAAGGCGCTCGGCCGCCCCGACACCGGCGCCGTCCAGATCGGCGTGCGCATGCGCAACGCCGACGACGAACTCCCGCTGCCCGGCCGCGGCCGCGCCGCCAACGCGCTCGCCCGCGCCCTGGTCCGGATGCAGGACGTCGAGTTCCAGGCCAACAACGCCGGCATGCAGCTGCTGCGCCGCCGCACCGGCAGCGTCGGCCTCGGCGGCAACGGCCAGTTCGTCCGCCTCACCGCCCTCGACGCGCTCACCGCCGAGGAGGGCCGGGCCGGCCGCCCCTGGCCCGAGCGCGCCCTGCTGGAGGACTACGAGTCCGGCCTCGACCTCCGGCTGGCCGGCTGGCGGCTCACCCACGTCACCGAGACCCAGGTCTCCCAGGAGGGCCTGGTCTCGCTGCGCCGCTTCCTCACCCAGCGCACCCGCTGGGCCCAGGGCAACATGCAGTGCCTGCGGTACACCGGCCGGGTGCTGCGCTCCCCCCACTACACCCCGGCCGGCAAGGCCGAGGTGCTGTACACCTTCCTGCAGCCGGTGGTCTGCGTGCTGCTCGTCCTGCTGACCCCGCTCTCGCTCGCGATCACGGCGGCCGGACTGGTGCTCTTCCCCGCGGAGACCGCCGACTTCCAGCTCCGGTTCGGGCCGTACATGCTGCTGGCCTTCGTGATCGCCACCCTGCCGATGGTCTTCTGGGGCTTCGCCTACCGCCGGCTCGTCCACCCCGACCGCAGCCGGCTCACCGGGCTGCTCTGGGGCGTCCTGGTCTGGCTGTACGCCTACCACCTGTTCGTCGTCGCCACCCGGGCCGCCGTCCGGATCGCGCTCGGCCGCAACGGCTGGGCCAAGACCCGGCGCAACGCCGAGAAGGTCGCCCTCGGCGCCCCCACCGCACTCGAGTCCTGAGCCGGCCCCACCGCCCCGGCCCCCGCCAGGCCCCCCGAGCCCCCGACCCCCGCGGAGCCCTCCCCCATGAGCACCTGTCTTCCCCCCGCCAGCGTCGCCGTCGTCCTCGGCACCCGCCCCGAGCTGGTCAAGCTCGCCCCGCTGATCCACGAGCTGGGCGACGCGACCCGCCTGGTGCACACCGGCCAGCACTGGGACGAGGCCATGTCCGGCCGCTTCCTGCGCGACCTGGACCTGCCCCGTCCGGAGCTGCTGACCGGCGTCGGCGGCCGCCCGCGGGCGGGCCAGATCGCCCAGTCCCTCGGCCAGCTGGACGCCGCCTTCGCCGAGGACCGACCCGCCGCCGTGGTCGTCCAGGGCGACACCAACGCCACCCTCGCCGGGGCGCTGGCGGCCAACGCCCGCGGGATCCCGCTGGTGCACGTCGAGGCCGGGCTGCGCAGCTTCGACCGGGCGATGCCCGAGGAGCACAACCGGGTGATGGTCGACCACGTCGCCGACCTGCTCTGTGCCGCCACCGGGGACAACGTCGCCAACCTGCGCGCCGAGTCGCTCGCCGAGGAGCGGATCGCCCTCACCGGCAACACCGTCGTCGAGGTGGTCCGCCGCCAGCTGCCGGACGGCGCCACCCGCGCCGCACTGCTCGCCGCCCACGGGCTGCGGCCGGACGCCTACGTGCTGGCCACCGTGCACCGCCCGGAGAACACCGACACCGCCGGGGCGCTCGGCGCCGTGCTGGCCGAGCTGGACCGGATCGCCCGGGCCGGCACCCCGGTGCTGTTCCCGATGCACCCGCGCACCCGGGCCGCCGTCGAACGCTTCGGCCTGGAGCGGCTGCTGGACCGGCTCGCCGTCACCGGGCCGGTCCGCTACGCCGACTTCCTCGGCCTGGCGCGCCACGCCGCGCTGCTCGTCTCCGACTCCGGCGGCGTGCAGGAGGAGTGCACCGTCCTCGGCCGCCCGCTGCTCGTGGTGCGCCGCTCGACCGAGCGCCCGGAGGCGGTCGCGGCGGGCTTCGCCGCGCTGGTGGGCCCCGGCGAGGAGCTCGGCGAGCTGGCCCGGGCCTGGCTGGCCGACACCCCCGAACGGCTCGCCCGGCTCGCGGCCACCCCGAGCCCGTACGGCGACGGCCTCGCGTCGGCCCGGATCGCCGCGCTGACCGCCGCCGCCGCCGAGTCGGCCGACGACGCGGTACAGCTGGCGGCCGCGTAGCGCCCTCTTGACAGCCGGATTGGTCTACTCCACCTTGTGAGGCAAGTCTCCTTCCCCGACAGGGACTTGAGTTGTCGGTAGCTCCCACACGCGCACCATCGACACCCCGGACGGCATCCCACCCCCACCACCGGGACGCCGCCGGGCCTCCCCCACCGGAGATGGAGTCATGCCACCTTTCCGACACCGGCGCCCACGCGCCGGCCGCTCCCTGCTCGCCGGGGCCTGCGCCATGGCCCTGGGCCTGACCGGGCTCCTCCTCGCCACCGGCCCCGGCGCCCGCGCCGCCGACCCCGACCTGATCACCAACGGCGGCTTCGAGACCGGCACCCCGGCCGGCTGGACCTGCGGCAGCGGCGCCGTCCAGAGCACCACCGTGCACTCCGGCCGCTACGCCCTGCAGTCCACCCCCGGGGCGGGCGACACCGGCGAGTGCACCCAGACCGTCGCCGTGAAGCCCTCCTCGACGTACACCCTCGCCTCCTGGGTCCAGGGCTCGTACGTCTACCTGGGCGCCCGCGGCACCGGCGGCACCGACCCCAGCACCTGGACCACCTCGGCGGGCTGGGGCCGGCTCAGCACCGGCTTCACCACCGGCCCGAGCACCACCAGCGTCACCGTCTACCTGCACGGCTGGTACGGGCAGCCCGCCTTCCTGGCCGACGACGTGTCACTCATCGGCCCCGGCAGGCCGCAGCCCTCGCAGAGCCCGACCACCACCACGTCCCCCAGCCCGACCGCGACCGGCAGCCCCTCCCCCACCGGCACCGTCAGTGGCAGCCCCACCGCGACCGCCACCGGCAGCCCGACCGCGACCTCGACCGGCCGGCCCCCCGGCCTGCCCAAGCACATCCTCACCGGCTACTGGCAGAACTTCGACAACGGCGCCACCGTCCAGCGGATCAGCGACGTCCCGGCGGCCTACGACGTCATCGCGGTCTCCTTCGCGGACGCCACCGCCACCCGGGGCGGCCTGAGCTTCACCCTCGACCCCGCGCTCTCCACCCGCCTCGGCGGCTACACCGACGCCCAGTTCAAGGCCGACATCGCGGCCAAGCGGGCGGCCGGCAAGCGCGTGGTGCTCTCGGTCGGCGGGCAGAACGGCACCGTGTGGGTGGGCGACGCGGCCTCCGCCGCGACCTTCACCAGCACCGCCTGGGCGCTGATGCAGTCCTACGGCTTCGACGGGATCGACATCGACCTGGAGAACGGGGTCAACGCCGCCTACCTGGGCCAGGCACTGCACGCCCTGGCGGCGAAGGCCGGCACCGGATTCGTCCTCACCATGGCTCCGCAGACGATCGACATGCAGTCGACCGGCACGGAGTACTTCAAGCTGGCGCTGAACGTGAAGGACGTCCTCACCATCGTCAACATGCAGTACTACAACTCCGGCGCGATGAACGGCTGCGACGGGAACGTCTACTCGCAGGGCACCGAGAACTTCCTCACCGCCCTGGCCTGCATCCAGCTCAAGGGCGGGCTGCGGCCCGACCAGGTCGGGATCGGGGTGCCCGCGTCCACCAGCGCGGCGGGCGGCGGGTACGTCGCCGCGAGCACCGTCGCCAACGCCCTGGACTGCCTGGCGGCCGGCACCGCCTGCGGCAGCTACCGGCCGGACACCACCTGGCCCGGCATCGGCGGGGCGATGACCTGGTCCACCAACTGGGACGCCCGGGCGGGCAACCCGGTCGCCACCACCATCGGCGCGCACCTGCACGCCATGCCCTGACGGCGGCGGGCCCGGGGCGGGGCCCTCAGACCCCGGCCCGGGCCTCCGGGACGTGCACCGCGCCCCCGTGACGGCGGCGCAGCTCGGCCGTGATCTCGGCCAGTTCGCCCTCGGGCAGCAGCGGCAGCATCATCGCCACGCCCTGCAGCAGACCGCCGAGCAGGAAGGTGGTGTCGGCCGTCGAGGCGACCAGCCCGCGCACCTCCGCCACCTCGCCGGCCGCCACCGCCTCGATCAGCCGGGCCGCGTCCGCGCTCTCCTCGTCCACCGCGACGGCACCGCTGTCGGCCGGGGCGCGCCGGGCCATCGCCCGCAGCACCCGGTCGCCGACCTCGGGGGCGTACGCCTTGCGGACGGCCTCGGCGGCGATCCAGGCGAGCAGGGTGGTCACCTCGCGCCCGGCGTGCTCGGCGAACAGCTGGTCCAGCTCGCGGTCGAAAGCGAGCTGGTTGCCGTGCCGGAAGGCGAGCAGCAGGGTCGCCGCCCTGACCTTGGCCTCCTCGACCGCCTCGGCAGGCAGTTCGTCGGCCAACTCCTCGGTCACCACCACGCCATGCCCTCCCGTCCGTCCGTTCAGCAGAAACGCTCCGCACAAACGCTCAGCGGAAACTCCGAGCACACCGTACACATCCGACCTGCAAACTTCCGCGAACCCGCGCGGGCAAGACCGGAATGAATTCGCTCGGAATAAGACCTCACCCGGTCCAGGATGAATATTCGCCGGAAGGGAGCAATGTTGCTGCGCTATTAGGCGTAACGGGAACGGCCGCGGCCCGGCCGGGGCATCCGTGCCGGGTATCCGGCCGGGTCGCCGGGCCGGGGAACGCCGAGGGGCCGCACCCCGCGCGTCGCGGAGTGCGGCCCCTCACCGGCCGGTACGGGCTCAGCCCTGCGGCAGCGCCGCGAGCTGGGCGGTGATCCGGGCGATGTCGGCCTCGGCGGCCTCCTGGCGGACCTTGATCTTGGCGACCACCTCGTCCGGCGCCTTGGCGAGGAACGCCTCGTTGCCGAGCTTGGCGGTGGTCTGCGCCTTCTCCTTCTCGGCGACCGCGAGGTCCTTGGCGAGGCGCTTGCGCTCCGCCGCGACGTCGATGGTGCCCGAGAGGTCGAGCGAGACGGTGGCGCCGGCGACCGGCAGCGAGGCGGTGGCCACGAAGCCCTCCTCCGGGACGGTCAGCCGCAGCAGCGAGCGGATCGCGTCCTCGTGGACGGCCAGCACGGTGCCGTCCAGCTCCAGCTTCGCCGGGACGCGCTGGCGGTCCTTGAGGCCCTGGCTCACGGCGAACCTGCGGACCTCGGTGACCACCTGCTGCAGCGTGGCGATCTCGGCCTCGGCCGCGGCGTCGCGGTAGCCGCTGTCGGTCGGCCAGTCGGCGATGACGACGGACTCCGCACCGGTGAGCGTGGTCCACAGCGTCTCGGTGACGAAGGGCACGATCGGGTGCAGCAGCCGCAGCGTGACGTCCAGGACCTCACCGAGCACCCGGCGCGCGGCGTCGGCCTGCGGGCCGCCCTTGGCCAGGGTGGTCTTGGAGAGCTCGACGTACCAGTCGAAGACCTCGTCCCACGCGAAGTGGTAGAGCGCCTCGGACAGCTTGGAGAACTGGTAGTCCTCGTACAGCCCGTCCACCTCGGCGACGGTGCTGTTGAGCCGCGACAGGATCCAGCGGTCGGCCGCGGTCAGCTCCTCCGGCGCGGGCAGCGGGCCCTCGACGGTGGCGCCGTTCATCAGCGCGAAGCGGGTGGCGTTCCAGATCTTGTTGGCGAAGTTGCGGGCCGCCTGGACCCAGTCCTCGCCGATCGGGACGTCGACGCCCGGGTTGGCACCGCGCGCCAGCGTGAAGCGCAGCGCGTCGGAGCCGTACTTGTCCATCCAGTCCAGCGGGTTGACGACGTTGCCGAAGGACTTCGACATCTTCTTGCCGTTCTGGTCACGGACCATGCCGTGCAGCGCGATGGTGTGGAACGGCGGGGTGCCGTCCATCGCGTAGAGGCCGAACATCATCATCCGGGCGACCCAGAAGAAGAGGATGTCGTACCCGGTGACCAGGACGGAGTTCGGGTAGAACTTCGCCAGGCTCTCGGTCTGCTCGGGCCAGCCGAGCGTGGAGAACGGCCACAGGCCGGAGGAGAACCAGGTGTCCAGGACGTCGGTGTCCTGGTGCCAGCCCTCGCCGGCAGGCGGCTGCTCGTCCGGTCCGACGCAGACGACCTCGCCGTTCGGGCCGTACCAGACCGGGATCCGGTGGCCCCACCACAGCTGGCGCGAGATGCACCAGTCGTGCAGGTTGTCGACCCAGTCGAAGTAGCGCTTCTCCATCTCCTGCGGGTGGATCTTGACCTTGCCGTCGCGGACCGCGTCGCCCGCGGCCTTGGCGAGCGGGCCGACCTTGACCCACCACTGCATGGACAGCCGCGGCTCGATGGTGGTCTTGCAGCGCGAGCAGTGGCCGACCGAGTGGACGTACGGGCGCTTCTCGGCGACGATCCGGCCCTCGGCGCGCAGCGCGGCGACGATCGCCGAGCGGGCCTCCAGGCGGTCCAGGCCGAGGAAGGGGCCGTGCACGGTGATGACCGCGTGCTCGTCCATGACGGCGATGTTCGGCAGGTCGTGCCGCTGGCCGATCTCGAAGTCGTTCGGGTCGTGGGCGGGCGTCACCTTGACGGCGCCGGTGCCGAACTCCGGGTCGACGTGGGCGTCGGCGACGACCGGGATGCGACGGCCGGTCAGCGGCAGCTCGATCTCGGTGCCGACCAGGTGCCGGTAGCGCTCGTCCTCCGGGTGGACGGCCACGGCCGTGTCGCCCAGCATCGTCTCGGCGCGGGTGGTGGCCACGACGATCGAGGCGTCGCCCTCGCCGTAGCGGATCGAGACCAGCTCGCCGTCGTCGTCCTGGTACTCCACCTCGATGTCCGAGATGGCGGTGAGGCAGCGCGGGCACCAGTTGATGATGCGCTCGGCGCGGTAGATCAGCTCGTCGTCGAAGAGCTTCTTGAAGATGGTCTGGACGGCCTGGGACAGGCCCTCGTCCATGGTGAAGCGCTCGCGGGACCAGTCCACGCCGTCCCCGAGGCGGCGCATCTGGCCGGAGATCTGGCCGCCGGACTCCGCCTTCCACTTCCAGACGCGCTCGACGAAGGCCTCCCGGCCCAGGTCGTGGCGGGACTTGCCCTCCTTGGCGAGCTCGCGCTCGACCACGTTCTGGGTGGCGATGCCGGCGTGGTCCATGCCGGGCTGCCACAGCGCCTCGAAGCCCTGCATCCGCTTGCGGCGGACCAGCGCGTCGATCAGCGTGTGCTCGAAGGCGTGGCCCAGGTGCAGGCTGCCGGTGACGTTCGGCGGGGGGATGACGACGGTGAACGGGGGCTTGTCGCTCTTCGCGTCGGCGGCGAAGTAGCCACGCTCCACCCAGCGCTCGTACAGCTCGCCCTCTACGTCCGCTGGGGTGTAGGTCGTCGGGAGGGTTGCTGCTTCGTCCCCGGTGGTGCTCACGGGGCGCTGGTTCGTCGTGTCGGTCACGACGCACAGTTTACGTAACCGCGGGCACGTGTTACGAACCGCTTTCGCCCCTCGGACGCGAGCCGCCCGAACGGGTCGCCGCCGGGCGCCGTGCGGTACCGTTCCCGGACACTCGTCCGGTTTGCGGCACGGGTACGGAGCAGATCCACACCATGACAGGCCGCGGGTGCGGCGGGGGAGCACAGACGCAGATGTACGGCCAGGGACAGCAGTATCCGCAGGGACAGCCCCAGCAGCCGTACGGGGGGCAGCCCCCGTACGGCCCGCCGCAGCCGCAGCAGCCGTACGGCGCGCCGCAGGGACAGCCCCAGTACGGCTACCCGCCGCAGGGCGGCCAGCCGTACGGCGCGCCCCAGCAGCCCTACGGCGCCCCGCAGCAGCCGTACGGCGTGCCGCCGCAGGCCCCGTACGGCCAGCCGGGCTACCCGGCCCCGCCGAAGAAGGGGAAGACCGGTCTGGTGGTCGGCCTGGTGGTCGGTGCGCTGGTGCTGGGCGGCGGCGGCTTCGCCGCGTGGAAGTTCATGGCCGGCGACTCCGGCGGCAACTACAAGATCTCCGCGCCGCAGTCGCTGCCGGACGGCTACGTCCAGAAGTCCTCCAAGGAGGAGGCCGTCGACCCGAGCAAGGCCGAGGCCGCGAAGTTCGGCAAGAACCTCACCGCGCTGGCGACCAGCTACGCCAAGGGCTCGGACCCGCTCGACACGCTCTCGATCCTCGGCGTCTACGGGGACATCAGCGACCCGGGGCAGGTCATCGACGACTCCAAGAAGGACAGCGGCGGCGCGACCTGGTCCACCCCGCTGACCGACTACCCGGCGCAGGACGCCCACAGCTCCTCGGCGCGGCTCGCCTGCGGTGTGGTCAGCGTCATCGCGGGCAAGGCCGGGCCGACGATCTGCGTGTGGGCGGACAACTCCACCACCGGCCGGATCACCTTCAGCAAGGTCAGCCTGACCGGCGGCGCGCAGGGGATCACCCCGGCGCAGGCGGCCGACAAGGCCCGGGCGATCCGCGACGCGATGAAGGTCGCCAAGTAGCCCGCCGGGCCGGCCGGCGGCGACGCCGCACCGGCCCGGAACGAGCAGGGGCCCCGCACCGTCCGGTGCGGGGCCCCTCTCCGTCCGGAGGGCGGGTCAGGCGCTCTTCTCGCGCCGCTCGCGCTTGATCATGTCGCGCGGGACGAGGGTGGGGATGGCGTGCTTGGAGACGACGTCCCCGGTGACCACCACGCGGGCGACGTCCTGACGCGAGGGCACCTCGTACATCACGGACATCAGCACCTCCTCCATGATGGCCCGCAGACCGCGCGCGCCGGTCCCGCGCAGGATCGCCTGGTCGGCGATCGCCTCCAGCGCGTCGCGGGAGAACTCCAGCTCCACGCCGTCCAGTTCGAAGAGCTTGCGGTACTGCTTGACCAGCGCGTTCTTCGGCTCGGTGAGGATCTGCAGGAGCGCCTCGCGGTCCAGGTTGTGCACGCTGGTGATGACCGGCAGACGGCCGATGAACTCGGGGATCATCCCGAACTTCACCAGGTCCTCGGGCATCACCTGACGGAAGTGGTCGCTGGCGTCCGACTCCCGCTTGGAGCGGATGTTGGCGCCGAAGCCGATGCCCTTGGCGCCGGCCCGGCCCTCGATGATCCGCTCCAGGCCGGCGAACGCGCCGCCGACGATGAACAGCACGTTGGTGGTGTCGATCTGGATGAACTCCTGGTGCGGGTGCTTGCGCCCGCCCTGCGGCGGCACCGAGGCGGTGGTGCCCTCCAGGATCTTCAGCAGCGCCTGCTGCACGCCCTCGCCGGAGACGTCCCGGGTGATCGACGGGTTCTCGCTCTTGCGGGCGACCTTGTCGATCTCGTCGATGTAGATGATCCCCGTCTCGGCCTTCTTGACGTCGTAGTCGGCCGCCTGGATCAGCTTGAGCAGGATGTTCTCGACGTCCTCGCCGACGTACCCGGCCTCGGTCAGCGCGGTGGCGTCCGCGATCGCGAACGGCACGTTGAGCATCCGGGCGAGGGTCTGCGCCAGCAGCGTCTTGCCGGAGCCGGTGGGGCCCAGCAGCAGGATGTTCGACTTGGCCAGCTCGATGGCGTCCTCGCGGCCGTTGCCGCCGCTGCGGCCCGCCTCACCGGCCTGGACCCGCTTGTAGTGGTTGTAGACGGCGACCGACAGCGCCTTCTTGGCGAGGTCCTGACCGACCACGTACTGGTCCAGGAACTCGTAGATCTCCCGCGGCTTCGGCAGTTCCTCGAAGCGCACCTCGGAGGTCTCGGCGAGTTCCTCCTCGATGATCTCGTTGCACAGGTCGATGCACTCGTCGCAGATGTACACGCCTGGGCCGGCGATCAGCTTCTTCACCTGCTTCTGCGACTTGCCGCAGAACGAGCACTTGAGCAGGTCGCCACCGTCTCCGATGCGTGCCACGAGGTGCTTCCCCTTCGCCAGGGGCCCCGCAGGGGTTCCGGGGCCTGGTGCTGTGGACCGTCAACGCCGTCGGCGATCGGTCTCGCTATCCGACGGTACTCTGCCGGGCCCCTGATTCCGTCCTCTTCGCCGGGTCTGCCCTACGCCCTGGGCGAATTGATACCGAACAGATGCCGTGACGGAGGCCGCCGATGAGCCGGAGCGGGGCGCGCGGACTCGATGCGCGCCCCGCTCCGGAGGGTGCCGGCCTCAGGAGGTCAGCGAGGTCTTGCGGGTGGAGATGATCTGGTCGATCAGGCCGTACTCGACGGCCTCCTCGGCGGTCAGGATCTTGTCGCGCTCGATGTCCTCGCGCACCTGCTCGACCGACTTGCTGGAGTGCTTGGAGAGCATCTCCTCCAGCTGCTCGCGCATCCGGAAGATCTCCTTGGCCTGGATCTCCAGGTCGGACACCTGGCCGCGGCCGGTCTCGGTGTACGGCTGGTGGATCAGGATACGGGCGTTCGGCAGCGCCATCCGCTTGCCGGGGGTGCCGGCGGCGAGCAGCACGGCCGCGGCGGAGGCCGCCTGGCCCATGCAGACCGTGGTGATGTCCGGCTTCACGTACTGCATCGTGTCGTAGATGGCCGTCAGGGCCGTGAACGAGCCGCCGGGCGAGTTGATGTACATCTGGATCTCGCGGTCCGGGTCCATCGACTCGAGGCAGAGCAGCTGCGCCATGATGTCGTTCGCCGAGACGTCGTCGACCTGCGAGCCGAGGAAGATGATGCGCTCCTCGAACAGCTTCGCGTACGGGTCGTACTCGCGGATGCCCTGCGTGGTGCGCTCGACGAAGCGCGGGACGATGTAACGGCCCTCGGCACGCATGTCCTCGACGCGGGCCTGGGCGGCCGACAGGCTGGGGATGTTCATGGGGGTCCTTGTCCTCCGGGGCGTTGTGGCTGTGGTGTCGTGGGCCGGGCCGAGGCTCAGGCGCCCGTGCCGCCGCCGCCGGGGACGTCCGCGGCGCTGTGCATGATCGCGTCGATCAGGCCGTACTCCAGGGCCTCCTCCGGCGTGAACCAGCGGTCGCGGTCGGAGTCCCGGGTGATCTGCTCGAAGGACTGGCCGCTGTGGAAGGCGATCAGCTCGGACATCCGCTTCTTGGTGCGGAGCAGCTGCTCGGCCTGGATGCGGATGTCGGTGGCCGAGCCGCCGAGGCCGGCGGAGGGCTGGTGCATCAGGATGTTGGCGTTCGGCAGCGAGAAGCGCTTGCCCTTGGCGCCCGCGGTCAGCAGGAACTGGCCCATCGAGGCCGCCATGCCCATCGCGATGGTGACGACGTCGTTCTTGATGTACTGCATGGTGTCGTAGATCGCCATGCCCGCGGAGATCGAGCCGCCCGGGGAGTTGATGTAGAGGAAGATGTCCTTTTCCGGGTCCGCGGCCAGCAGCAGCAGCTGGGCGGTGATCTTGTTGGCGATGTCGTCGTCGACCTGCTGGCCGAGGAAGATGATCCGCTCGTTGAGCAGCCGGTTGTACACCTGGTCGCCCAGGCCGCCGAGCACGTCACCAGAGGCGGCGTGCGGCGCCATCGGGCCAGGCATCTGCATCTGCGGGAACGTCACTTAGCCACCTGCTCAGTCGATTTGGACGGTCGCTCCGCGACCGTCACGGTGTCGCACAGCTTCCGGGTATCACGTCGTGATTGTTGCTGTCCAAGGACCCTAACGCGCAGGCCGGGCCGCAGAATCCCTCACGCAGAACTGTTCGCTGTGAGCGCAGGGTCGCGCGCCCCGCCCCGGGCGGAATGACGCGGAATGACAGCGGGCCCGGACACCGTACGGCGTCCGGGCCCACTGCGCGCCTCAGGGGCTACCGGGGCGATCAGGCCTCGGTCTTCTCCTCGGCGGAGGTCTCCTCGGCGGCGGCCTCGACGGTCTCGGCCGTCTCGTCCTCGTCGTCGAAGTTGATCTCGTTGCCCTCGGTGTCGACGACCTTGGCGGCCTCGACCACGGTGGCCAGCGCCTTGCCGCGGGCGACCTCGCCGACCAGCAGCGGCACCTGGCCACCCTGGACGACCTGCTGCGCGAACTGGTCCGGGGTGAGGCCCGAGCCGGCGGCGCGGCGGATGAGGTGCTCGGTCAGCTCCTCCTGGTTAACACCCAGCTCCTCGTCGGCGACGATCTGGTCCAGGACGAACTGGGTCTTGATGCCCTTCTTCGCCTGCTCCTCGATCTCCGCGTCCCACTCCTCGCGGGTCTTGCCCTGGGTCTCCAGGTAGGAGTCGATGTTCAGGCCCATCGGCTCGAGCTGGTGGTGCTCGAGGTTGTGCTTGCGGGTCTGGATCTCGTCCGCGAGCAGCTTCTCGGGGAACTCGATCTCGACCAGGCCGAGCAGCGCGTCCAGCACCTTCTCCTGGGCCTGGGTGGCCTGGTCGTACTCCTTCATGCGCTCCAGGCGCTTGCGGGAGTCGGCGCGCAGGTCCTCCAGGGTGTCGAACTCGCTCGCCAGCTGGGCGAACTCGTCGTCCAGCTCCGGCAGCTCCTTCTCCTGGACGGCGGTGACGGTGACGGTGACCTCGGAGGTCTTGCCCGCCTGGGTGCCGCCCTTGAGCTCGGTGGCGAAGGTGGCGGTGCCACCGGCCGCCAGGCCGGTCACGGCCTCGTCGATGCCGTCGATCAGACGGCCCGAGCCGATCTCGTAGCTGACGCCGGTGGCGGTGCCGTCCTCCGGCACCTCACCGTCGACCTTGGCCTCGAGGTCGACGACCACGATGTCGCCGGCGGCCGCGGCGCGCTCGACGTCCTTGACCGAGGAGAAGCGCTCGCGCAGCTGCTCCAGGGACTTCTCGACGTCCTCGTCGGAGACGGCGATCGGGTCGACGGTCACCTCGATGGAGGCGAAGTCGGGGAGGGTGATCTCCGGGCGGATGTCCACCTCGGCGGTGAACTTCAGGTCACCGCCGTCGGCGATCTTCTCGACACCCTCGATGTTGGTGATGTCGGGCTGGCCGAGGACCTCGATCTTGCCCTCGTCGACGGCCTGCGTGTAGAAGCGCGGCAGGGCGTCGTTGACGGCCTCCTCCAGCACGGCGCCACGGCCGAAACGCTGGTCGATGACGCGAGCCGGGATCTTGCCCTTGCGGAAGCCCGGAACCGTGACCTGCTGGTTGATCTTCTTGTACGCCGCGTCGAGGCTGGGCTTGAGCTCCTCGAAGGGCACCTCGACGGTGAGTCGAACCCGGGTCGGGTTCAGAGTCTCGACGGCGCTCTTCACGGTTAGGTCTCCTATGGGCTTGCGGTCAGGTTGCCTCCGCCGTCCCCATGCGGCCGGCCGGGGCCGTACGAGCGGGTCGGGCGAGACGGGCGATGGGCGGTTGGAGCTGCATCTCCCGCGGGGGTCGGACGGTGAGGTTGACTCCTCGCCCTCGGGCGGTGGACCTGGGTTGGGACCGCAGGGACTACCGCCAGCGCCCCATCCTACCGGTACCACGAAAGGCGGACGCCAGACGCCACCTCGTCACCCACACAGAACAGGGCCCCGCCCCCTGGACGAGACCCTGCCGCACTGTCGGGGTGACCGGATTCGAACCGACGGCCTTCCGCTCCCAAAGCGGACGCGCTACCAAACTGCGCCACACCCCGTGGTGCCGAGAGGAAGCGTACACGCCGGGCCCTGGCGGCTCGCCGAGTTGTTCCGGGCGGCCCGGAAGGACTTCGGACGGACTCCGGAAGGACTCGGAAGGACCCGGAAGCGAGTGGACGGGAAATGCGGTGTGCGCGGAGGCGACCGGACCAGGTACGCTGTTCCCCGAACTTCCGGCCGGAGACGTCCGGGGGATCGCGCGGGCGTAGCTCAATGGTAGAGCCCTAGTCTTCCAAACTAGTCACGCGAGTTCGATTCTCGTCGCCCGCTCCTCGAACCGGCCCCGGTGCGCCTGCGCGCACCGGGGCCGGTGTCGTTTCCGCGGCGGCCCTCCCCCGGGCCCACCCCCTCGACCGTTCCCGCCGCCCTCCTCAGAGCCCCAGCCGGCCGGCCCGGGCGGCGGCCCGGTCGAGCAGCCGGTGGACGTCGGCCTCCCGGGTGGTCGGCCGGTCGTTGTACTCGTCCGGGGAGCTCACCGGGCGGCCGGTCGCGTGCAGTACCTCCATCAGCTGCACCCGGGCGGTGCGGACGGTGGCCGGGGTGCCGTAGCCGTGCCCGAGGACGGCGGCCTGGGCGCCGAGCAGGCAGACCCGGCCGCGCGCGTCCCACATCGCGCCCTGCAGCCAGCCGACGGCCCCGATGTAGCGGGAGGCGAGCCGCAGGTGGTCGGCCGCGGTCACCGGCACCGGGCGGGCGGGGCGTCGCAGCACCCGGTCGACCACGGTGGCCCGGGGCTCCGGGTACCCGGCGTGCCACGGCTGCGGCGCGGTGCCGTACGGGCAGACGTACGGCACCGGGCGGCGCGCGGGGCCGGGCAGCGAGGCGAGGTAGGCCTCGATCTCGGCGACCAGTCCGGAGCCCTCCGGCCCGGCGGAGAACGGCGGCGCGAGGGCCGGGACGGGTCGAGGGGGCGTCAGGTCGGTGCGGGGCATGGGGCTCTCCAGCCGGACGGCGGCCCCCGGCCCGAGAACCGGGGGGTCAACGCTCTCCAAACTGGAACATTCAGGACATTTCCGCGACCGGAGGGCCGAACGGCCCCGGCGGTTTCCCGGTTGGGTTCCGGGCCGATAGCCTCGGCGGCGTTCGAGCGCAGTTCGAGCGCGAGCTCACCCGCCGCGCTCCGAGGTGGAGGAGTCCCGGTGCGTCCCCAGGAGCGACTGGCCGTCATACAGCGCTGCGTGACGCGGGAGATGGCACGCCTCGGGCACGTCTTCACCGCCGACGGCGAGGTGGTGCGCGGCCCCGGGACCACGGCGGTCGCGGTGCGCGAGCACCCCGGCGGCGACGGCTCGGGCCACGTCGACCTCGGCTACGTGCTGCACCTGGGCCGCGCGGACGGGCCGGTGGTCTGGGACTGCGCGGCCGGCCTCGGCAAGACCGAGGAGGAGAAGCTCGCCAACGCGGTGCGGATGTGGGCGACCACCACCGCCTCGGTGCTGGTCGAGCTGGCCGACGGGCGCGGCGTCTACGCCGACCACGCGGACCACCCCGAACTCCCGGGCTGGCACGCCGTGCAGGGGCCGGCGGCGGTGTTCGGCTTCGGCAACGAGCACCTGGCGGCCTGGCTCGCCGAGCACCGGGTGATGGCGGCCCTCGCGCCCGCGCTGCGGCCGCAGTTGACCGGGCCGGGGCCGGTCGGGGTGAAGCTCTTCCTGGGCGGGAAGGCCGGCGACGACGTCGCCGAGGTCCGGGTCGACGGCGAGGTGTCCGAGGCGGCCTCGGCGGCGCTGCGCGCGCTGGACTGGCCGCGAGGCGAACGACTCTGCTGGGCGCGGCTGTTCGTCCTGCTCACCGCCGAGCGGGCAGCACCGGTCGAGGCCGCGCCGGCGCGTGCCGAGGCACCCGCACCGATGCGTCCTCCGGCCCCGGCGGCGGTCCGCCCCCGGGGGCCGTTCGCCCGCTGGCGGGAGGCCAGACGGGCCGGCCGGTGATCCCCTCGCGGGGGTGCGGACGGCCCGGCCCGGTCAGCCGCCGGTGATGCTCGAGATGCTGTGGGCGAGGTTCGCCAGCAGGGAGTTGATCGAGCCCGCGACCGTGGTCTCGTGCAGCATGAAGCCGAACAGGGCGGCGACGATGCCGTGCGCGATCTTCATCTGCTTGTTGCGGATGAAGATGATGCACAGGATCGCGAACAGGACCAGCGCGGAGACGGAGAGTGCCACCCGGACTCACTTCCTCGTTTCATAGCGTGGTGCCGCCGCCCGGCGGCACCTGCGAAGCCGGACCCCGGCCTGTCCGACGGTCCCGAGGCGGAATCCCGGACCGACCGGCACGCCGCCGGCGAAGGGGCCCGGTCCGGTCGAACGTTGTCTGCCGTGCCGCACGTGACGCCCCCAATCCCCCGAATCCTGAACAGTCCCGCCCGGACTCAGTGTGGTCGACCGTGCCGATTGCGTAAAGGTCTGACAGTCAGCCCAACGCCGATATCCTGCGATGCGAGACGAGTTTCCGCCGACCGGGACGATAGCCGAGCCGTTCTGACGAAACGTCGGCGGGGCCGCGCTGAGCGGCCGGGAAGCGGCCGGCGGCGGGTAACGGAAGCGGCAGGTCCGGTCAGCCGACGGGGCGTCCGATTTGGCCGAAGATCAGCTGCCCGGCTTGACAGCACCTGCCCCCGGCATGTGCCGCCGCGGCCGGGCCGGATCCGGCGGTCCGGCAGTGGTCCACGGGACGCGTCCCGGACCCGTCCCGGACCCGTCCTAGTCGCGCCAGAGCAGCAGGACGGCGCGGTCGTCGTTGATGTCCCGGGCCACCGTCTCGATCAGGGCCGCCGCCGCACCCGCACCCGCGCCCGGCCCGCTGCCGGGAACCAGGCGGTCCGCCTCCCCCATCAGCCGGTCCATCCCCTCGGAGAGGTCCCGGCCAGGCTCCTCGACCATGCCGTCGGTGCAGAGCATCAGCACGTCGCCGCGGTTCAGCCGGCCGCGCACGCCGTCGAACTTGGCGCCGTCGTAGATCCCCAGCAGCGGGCCCTCCGCCTCCTTGACCTCCCAGTGCCCGGCGCCCGCCAGCCGCTGCATCCCGGGCAGGTGCCCGGCCGACAGCAGCTCGTACTCGCCGGTGTCCAGGTCCAGCACCAGGTGCACCGCGGTGGCGAAGCCCTCCTCCCACGACTGGCGCAGCAGGTAGCCGTTGGCGGCGGGCAGGAAGTCGTGCGCGGGCAGCGAGCCGACCAGGCCGCCGAAGGCCCCGGACAGCAGCAGTGCCCGGGAGCCGGCGTCCATGCCCTTGCCCGAGACGTCCGCGAGGACCACCTCCAGCAGCCGCTGGCCCGGACCGGTCCGGGCGGCGACCACGAAGTCCCCGGAGAAGGACTGCCCGCCGGCCGGGCGCAGCGCCATGTCCGCGTGCCACCCGCTCGGCAGCTCGGGCACCCGGCTCTGCACCCGCAGCCGCTCGCGCAGGTCGAACAGCATGGTCGAGCCGCCCCACCAGGGCACCCCGACCCGGGCCCGGAACTGGGCCAGCAGCAGGCCGCCCACCCCGGCGGCGCCGACCACCAGGGCCGCGCCCGGGGTCACGCCGTAGGTGTAGGCCTCGGGGTTCTCGCTGGCCACCCGCTGGCCGGTGTGGATCACGGACTCCGCGGAGAGGCCGAGCGCGGCCAGCGCGTACAGCACCACCAGGCTGCCGGGGCGCAGCAGCAGCGCACCGGCCAGGATCGGCAGGACCAGGGCCGTGGGCGGGGCCCAGGCGGGCATCCAGACGTTGAGCACGATCAGCAGCGGCACGAGCAGGGCGAGCGCGCAGAGCACCGGCCAGTCGGCGGCCCCGCCGCGGAAGTAGTCGACCCCGGCCGTGCGCAGCCTTCGGCGGGCCCGGCGGAGCACCATGCGCAACCGGGCCGTCACGGGCGCGGACGCCTTGGCGGCGCCGGGCCTCGTCGCAGTCGTCTGGGGCGGTGCGCCCGGCGGTCTGCCAGCCATGGGGCCCGACCCTATCCACGGGTACCGCCCGGCGTCGACGGCTCGGACGGTGGCGAATGCGCCGTGGCGCGGGCCGGTCAGCCGGTTTCGGCCGATCGGCGCCGCGGCGGGCGCGACGTCAGGAGGCGTGCGCCGGTTGGGCGTACGAACCACACGGGCGGCGCACGCGCCCCGCGCGGGGCGTCGATCGCACGCCGGGGACCTGTGTCCGATGACACAGGCCGGCCGGGCCGCGGACCGCTCGGGCCGCTCGGGCCGCCGGACGCGGCGGTGGGCAGCGTCGGCGGGCGACGGGCGACAGGCGACAGGAACGACGACGGCCGGCCGCACGCGAACGTGCGACCGGCCGTCGGAGGAGGGTGGACGGAGAGGGATCAGCCCTGCGGGTGGTGGGCCGGGATCGGCGGGAGCTCGCCGGTGGTCTCGTACTCGCTCAGCATCTCGATCCGGCGGGTGTGCCGGGGCTCGCCGCTGTAGGGGGTGTTGAGGAAGATCTCGACGAACTTCGTGGCCTCCGCGAGGGTGTGCATCCGGCCGCCGACGGAGATCACGTTGGCGTTGTTGTGCTCGCGGCCGAGCGAGGCGGTCTGCTCGCTCCAGGCCAGCGCCGCACGCACGCCCTTGACCTTGTTGGCGGCGATGGCCTCGCCGTTGCCCGAGCCGCCGATCACGACGCCCAGTGCCTCCGGGTCGGCGGCGGTGCGCTCGGCGGCGCGCAGGCAGAACGGCGGGTAGTCGTCCTCGGCGTCGTAGATGTGCGGCCCGCAGTCGACCGGCTCGTGGCCGGCCTCCTTGAGCCACTCCACGAGGTGGTTCTTCAGTTCGTATCCGGCATGGTCGGAGCCCAGGTACACGCGCATGCCATGAGTGTGGCATGCGCCTGGCCCCGGGCTCCGCACAGGGCCGGGCGCGCCCGGCGCCCCTGACGCCCGGTTCGCCGGGAAGGGCCTCAGCGGCGGCCGAGGAGCTTCCAGGCGAGCGGGAGGGCGCCGGCGGCGAGGACGGCCTTCAGGGCGTCGCCGACGAGGTAGGGGTAGAGGCCGAGTTCGGCCGCCCGGGCGAGCGGGACGTGCAGCGACAGGGCCAGGTACGGGACGCCGACCGCGTAGACGGCGAGGCTGCCGAGAACCATCGTGACGGCGGTGTTGACCGGGGCGCGGTCGGCGCCGCGGCGGGCCAGCGCGCCGGTCAGGCCGGCGGCGAGGACGAAGCCGAGCACGTAGCCGAGCGAGGGCATCGCCCAGCCGGAGGTGCCCTCGGCGAACCAGGGCATGCCCGCCATGCCGGCCAGCAGGTAGAGGCCGAGCGAGGCGACGCCGCGGCGGGTGCCGAGCGCGGTGCCGACCAGCAGGGCGGCGAAGGTCTGGCCGGTGACGGGCACCGGGGAGCCGGGGACGTTGACGGACAGCTGGGCCGCCACACCGGTCAGTGCGGCGCCGCCGGCCACCAGAGCCAGGTCGCGGGCCTGGGCGCCGAGGCGGGTAGTCGCGGACGGCAGCAGGTCGGCGAGGACGGCGCGGCGCGGTATCGGGGTGGTGGCAGTGGCCATCGGGGGTCTCCTCCGGGGGGGTGCTCAGGTGAGTGAACACCTGTGAACCTACGTGGTGATCCACTCCGCCACCGCCACGGTTTCGGACAAAGCCCCGCCCTCGACCGTTGTCGGGTCCGGCCCATTCCGGCCCAAACCGACGGCGGGTGACCACCCGGTCGCACCTGGTGACCGTCCGGACCACATGGTGGGCCCGGCGCCGACCACGTTGGCATGACCCGAGGTGTCCCCGGATATTGGACAACTCATGCCGCATTCCGCACAGTCTGGAACCAACCCTATGGCCCCCACCTCCGCGCCCACAGCGCCCGGGACCACCGACACCGGCGCTCCCCCGGCCTCCGGCCAGCAGCTCTCGCACGGCCTCAAGCAGCGCCACCTGTCGATGATCGCGCTGGGCGGGGTGATCGGCGCCGGCCTGTTCGTCGGCTCCGGCGCGGGCATCGCGGCCGCCGGCCCCGCGATCATCCTGGCCTTCACCCTCTCCGGCCTGCTGGTCATGCTGATCATGCGGATGCTCGGCGAGATGTCCGCCGCCCGGCCCGCCTCCGGCTCGTTCTCGGTGCACGCCGAGAAGGAGGTCGGCCCCTGGGCCGGGATCACCGCGGGCTGGATGTACTGGGTGATGCTGTGCTGCGGCGTCGCGGCCGAGGCCACCGCCGCCGGGAAGATCGTCAACGGCTGGGTCCCGGGCGTCTCCGCCTGGGTCTGGGTCGGCCTGTTCATGGTCTTCTTCTGCGCCAGCAACCTCACCGCCGTGAAGAACTTCGGCGAGTTCGAGTTCTGGTTCGCCACCATCAAGGTCGCCGCGATCATCGCCTTCCTGGTCCTCGGCGGGCTCGGCGTGGCCGGGGTGCTCGGCCCCGGCTCCCCCGGCACCGACAACCTGACCGGCCAGGGCGGCTTCCTGCCCACCGGCGTCAGCGGACTGATCGTCGGCCTGCTGGCCTCGGTCTTCGCCTACGGCGGCCTGGAGACGGTGACCATCGCCGCGGCCGAGTCCGACGACCCCAAGAAGAACGTCGCCAACGCGGTGCGCACGGCGGTGTGGCGGATCGCGATCTTCTACATCGGCTCGATGGCCCTGGTCGTCACCCTGGTCTCCTGGAAGGACCCGGCGGTCGTCGCCGACGGCCCGTACGTGACGGTGCTGCGCCACCTGGGCGTTCCCGGCGCCGGGACGATCATGGAGGTGGTGGTGCTGATCGCGCTGCTCTCCGCGATGAACGCCAACATCTACGGCGCCTCCCGGATGGCCTACTCGCTGGTCGGCCGCGGCCAGGGCCCCAAGGCGCTGGCCAAGGTGAGCGGCGGCGTGCCGCGCCGGGCGGTGCTGGTCTCCTGCCTGTTCGGCTTCGGCGCCGTGCTGGCCGCCAAGTTCTGGCCCGACACCGTGTTCACCTGGCTGATGAACACCACCGGTGTGGCCATCCTGGTGGTCTGGCTGTTCATCTGCATCGTCCAGCTGAAGATGCGCCGCCGGCTGGAGCGCGAGGCGCCCGAGCTGCTCACCGTGAAGATGTGGGGCTACCCGTACCTGACCTGGGTGGCGATGGCCGCCGTGGTCGGCATCCTCGGCCTGATGACCACCACCGAGGGCAACCGGGAGCAGCTGTACGCGGCCGGGGTGCTGGTCGTCCTGCTGATCGCCGCCGGCCTGGTCAAGCAGCGCCGGGACGCCGCCGCCCGCTGAGCCCGCACGCACGCCCGGAGGCCCGGTACCGACCAGCGGTACCGGGCCTCCGGGCGTGCAGGGGCGTCGCCTACTCGAAGGACGGGCCCGCCGTACGGGTCCGCTTGATCTCGTAGAAGCCCGGGGTGGAGGCCACCAGCAGGGTGCCGTCCCACAGCCGGGCCGCCGCCTCGCCCTTGGGGGCCGGGGTGACGACCGGGCCGAAGAAGGCGACCCGCTCGCCGTCCGCGCCCTCGACCGCGATCACCGGGGTGCCGACGTCCTCGCCGACCAGGGTGATGCCCTCCTTGTGCGAGGCCCGCAGCGCCTCGTCGTACTCCTCCGTGTCGGCCGCGTCGGCCAGCTCGGCGGGCAGGCCGGCCGCCACCAGGGCGGCCCGGACGGTCTCCCGGTTCTGCGGCAGGCCCTGGTTGTGGAAGCGCAGGCCGAGCTCGGTGTAGAGCCGGCCGAGCACCTCGTCGCCGTGCTGCTGGGCGGCCGCTATGCAGACCCGCACCGCTCCCCAGGCGTTGTCCAGCAGCTCGCGGTAGTTCTGCGGCAGGTCGCGGTGCTCGTTCAGCACCGACAGGCTCATCACGTGCCAGTTCACGTCCACCGGGCGCAGCTGCTGCACCTCGATCAGCCAGCGGGACGTCATCCACGCCCACGGGCAGGCCGGGTCGAACCAGAAGTCGGCGGTCTTGCGCTCAGCGGCAGTCGTCACTGCGGTCGTCCTTCGTGAGTGCTAGTGGATCGGGGAGGTGTTCCACCCCGAGCAGCCCAACACCCCGCGGGCGCCGCTGATTCCGGCCCGCCACCACGGCTGTGCAATGGTACCGGCGCCGGAGGGCGTGAAAGGATGCCCCTACGGGGCGCGGACACCGCGTGCCGAGACCGCACCACCCACAGACGCACCACCCACAGACGCACCACCGTGCGAGCCGGACAAAGGAGTACCGCCGTGCCGGGCAAGAACCTGAGCCGCGACGAAGCCCAGCAGCGGGCCAGCATCCTGGCCGTGGACGGCTACCGGGTCCGGCTGGACGTGACCTCCGCCCCCGATCCCGCGGCCGCCGTCTTCCGCTCCACCACCACGGTCGCCTTCCGCTGCTCCGAGCCCGGCGCCGCCACCTTCCTCGACCTGCTCGCGCCCGCCGTCCGCTCGATCACCCTGAACGGCCGCACGATCGACCCGGCCACCGCCTACGACGGCGCCCGCGTGCACGTCGACGGCCTCGCCGCCGAGAACGTCCTCACCGTCGAGGCGGACTGCGCCTACAGCCGCACCGGCGAGGGCCTGCACCGCTTCACCGACCCGGTGGACGGCGAGACGTACCTCTACACCCACTACGAGCCGGCCGACGCCCGCCGGGTGTTCGCGACCTTCGAGCAGCCCGACCTGAAGGCCCCGTTCACCTTCACGGTGACCGCCCCCGCCGCCTGGGACGTCCGCTCCAACGCCGTCCACGAGACCGTCACCACCGAAGGCGCCGCCCGGACCTGGGAGTTCGCGCCGACCAAGCCGATCTCCACCTACCTGACCGCCGTCGTGGCCGGCCCGTACCACGTCGCCGCCGACCACTACAGCCGCGAGCTCGCCGACGGCACCACCCTGGACGTCCCGCTCGCCGCGCTGTGCCGCAAGTCCCTCGCCCAGTACTTCGACGCGGACGAGATCCTCGGCGTCACCAAGCTCGGACTCGACTTCTTCCACGAGGAGTTCGACTACCCGTACCCCTTCGGCAAGTACGACCAGGTGTTCGTCCCCGAGTACAACATCGGCGCCATGGAGAACCCGGGCTGCGTGACCTTCAAAGAGGAGTTCGTCTTCCGCTCGAAGGTCACCGACGCCGCCTACGAGAGCCGCGCCAACGTCATCCTGCACGAGATGGCGCACATGTGGTTCGGCGACCTGGTCACCATGCGCTGGTGGGACGACCTGTGGCTGAAGGAGTCCTTCGCGGACTTCATGGGCTCCTACGGCCTGATCGGCGCCCGCACCCGGTACTCCTCGGCTTGGGTCACCTTCGCCAACCAGCGCAAGGCCTGGGCGTACCGGCAGGACCAGCTGCCCACCACCCACCCGATCACCGCCGACATCCGCGACCTCGAGGCCGCCAAGCTCAACTTCGACGGCATCACCTACGCCAAGGGCGCCTCCGTCCTCAAGCAGCTGGTGGCCTACGTCGGTTCCAAGGCCTTCTTCGAGGGCGCCCGCCGCTACTTCAAGCGCCACGCCTTCGGCAACACCGAGCTCACCGACCTGCTGGACGTGCTGGAGGAGACCAGCGGCCGCGACCTGCGTTCCTGGGCCGCCGCCTGGCTTCAGACCGCCGGGGTCAACTCGCTCACCCCGCAGCTCACCACCGACGCCGCGGGCCGGATCACCGAGCTCGCCGTCGTCCAGGACGGCGACGTGCTGCGCCCGCACCGGATCGCGGTCGGCCTCTACGACCGGGACCCGGACGGCGCCCTGGTGCGCTCGGAGCGGATCGAGCTCGACGTCACCGGCGCGCGCACCGTCGTCGCCGAGGCCGTCGGCCGCCCCCGCCCGGCGCTGGTCCTGCTCAACGACGACGACCTCACCTACTGCAAGATCCGCTTCGACCCCGACTCGCTGGAGACCCTGCGCGCCGGTCTCGGCGACATCCGCGACGACCTGGCCCGGGCGCTCGCCTGGTCCGCCGTCTGGAACCTCACCCGGGACGGCCTGATGCCGGCCCGCGACTACGTCGCCCTGGTGCTGCGCTTCGCCGGCCGGGAGGGCAACATCGGCGTGCTGCAGTCGCTGCACCTCCAGGCGAAGACCGCCGTCGACCTCTACGCCGACCCGGCCTGGCGGGCCGAGGGCGGCCGCCGGCTGGCCGACGGCGCCCTGCACGAGCTGCGCGCCGCCGTCCCCGGCAGCGACCACCAGCTGGCCTGGGCCCGCTTCCTGGCCCAGACCGCGGGCGGCGCCGAGCACCTCGGACTGGTCCGCGGCCTGCTGGCCGGCAGCGCCCGGATCGACGGCCTGGACGTCGACCAGGAGCTGCGCTGGGCGCTCTGGCTGGCCCTGGCCGCCGCCGGCCAGGCCGGGGACGAGGAGCTGGCCGGCGAGCTGGCCACCGACAACACCGCCAGCGGGCGGCGCCAGTACACCCAGTGCCTGGCCGCCCGGCCCACCCCGGAGGCCAAGGCGGCCGCCTGGTCGGCCGTCGTCGACTCGGACGAGCTACCGAACGCCCTGGTCGAGGCCAACATCGCGGGCTTCTCGGTGGCCGCCCACCGCGACCTGACCGCGCTGTACGCGGCGCCCTACTTCAAGCTGCTGGAGCGGGTCTGGTCCGAGCGGACCATCGAGATCGCGATGCGCATCGTCGCCGGGTTCTTCCCGCGGGCCCAGACCGGCGAGTCGACCCTGGCCGAGGCGGACGCCTGGCTGGACGGCCACCCGCAGGCCGCTCCGGCGCTGCGCCGCCTGGTCCTGGAGTGCCGCGACGACCTGGCCCGCGCCCTGCGGGCGCAGGCCTGCGACCGCGCCTGACGGAGCTGCGAGGGGCCCGCCGTGTCCGCACGGCGGGCTCCTGCGCGCACCCCGGCCCGTGGTCAGCCGCGGCGCAGGCCGCGGTCCAGGGCGGCGATGGCGCTGCCCTGGGCGTCGTCGCCGTCCAGCGACCAGACCATCACGCCGCCCAGGTCGTTCCGGCGGACGTACCGGGCCTTCTGGGTGAGCACCTCGGCGGTGTCGTAGCTGTAGAAGGTGGAGCCGTCGTACTTCCACGACGCGCCGTGGTCGCGGTCCCAGTAGACCTTGCCGGGCAGGGCGTTGACCTCCTTGTAGGAGCGGTCGGGGGCGGCGGCGGTGGCGCTCTGGTAGAGGCCGCCGCGCGCGCCGGCCGCGACGCCCGTCCAGCCGTGGCCGTACAGCGGGGCGCCGAGCACCGTCTGCTCGGACGGCAGGCCGCGCTCCTGGTAGTGCACGACGGCGGCGTCGGCGCTGCGCCGGCGCGGCTCGGGGTCGGTCGGGTCGGAGTACAGGTTGGCCTGGTGGTTGGCCGGGCCCGTGCCCTCCCAGGGGCCGTGCAGGTCGTAGGTCATCACGTTGAGCCAGTCCACGGAGTCGCTCAGCGCGGGCAGTTCGAGCCGGTCGGCGACGGTCTCGTTGGCGGCGACGGCGGCGGTCAGCAGGTAGTGCTTGCCGTGCTTGCCGCCCCTGGCGCCGAGTTCGTCGAGCTGGCGGCGGAACTCCTGCATCAGCAGGGTGTAGTTGCGCCCGTCCTCGGGGCGGACCACGTTGCCCGGGTCCCCGCCGCCACCGGGGTACTCCCAGTCGATGTCGATGCCGTCGAAGACGCCCGCGGCCGCGCCGTCGCCGCCCTCCGGGGAGCCCGGCAGGACGGGCAGGTCGCCCTTGAGGTAGAGGTCGATGCAGGAGGAGACGAACTTCTTGCGGGCGGCGTCGGTGGCGGCCGCGTCGGAGAAGTACTTGGACCAGCTCCAGCCGCCGAGCGAGATGACGGTGCGCAGCTGCGGGTTCTTCGCCTTGAGCTTGCGCAGCTGGTTGAAGTGGCCCTTGAGCCGCTGGCCGGGGGTGTCGGCCACGCCGTCCACCGAGTCGGCGGCGGAGAAGGCTCGCTGGTAGTCGTTGTGGGCGTCGCCCTGGCCGGGGGCGTCGGTCTCGTAGCAGGTGCCGTCGGCGGAGACGTTGCCGAAGGCGTAGTTGACGACGGTGAGCTTCCCGGCCTGGCCGGACTCCTGGACCCGCTTGGCGGAGCTGTCGGCGCCCCACTGCGTGAAGTAGCCGACGCGCTGGCCCTTCAGCTTCGGGCCCTGGTGGGCTTCGGCGGCGTTGGCGGTGGCGGGGGCGGCGAGCAGCGCGGCGACGGTGGCGGCGGCGAGCAGGGCTGAGGCGCGAGTGGGCATACCGGACCTGTTCTCTGAATCGGCGTCAATTGGTCTGGACCAGCTGGCATAGAGGTTTAGTCCATGACGGGCGCACCGCACAAGGGGCGGGGCCGGGAGACGCGGCACGCAGAAGGGGCCGGACCGCGTGGTGCGGTCCGGCCCCTCAGGCCTGGCGGGGTGCTCAGCCGATCAGCGAGCGCAGCACGTACTGCAGGATGCCGCCGTTGCGGTAGTAGTCCGCCTCACCGGGGGTGTCGATGCGGACGACCGCGTCGAAGGTGACGTCGCCGGCGGTGACCCGGACGGTCTTCGGGGTGCGGCCCTCGTTCAGCTCGGTCACGCCGGTGAAGGAGAAGGTCTCCTCGCCGGTCAGGCCCAGGCTGTCGGCGTTCTGGCCCTCCGGGAACTGCAGCGGGAGGACGCCCATGCCGATCAGGTTCGAGCGGTGGATGCGCTCGTAGGACTCGGCGATGACGGCCTTGACGCCGAGCAGCGCGGTGCCCTTGGCCGCCCAGTCGCGGGACGAGCCGGAGCCGTACTCCTTGCCCGCCAGCACGACCAGCGGGATGCCGGCGGCCTGGTAGTTCTGCGAGGCGTCGTAGATGAACGACACCGGCGCGTCGGCCTGGGTGAAGTCGCGGGTGTAGCCGCCCTCGGTGCCCTCCGCGATCTGGTTGCGCAGACGGATGTTGGCGAAGGTGCCGCGGATCATGACCTCGTGGTTGCCACGGCGCGAGCCGTAGGAGTTGAAGTCACGCTTCTCCACACCGTGCTCGGTGAGGTACTGCGCCGCCGGGGTGCCCGGCTTGATGTTGCCGGCCGGGGAGATGTGGTCGGTGGTGACCGAGTCGCCCAGCTTGGCCAGGACGCGGGCACCGGCGATGTCGGTCACCGGGCTCGGAGTCTTGGCCATGCCCTCGAAGTACGGGGGCTTGCGGACGTAGGTGGACTCGGCGTCCCACTCGAAGGTGTTGCCGGTCGGGACGGGCAGCGACTGCCAGCGGTGGTCGCCGGCGAAGACGTCCTGGTAGCCCTTGTCGAACATGGCCTCGTCGATGGAGCCGGCGACGACCTCGGCGACCTCCTGCTCGGACGGCCAGATGTCGGCGAGGAACACGTCGTTGCCGTCGGCGTCCTGGCCCAGGGCGTCGCGGGTGATGTCGACGTTCATGTTGCCGGCGAGGGCGTAGGCGACCACCAGCGGCGGGGAGGCCAGGTAGTTCATCTTGACGTCCGGGTTGATCCGGCCCTCGAAGTTGCGGTTGCCGGAGAGCACCGAGACGACGGCGAGGTCGGCCTCGTTGACGGCGGCCGAGACCTCCTCGGGCAGCGGGCCCGAGTTGCCGATGCAGGTGACGCAGCCGTAGCCGACCAGGTTGAAGCCCAGCTTCTCCATGTACGGGAGCAGGCCGGCCTTCTCGTAGTAGTCCATGACGACCTTGGAGCCGGGCGCCAGGGTGGTCTTGACCCAGGGCTTGACGCGCAGGCCCTTCTCCACGGCCTTCTTCGCCAGCAGGGCGGCGCCCAGCATGACGGAGGGGTTGGAGGTGTTGGTGCAGGAGGTGATCGAGGCGATCACGACCGCGCCGTTGTCGATCTCGTAGGTCGAGCCGTCGGGGGCGGTGACGGCGGTCGGCTTCGAGGCCTCGGCGGCGTAGGTCGGCAGCGCCTCGGCGAACCGGGCGGCGGCCTCGGCCAGGATCACGCGGTCCTGCGGGCGCTTCGGGCCGGAGATCGACGGGACGACGGTGGAGACGTCCAGCTCCAGGTACTCGGAGTAGACCGGCTCGACCGACGGGTCGTGCCAGAGGCCCTGCTCCTTGGCGTACGCCTCGACCAGGGCGAGCTGCTGCTCGTCGCGGCCGGTGAGCTTCAGGTAGTTGATGGTCTCGGCGTCGATCGGGAAGATCGCACAGGTCGAGCCGAACTCCGGCGACATGTTGCCGATGGTGGCGCGGTTGGCCAGCGGGATCGCGGTGACGCCCTCGCCGTAGAACTCGACGAACTTGCCGACCACACCGTGCTTGCGCAGCATCTCGGTGATGGTGAGCACGAGGTCGGTGGCGGTGGTGCCGGCCGGCAGCTGGCCGTTCAGCTTGAAGCCCACCACGCGCGGGATCAGCATGGAGACCGGCTGGCCGAGCATCGCGGCCTCGGCCTCGATGCCGCCGACGCCCCAGCCCAGCACGCCCAGGCCGTTGACCATGGTGGTGTGCGAGTCGGTGCCGACGCAGGTGTCCGGGTAGGCCTGGCCGTTGCGGACCATGACCGTGCGGGCCAGGTGCTCGATGTTGACCTGGTGGACGATGCCGGTGCCCGGGGGGACGACCTTGAACTCGTCGAACGCGGTCTGGCCCCAGCGCAGGAACTGGTAGCGCTCCTTGTTGCGGCCGTACTCGATCTCGACGTTCTGGACGAAGGCGTCCGGGGTGCCGAACTTGTCGGCGATGACCGAGTGGTCGATGACCAGCTCGGCCGGGGCCAGCGGGTTGATCTTGGCCGGGTCGCCGCCCAGCTCCTTGACGGCCTCACGCATGGTGGCGAGGTCGACCACGCACGGCACACCGGTGAAGTCCTGCATGATCACGCGGGCCGGGGTGAACTGGATCTCCTGGCTCGGCTGGGCGTCGGCGTCCCAGTTCCCGAGCGCGCGGATGTGGTCGGCGGTGATGTTCGCGCCGTCCTCCGTGCGGAGCAGGTTCTCCAGCAGCACCTTGAGGCTGTACGGCAGCCGCTCGGAACCCTCGACGGCGGAGAGCTTGAAGATCTCGTACGACTCGTCGCCCACCTGCAGCGAGCTGCGGGCGTCGAAGCTGTTCGCGGACACGACTGACTCCTTCTGGGTGCTTCGTGCTATATCCGGCCGTCAGGATGGTAAGGTCAGCCTTACTTAGGCTTACCTTGCCCGCTGTGCCGGCGAGCGCCTCTCGGTAAGTATCTTGATATCGAGATATATCGTAAGGGGCAGTTATCTCGATGTCGAGATAAACCATAGTGCATGCTGCCGTCTTCACCACCGCAGGCATGCCCGGGCGGACGTCGGTGCAGCTCAGCGGCCGTCCGGACCGCGGCGGCGGCGCTCCAGCCTGATCAGCCAGACGAGTCCCGCCACCACCGCGGCGGCCACCAGCAGCACCGCCACCAGCTCACCACCGGAACCGCCGGTCGGCGACGGGGCCACATCGGCCAGCAGGATCGTCGTCATGCCATCTCCTCCTCGTTCCGCACCGGGCCGCCCCCGCGGACGGTCCCCGGACCCAGCACCAGCATCAGCAGCACCGGGAACTCCAGATAGGCGTGGTAACTGGCCACCGCCGCGTACAGCGCCCGGCCCTGCGCGTAGTCCACCGCGAAGAGCACCGCCAGCAGCCCGCCCGCCGCAGCGCCCAGCGCCCAGGGCCGCCCGCCGCGCAGCGCCGGCACCCGGGCGTCGAACCCCTCCGCCGCCTCCGGCGCGTACCGCGGCAGGAACCACACCCAGACCACGTAGTGCATCGTCTGCAGGAAGGCGAACACCGCCAGGAAGCGCAGGCCCACCCCCGGCGTCAGCCACGCCGGCGGGGTGTAGGCCGCCACCAGCCGGCCCGTCCAGCCCTGGGCGCCCCGCGCCAGCCAGCGGTCCAGCACCCCGCCCAGCAGCAGCGCCGGCACCACCAGCACCCACCCCGCCTGCAGCACCAGGAACGCCGTGCGCCCCCGGGTCAGCCGGCGCGACCACTCCCACAGGAACAGCAGCGGCACCACGTTGTGCAGGTGCGCCAGCACCACGAAGTGGTACGCCGGGAACGCCAGCGACGCCGAGGCCGCGACCGCCAGCACCAGCCCGGCCGCCGCCAGCGGCAGCCGCCGGCCGCGCAGCCCGTACCGGCAGGCCGCCGCCAACAGCCCGTAGGCCAGCAGGATCTCCGCCCGCTGCGCGAGCGGCGAGGGCGGCAACAGGCGGCAGACCACGATCCCGGTCACCAGGGCCAGCAGCAGCCGCAGCAGCGGACCGGCCAGCACCGCGGCGAAACGGCCCGCCACGTAGCGCAGCTCCAGGACGTTGTGCAGCAGCCCGAAGGCCGCGAGACCCAGCACCGCCAGACCGGTCGGCGCCCGCAGCGCCAGCACCAGCGCCGCGGCGGCCGCCAGCGCGAAACCCGCCAGCGGCGCCGCGCCCAACCGGGCGGCGGCCCCCGGCGCGGGCCAGACGGCCGGCCCCGCACCCGGTACGACGTCGGTGGCCATGGCCCCCTCCCCGTGGCACGATCCCCGCCGTGCCCTACGCCCTCGCCCTGGGCCTCACCCTGCTGGTCGAGGTCCCCGTCTACACCGCCGCCCTCACCCGGGCCGGCGGCATCCGCCCCGGCCGGGCGGCGGCCGCCGCCGTCCTGGTCAACCTGGCGACGCACCCGCTGCTGTGGAGCTCCCTGCGGCACTTCTCCGCCGGGCCCGCCGCAGCGTACTGGACGGCCTTCGGGCTCGGCGAGGCCGCCGTCTGCGCGGTCGAGGCCGCCCTGCTGGCGCCGCTCGCCGGGACGTCGGTGCGCGGCCCGCTGCCCTGGGTCGCCGCCGCCACGGCCAACGCCGCCTCCGTCCTGGCCGGGCTGCTGCTCGGGCGGTAGGGCCCGCGGCGCCGGGTGTCGGTACGGTGGGCCGTCGAACCGCAGGTAGCCGCGGAGACGCGCTGGAACGGGCCGGGGGCCGACCGATGATCGTGGTGGACGCATCCGCACTGGTGCTGGCACTCGCCGACGGGGGCGAGCGCGGGGCCGCCGCCCGGGCCGAACTCGCCGCCGACCCCGACTGGACGGCCCCCGAACACGTCGTCGTCGAGGTGATGCAGTCGCTGCGCGGCCTCTACCTCGCCAGGGAACTGACCGCCGACCGGGTCGCCGAGCTCACCCGCGAACTGGCCGGGCTGGCGATCCGCAAGGTCGAGGTGGCACCGCTGCTCGCACGGATCTGGGAGCTCAGGGACAACCTCACCCCGGACGACGCCGCGTACGTGGCCGTCGCCGAGCTCCACGGGGTGCCGCTGGTCACCGCCGACCTGCGGCTGATGCGCGCCAGCGGGCCGCGCTGCGAGATCCGGGGGATCCGGCGGGCCGCGGACCGGGCCTGACGGTGCCCTCGGCGGCCCGGCCGCGTTAGCAGGGTGTCCGTCGTCCTGCCCGTGGGAGGCCCCCGATGCCCGCTCCGTTCGCCGCCGCGCTGCTGCCGCTCGCCCTGCTCGCCCCCGCCGCGTCGCCGGTCTCCCTCGTCGAGGCCGACTTCGACCCGGCGACGGCCTTCGTCCCGCCCGCCGCCGTCAGCTACGCGGACGACCTCGTGCCGTACGGCTCGCACGCGACCGTCGTCACCGACCGCTCGGCGCCCGGACGCACCGTGACCGTCACCGGGCTCGCGCCCGGACACGAGTTCCCGGCGCACCTGCACACCGGCGCCTGCGGGGCCGACCCGGCCTCGTCCGGGCCGCACTACCAGGACGCCGTCGACCCGGTGCAACCGTCGACCGACCCGGCCTACGCCAACGACCGCAACGAGCTGCGGCTCGTGCTGCGCACCGACGAGCAGGGCGACGCCACCGCCTCGGCCGCGGTGGCCTGGCAGCCGCGGGCGGGCCAGGCCCGCTCGCTGGTGCTGCACGCGGGCACCCCGGCCGGCCCGCACGCGGCGGGCGACCGGGTGGCCTGCGTCAGGCTGGAGAAGTAGCCCCCGGGCCCGTGCGCGGGCCGGGGTGGCCGGGGCGGGACGGGATCCAGGGCCGGGGGCGGGGTCGAGCGTCGTCAGGAACCGAGGGTGGCGACCAGGACCGCCTTGATGGTGTGCAGGCGGTTCTCGGCCTGGTCGAAGACGACGGAGTGCGCCGACTCGAACAGCTCGTCGGTGCACTCCAGCTCGGTCATGCCGGTCGCCTCGTACATCTGCCGGCCGACCACCGTGCCGAGGTCGTGGAACGCGGGCAGGCAGTGCAGGAACTTCACGGCCGGGTTGCCGGTGGCCCGGACGGTGTCCATCGAGACCTGGTACGGCTTGAGCAGCTCGATCCGCTCGGCCCAGACCTCCTTGGGCTCGCCCATCGACACCCAGACGTCGGTGTAGAGGAAGTCCGCGCCGGCCACGCCCTCGGCCACGTCCTCGGTGAGCGTGATCCGGGCGCCGGTGGAACCGGCCAGCGCCTCGGCCGCCTTGCGGACCTCCTCGGCCGGCCACAGCGCGCGCGGGGCGACGATCCGGATGTCCATCCCCAGCAGGGCGCCGGTGACCAGCAGCGAGTTGCCCATGTTGGAGCGGGCGTCGCCGAGGTAGGCGAGGGCGACCCCGGTGAGCGGCTTGGTGGTGTGCTCGGTGATGGTGAGCACGTCGGCGAGCATCTGGGTCGGGTGCCACTCGTCGGTGAGGCCGTTCCAGACCGGGACGCCGGCGTGCGCGGCCAGCTCCTCGACGACCTCCTGGCCGTGGCCGCGGTACTCGATGCCGTCGAACATCCGGCCGAGCACCCGGGCGGTGTCCCGGATGGACTCCTTGTGGCCGATCTGCGAGCTGGCCGGGTCGAGGTAGGTGGTGGAGGCGCCCTGGTCGTGGGCGGCCACCTCGAAGGCGCAGCGGGTGCGGGTCGAGGTCTTCTCGAAGATCAGCGCGATGTTCTTCCCGCGCAGCCGGGGCTGCTCGGTGCCCGCATACTTGGCCGCCTTGAGCCCGGCGGCGAGGTTCACCAGGAAGCGGAACTCCTGGGGCGTGAAGTCGAGCTCCTTGAGGAAGTGCCTGTTCCGGAGGTTGAAGGCCATACCGGGCTCCTGGGACGACGGGACGTACGGGAAAGCGGCAAGTGTATACGACGTTCAGAATTTCTATACAAAGCAAGGGTGAACGAGGGGGGAGACCGGACGGACTCCCCCCTCGTACCAGTCTGCCCAGTCCTCGGTACCAGTCCGCCCGGTCCTCGGTACCAGTCCGCCCGGTCCGCCCGGTCCGCGCCCGGGACGGCCCCGTCGGCGGACTACAGGCGCGGATCCACCGGCTCGGACTCCAGTGCCAGCACCGCGAACACCGGCTCGTGCACCCGCCACAACGGCTCACCGGCCGCCAGCCGGTCCAGCGCCTCCAGACCCAGCGCGTACTCGCGCAGCGCCAGCGACCGCTTGTGCCCCACCGACCGCTCGCGCAAGCGGTCCAGGTACTCCGTGTAGTCCGGGCCGTAGACGATCCGCAGGTACTCCCGGCCGCGCACCTTCACGCCCGGCTGCACCAGCCCGCCCGGACGGCCCTCGCCCCGCGCGGTGCGCACCAGCGAGGCCAGCGGCTTGACCACCATGCCCTCGCCGCCCGCCGCGGTCAGCTCCTCCCACCAGGCCGTGGCGGCGGCCAGCGAGGCCTCGTCCGCGGTGTCCACCAGCAGGCGGCCGGTGCGGCGCAGCAACGGCTCCCGGGATTCCCCGGCGTGGGCGCCCCCGGCCTCCCCCGCGCGGGTGCCGTCAGCGGCGTCCGGCACCCGGGACGCGTCCCCGCAGGCCGCCTCGTCGGCGTCCACCAGCCGGTCGATCCAGGCCAGGTGCTCGTCGTGCGGACGCACCGCCAGGTTAGCCCCCTCCGCGGCCAGCACCTGGAACGGCGCCAACCGGACGCCCGACAGGCCCTCGGTCGGCCAGCAGTAGCGCCGGTACGCCTCGGTGAACGCCTCCGCGTCCGCCGCCCGCCGGCGCTGGCGGCCGGTCAGCTCCGCCACGTCCAGCCCTCGGCCGGCCGCCCGCTCCAGCGCGGCCAACGCCTCCGGCAGCGCCGCGCCCGCCGCCGCACCGACCGCCGCGTACTGGCGGCGCAGCAGCTCGACGGCCTTCAGCGACCACGGCATCAGCTCGGCGTCCAGCAGCAGCCAGCCGGTGCCCAGCTCGTCGAAGAGACCCGACCGCTCGGCGGCCTCCCGCACCCGGCCCAGCACCGCGACGGTCAGCTCCTCGTCGGCGAGGAACGCCCGGCCCGTCCTGGTCCAGACCGCGCCCGGGCCGGCCACGCCGAACCTCCGCTCCAGCTCCCCGTCGTCCCGCGACACCAGCACCACCGCGCGCGAGCCCATGTGCTTCTCCTCGCAGACGAGGTGCCGCACGCCGTCCGCGCGGTAGCCGGCGAACGCCTCGTACGGGTGCTCCAGGTGGCCGTCCCGGCGGGAGGCCGCGCTCGGCGCCATGGTCGGCGGCAGGTAGGCGAGCAGCCGCGGGTCCAGCGCGAATCGGCTCATCACCTCCAGCGCCGCGGCGGCGTTCTCCTCCCGCACCGCGACCCGCCCGTGCAGCGCGGTCTCGACGCTGCGCCGGCCCGCCACGTCGGCGAGGTCCAGCGGACGGCCGTCGCGGGCGCCCGGCACGTCGCTCACCAGCGGCCGCACCGGCGCGTACCACTCGCGCTCGGCCGGCACGCCCACCACCTCGCGCTCGGGGTAGCGCAGGGCCGTCAGGCTGCCGCCGAACACGCAGCCGGTGTCCAGGCAGAGGGTGTTGTTGACGAAACCCGCCGTCGGCACCGGGGTGTGGCCGTACACCACCAGCGCCCGGCCGCGGTACTCCTCCGCCCAGGGGTAGCGCACCGGCAGCCCGAACTCGTCGGTCTCGCCGGTGGTCTCCCCGTACAGCGCGTGCGAGCGGACCCGGCCGGAGTTGCGGCCGTGGTAGCGCTCCGGCAGACCGGCGTGGCAGACCACCAGCGCCCCGCCGTCCAGCAGGTAGTGGCTGACCAGACCGCGCATGAACTCCCGCACCTCGGCCCGGAACTCCTCGGACTCCCCGGCCAGCTGGTCCAGCGACTCCTGCAGGCCGTGGGCGACGGTGACCTTCTTGCCGTCCAGCGCGCGGCCCAGCTTGTTCTCGTGGTTTCCGGGCACGCAGAGCGCGTGCCCGGCCGCGACCATCCCCATCACCAGGCGCAGCACACCCGGCGTGTCCGGGCCGCGGTCGACCAGGTCCCCGACGAACACGGCGGTGCGGCCCGCCGGGGGCACCGCGTCCACCGGGCGGCCCCGGGCGTCCCGGGTCAGCGTGTAGCCGAGACGGGTCAGCAGGGTCTCCAGCTCGGAACGGCAGCCGTGGATGTCGCCGACGATGTCGAACGGGCCGGTCAGGTGGCGCAGGTCGTTGTAGCGCTTCTCCAGCTCGATCCCGGCCGACGCCACCTCGGCCGCACCGCGCAGGACGTGCACCTTGCGGAAGCCCTCGCGCTCCAGACCCTTGAGCGAGCGGCGCAGCTCGCGGTGCTGGCGGGGGACGACGTGCGCCGCCAGCCGGCGGTCCGGACGGCTGCGGTTGCGTTCCGCGCACACCCCGGGCGGGACGTCCAGCACGATCGCGATCGGCAGCACGTCGTGGTCGCGGGCGAGCTGCACCAGCCGTCGCCGCGCCTCCGGCTGCACGTTGGTGGCGTCCACCACGGTCAGCCGGCCGGCCGCGAGGCGCTTGCCGACGACGTAGTGGAGGACGTCGAAGGCGTCGGCGGAGGCGGACTGGTCGTTCTCGTCGTCGGCGACCAGACCGCGGCAGAAGTCGGAGGAGACCACCTGCGTGGGCAGGAAGTGGCGCCGGGCGAAGGTCGACTTGCCCGAGCCGCTGGTGCCGATCAGGACGACCAGGGAGACGTCGGTGACGGGGAGACGGCGGGCGGCCGTCCCCTCCCCGGCTCCTTCGGTCCTTCCGTCGGTGGCTTCGTCGGTCATCGGGGATCGCCTCCTTCGGGCGTGGGGGTGCCGGGCGTGGTGGGGGTGCCGGGCAGGGCGGGGGTGCCGGGCAGGGCGGGAGCGTCGGGGGCGTCGGGGGCGATCCGGAAGAGCGCCAGCTGGGTCGGCGCACCGACCTCCCCGTCCTCCGGACCGACCGGGCGCAGCTCCACCGCGTACCCGTACGTGGCCGCGACCCGCTCCGCCCAGCCGCGGAACTCGGCCCTGGACCACTCGAAGCGGTGGTCGGCGTGCCGGACCGCGCCCGCCGGCAGGCTCTCCCAGCGCACGTTGTACTCGACGTTCGGCGTCGTCACGACCACCGCACCGGGCCGGGCCGCCCCGAACACCGCGTACTCCAGCGCGGGCAGCCGCGGCAGGTCCAGGTGCTCGATCACCTCGCACAGCACCGCCGCGTCGAAGCCCTTCAGCCGGGCGTCCGTGTAGGTCAGGGCGCCCTGTTCCAGCGTCACCCGGGCGGCCTGCCGCTCCGGCAGCCGGTCCAGCCGCAGGCGGCGGGCCGCCGCCTGCAGCGCCCGCGCGGACACGTCCAGGCCGAGGACCGCCGTGAAGCGGGCGTCCTTCAGCAGCTCGCCGACCAGCTCGCCCTGGCCACAGCCGAGGTCCGCCACCCTGGTCGCGCCCGTCTCGTGCAGGGCCAGCAGGATCGCGGCACGCCGCTGCTCGGCGAGCGACGGCGGCTTCGGGCCGTCCGGCGTCACGGTCGGGTCCACGGCCTCGCCGGTGAGGGGCCCGGACATCCCGGGCCGCTCCCCGAAGCGGCCCCCCGGCCGCTCCCCGCTGTCCGGGCGGTCCTCCTCCAGCGGGCGGTCGTCGACCGCGTTGTCGACCTCCTCGGGGGTGCGGTCGTCCGCCTCCGCGAGCCGGGCCAGCTCCAGGCGCTCCATTGCCGCGCGGGTCAGTGACCAGCGCCGGGACAGGTAGCGGCGGGCGATCAGGGCGCGCTCCGGGTGGTCCGCCAGCCAGCCCTCGCCCGCGGCGAGCAGCTTGTCCACCTCGTCCGGGGCGACCCAGTAGTGCTTCGCACCGTCCAGCACCGGCAGCAGGACGTACAGCTGCTGCAGGGCGTCGGCCAGCCGCACCGACTCCGAGGCCAGCGCGAGCCGCACGTACCGGGACCCGCCCCACTGCGGGAGGGCCTCGTCCAGGGGAACGGTCCGCGCCTCGACCCGCCAGCCCAGCGGCTCGAACAGCCTGGCCACCAGCTCCGGGCCGCCGCCCTCCCCCGCACCGTTCGCCGGCACCGCGGGCAGCTCGATCCGCAGCGGGCGCGGCCGGTCCGCCAGCCCGGGCCGGGCCGGACAGTCGCCCTTCATCGCCGACCGGAACACCGTCCGCAGCGCCACCGCGAGCAGCGAGGACGCCGCGTAGGGGCGGTCGTTGACGTACTGGGCGAGCGCGAAGTCGGGCGAGCCGCCGCGGCCCTTGCCCCGGCCCCGGCGGACCAGCGCGATCGGGTCGACGTCCAGCAGCAGCGCCGCCGTGCAGACCTCGTCGCCCGCCTCGGGGTAGAAGACGTGCGCCTCGCCGTGCGACGTCGCGAAACGCTGGACCTTGTCCGGGTGCTTGTGCAGCAGGAAACCGAGATCGGTCGCGGGGCTCCCGGCGCTGCCGGTGGTGGAGATCGACATGAACACCCGCCCGAGTATCGCCGAGCGCGCGGGGGCCCGGCACCCGGGTTTTCACCCGCCGGGCGGCCTGGTCGGCGGCCTCCGGACCGGCCCGTCGGGCCGGTCGGGCACCACCGCGACCCCGGCCGGGCGCCGTGTCCGCACGATGGGCGTGTTCGGCAGCCCGGGCCCGCATTGGCTAACGTGCACGATGTGACTGCTGAATCCACCTCCCTCCCGAACGGCGCCGTCGCCGCAGGTCTGGCCACCATCGCCGCCGACGGCACCGTCCTCGACACCTGGTTCCCCGCCCCGGCCCTGGCCGCCGAGCCGGGCCCGGCCGGCACCGTCCGCCTGACCGCCGAGCAGGCCGAGGCCGAGCTCGGCGCCGGCGCGGCCGAGGCGCTGCGCGCCGACGCGCGCCGCGGCGTCGAGGTGGTCGCCGTGCGCACCACCATCGCCTCGCTCGACGAGAAGCCGCTCGACACCCACGACGTCTACCTGCGTCTGCACCTGCTCAGCCACCGTCTGGTCCAGCCCCACGGCCAGAACCTGGACGGCATCTTCGGTCTGCTCGCCAACGTGGCCTGGACCAGCATCGGCCCCGTCCCGGTGGACCAGGTCGAGCAGGCCCGTCTCGCGGTGCGCGCCCAGGGCGGCCAGCTCGCCGTGTACGGCATCGACAAGTTCCCGCGGATGACCGACTACGTCGCCCCGAGCGGTGTGCGCATCGCCCACGCCGACCGCGTCCGCCTCGGTGCCCACCTGGCCGCCGGCACCACCGTGATGCACGAGGGCTTCGTCAACTTCAACGCCGGCACCCTCGGCACCTCCATGGTCGAGGGCCGGATCAGCGCGGGTGTCGTCGTGGGCGACCACAGCGACATCGGCGGCGGCGCCTCGATCATGGGCACCCTCTCCGGCGGCGGCAAGCAGGTCGTCTCGGTCGGGCAGCGCTGCCTGCTCGGCGCCAACGCCGGCATCGGCATCTCGCTCGGCAACGACTGCGTCGTCGAGGCCGGCCTCTACGTGACCGCCGGCACCCGGGTCACCACCCCGGACGGCACGGTGGCCAAGGCCGTCGAACTGTCCGGTCAGGACAACCTGCTGTTCCGCCGCAACTCGCAGACCGGCGCCGTCGAGGTCATCGCCCGCTCCGGCTCCTGGGGCGGCCTGAACGCCGACCTGCACGCCCACAACTGACCCGCGGGCGCACGCCGTCGGGGGCCCGGAGCCGAGACCGCTCCGGGCCCCTCCGCGTGGCCCGGCGCCGTCAGGGCTTGCGGTGGCGCCCCGGCGCCCGGCGCGGCTGCGCCGGCCAGGCCGACCGCACCACGCCGTCACCCTCGATGCCGTGCAGGATCCGCTGCGCCGCCGCATAGTCCTCGGCGACGGCCTCGGGCAGCCACTGGTAGCCGTCCCAGCGCACGATCAGCCGCGGCTGCGCCGGCGCCACGTGCGCGCCGCGCCCCCGGCCCGCGTCCCCGCCGCCGCGGCTGCTGTCGTGGATGCCGTCGCGGGTACCGCCGTGGCCGCCGTCGCCTTCGGTGACTCCGAGCCCCACGGCCCGCAACTGCCCGACGGGCCGCCGCCGTTGTTCCCGCCTCGCCGCCCACTGGGCCAGCGGCTCCTCCTCGTCCATCGCCCCAGTCTGGCCCCTCGACCCCGGTGAGGGGCAGCCGAATCACCCTCCCGAGCGACACCCAGACGCAGCCTGACGCACCGCCCGCGCCGACGGCCGCCGCCCTTCCCGGGCCTCACCCGGACCGGCCCGCACCGGGACGGCGCCGGGCCCGTCGGCGCGGCGCCGAAGGCCCGGCGGCCGACCCGGGGAGCCGTATCCTCGCCGAGTGGACCGGCTCAGCGCCCTCCGCGGGCTCCGGCCCGTCGAAGCACTCGAGGAGCAGCTCGCCGCGCAGGTCGTCCAACTCCTCGACCGCTCCCGCCAGTAGGGCCTGCACCCACGCTTCCAGGGATCCGTTCGCCAACGCGGCGTTCGGCACCCGGCTGACCGGTGGCGGCCCCATCACCTCCCACCCCGACCCGCCGTCCGCGCGGAACAGCAGCCGGTACCAGTAGGGCTGCCAGTACGGCTTCTTCAACGAGGATCAACTCCCGGTGTCGTCTCGGTCGGTGAGCCCCTCCGGGGCCGGCCGTGCGGAGCCGGACCGGCCCCGGAGGGGGTGGGGGCCGGACCGGAGCGCCGCGGGGGACGCTCCGGACCTGCTCGGCGCAGCCCGGACCCCGCCGGGCTCAGCCCGTGGGGCCGCTCGGTGCAGGGGCGAGCCCGGCGGCCAGCCTGCTCAGCTCCGGCCCGTACGCGGGGTCGGTCAGGGCGGCGGCGAACTGGGCCCGCAGGTAGGCGGCGGGGTTGCCGGTGTCGTACCAGGTGCCGTCGATGACCTGCCCGTAGACGGCGCGCCGGGCCGCGTACGCGTTGATGGCGTCGGTCAGGTAGACCTCGTCCTCCGGCTTCTCGTGCCACCGGCGGGTGAGGTCGCGGATCTCGTCGACGATGCCGGGGGTGATCACGTACCCGCCGATGGCCGCGAAGGAGGAGGGGGCGTCGACCGGCTTCGGCTTCTCGACCAGGCCGGTGATCCGCAGCGAGCCGTTCCCGAGGTCCTCCTTCACCACCGGCACGCCGTAGCGGTAGGAGTCCTCGGGCGCCATCGGCATGAGCGCGAGGACCGGCGCGTTGGTCTGCTCGTACGCCCGGATGAGCTGCTGCGCCCGGGGCACCTCGGCGACGAAGACGTCGTCCGGCCAGAGCACCAGGAACGGCTCGTCGCCGAAGTGCCGGGCGGCGTTGAGGACCGGGGTGCCGTTGCCGTACGGGCCGTGCTGGTACAGGTAGCTGATGTGCCCCTTGCGGGACAGCTCCCCGATCTCCTCCACCGCGTCCGCGAAGGCGGCCTTGCCGTCGCGGCGCAGCTGCTCCACGAGGACGGGGTTGGGGCGGAAGTGTTCCTGGATCAGGCTCTTGTCACCCGAGACGACGATGGTGATGTCGGTGACCCCGGAGTCGACGAGCTCACGGACGGTGTGCTCGATGACGGGCTTGTCCCCGACGGGGAGCATCTCCTTCGGGGTCGCCTTGGTCATGGGCAGCAGACGGGAACCAAGGCCGGCGGCCGGGATGACGGCTCGGCGAATCGTCTTGGGAGCCATGTGACCCTCTCTCATGTGCGGTGGTAATGCGCCGTGTTGGCGCGAAGGCCGATCGACGCTACCAGCGATGGAGGCGTGATCGTTTTCGGTGGTCGTGCGGCGCCCCACGCCCGACGCCGCACGTCGGAGGCCGCACGCCGGAGGCCCGAAGCGGGCCCGCGGGGTGGCGAGGGCCGCGGGGTCGGCGGGGCCGGAAGCCCGCAGGTGCCGGCCCGGAGCCGCCCCGCCCTGGGCATGCCAGGGGGCGCGCTTTAGCCCAGGCTGCTCCGCGGCGGCAACCCCGGCTCACCCGGGAGGCTTACGGCCCAGCGGAGTTGGACCGCATCGGGTGGTGCGCGGTGACCGGCCGCCGGAACGGTTCGTTGGGCGCTGCGGCGGGGCGTGCGCCTCCGGTGGCAAGGCGTCTGCCACCCCCGCCGCGCGGCCGGGCCACCGCCGGCCGCTTCACACCGCACTACCGATCCGAAGAGGTCCCGTCATGTCCGAACCCTCTGCCACGCCGCAGCTCCCGAGCAGCTCCACGGTCTCGGGCGCCGGCGCATCGGCCGGGCCCGCCGCGCCCAAGAGCCTGCTGGAGCAGATGCAGGAACTGCTCGCCTCGGTGACCGCGGACATCGCCGAGCTGCAGTCCGCCACCGCGGCCGGCTACCCCGCCGGCACGGACACCTCCGCCGCTCCGACCGCGCCGGGCGCCCGGTAGTCCGGAACCCCCTCCGCCGGTCCGCCCTCACCCGGCGGGCCGAGCCGGACCACGAGTATCGGTGAACCGCGACCGGCCGGCGCGGCCTCCCCCCGGCCCGGCCCTGCCGCACGCGCCGCCTCCTCGGCCCGGCTCGCCGCCTTCCGCAGCAGCCCGGTGAGGTCCTTGCACTCCGACACCGCGTCGACGCCGTCGATGCACGTCCAGTAGAGGCTCTCGGTGTCGGCGCCGCAGGCCAGCACCACCAGCGTCTCCCCGACGTCCCGCAGGAGCCCGTCGAGCTCCCCCAGGGCCGTGGCCGGGTCACCCAGTTCGGTGAGGCGCCCGGCCCGCCCGCCGTTCAGCACCGCGGCCCTGACCACCGAGCGGTCCAGGCAGACCGCCGCGTGCGCGCCGGCCTCGGACAGCTGCTGGCCCAGACCGGTGAGCCCGTCGTCGTCCAGCTCCGCCAGCCGGGCTCCCACCGCCTCGGTGAGCAGCGCGGCCTGCCGC
Source organism: Kitasatospora sp. NPDC051705 (assembly GCF_044453265.1). Taxonomy (NCBI): domain Bacteria; kingdom Bacillati; phylum Actinomycetota; class Actinomycetes; order Kitasatosporales; family Streptomycetaceae; genus Kitasatospora; species Kitasatospora sp. NPDC051705. Next base: position 23,493 of record NZ_JBITCO010000003.1, on the reverse strand, counting down.
GCCTCGGCCAGGACGTCCGGTACGTGCCTGGCCTCGGCCAGGGCGTGCCGGGCCCTCCTGATCAGTCGCAACGCCTCCATGGCGGCCACTCCCCTCGCTCGCTGTCGCCGTGGGACCGGCGGCCGCCGGAGGGGCGGTCGTGCGGTCACGGCGAAAGCGTGCGGCGAAGCCGTCGGGCCCGCATCCAGGAATGCGGAAGCTGTGGAAAACTCCGGGGTTGTGGATGACTTCCGTCCCTCACAAGGGTTGGTCGCCCACGTCCGGGTTGACGTCCGACGGCTCGGTCGGCACCGGGAAGCGGGATTCGTTGCGCTCGATCTTGGCCGCGAGTGCCTCCAACGGGTCCACCCCGACGACCGTGCAGAACTGCACCAGGTACGCGAGGACGTCCGCGACCTCGTCCCGCACCCGGTGGGCGCGCTCCGGGTCGGACATCACCGCGGCCGCCTGCTCGGGCGTCAGCCACTGGAAGATCTCCAGCAGCTCCCCGGCCTCCACGCTCAGGGCCGCCGCCAGGTTCTTCGGGGTGTGGAAGGGCTCCCACCGCCTGGCCGCCGCGAAGTCCGACAGCCGCTGCCGAAGGCCCTCCATCGTCGGACCCGAGGGCGCCGGCGCCCCCGGCGATCCCGCGGGCTCCGGCGATCCAGCGGACCCCGGCAACCCCGGCGACGCCGCGGATCCCGCAGCACCCCCGGCCGCCTCAGCAGCCCCGGCCCCCGCAGCCCCGGCCGGCCCCGCCGGCCCCGTCACTCGTTCGTTCACCCGTCCAGGTCTACCTCATCCGCCGCCGCTCCCGCCGCGTCCCCCCGCCCGCACTGGGCCGGCACCCGGGCCGCCCCGGACCGCAGCACGGTGTGCCCGGAGTCCGGGTCGCGCCGGCACTCGACCAGCGCGGCCGCGCCCGCGCCCAGGTCGGCCGCGCCCAGCGCCTCCCGCGCCGCCGCCGGTTCCTGCAGCGCGGCCAGGACCCGCAGCTGGTTGCGTCCCGACATCTCCCGTGCGAGCCGCAGCAGCGAGGCGGTCTGCTCGGTGGAGAGCCCGGCCCCGAGGTCCTCGGCGAGCACGGTGAGCTGCCGGTGCGCCCAGGGCACCTCGGCGGCCGGGTCGAGGTCGAGCACGCCGGCGCCGGTGAGGAGCACGGCGGCGAAGGCGAGGTGGCGCAGCATCCCGTCGGAGGCCTGGTCGGCACCGGTGCGCCCGAGGACGCCCTCGTCGAAGACCGCGAGGACGCGCCGTTCCGGCCCTTCGCCGCGGTGCGCGAGGGCGAGCCCGAGCAGCGGGTGCGGGGCGGCGGACTGGACGACGCGCAGCAGCTGCCCGTAGCGCCGCGGGCACTCGCCGGCCAGCCGGGCGATGACGGCGGAGACGTTGGCCGCGTTGCTGCGCAGCCGGGCCTGCGGGTCGGGGCGGGCCCAGCCCCGCATGAGGGCGGGGACGGGGTGGACGGGGAAGACCTCGCGCAGGGCGGTGAGCAGGTCCTCCGCGGCGGCGAGGACCAGGCGTTCGCCCGGGGAGGAGCCGGCGACGCGCAGCGGGAGCTGCGCGCTGATCATGGTGCCGCTGGGGAAGGGCGCCCGGATGTCGCCCTGGCGGGTGTCGTTGTGCCAGCAGACGTTGACGCGCCGCTTGCGGACGTCCTGCTCGCCGGTGTCGACGAGGGTGCGGCCGTCCAGGGTGAGCGATTCGCGGGCGATCCGGACCGGGCCGTCGGTGCGCACGACGACGTCGAGCCGGATCCGGCCGTGCGGGGAGCGGACGGTGCAGCCGAGGATGATCGCGTCCCGCCCGTGCGGGACGCAGCCGGCGAGGCCGCCCCGGACGGGCTTGGCGAGGGGGCCGGTCCGGTCCGGCAGTCCGTCGAGGGAGCCGGCGACCTCCTCCCCGAGGGCGAGCCGGGAGAGCACGGCGAGGGCGTCGAGGGCGTTGGACTTGCCCACCCCCGCGGGCCCGTGCAGGACGGTGAGGGGGGCGAGCGGCAGGACGGCCCGCCGGTAGGACTTGAACGAGGTGAGCCGGAGCTCCTCGACCGTGGGGCGTGTTACGGGCGGCCGATCGGGCCCCGGGGCGCCCGGTCGGAGGTGGGCCGGCGCGGCGGGCCGGGTGGCGTCGCGGTTCACCCGTCGGACGTTAGCCGCAGCCCGGTCGGCAGAAACGTGCCTGCTCGGCAGATTCATCCCAACGTGGCGGACCCGCCCGGTCCGGTGACCGACCGCGCAGCGCCGGGCGGCCGCCGACCGCCCACGCCTGCGCCTGTGCCTGCGCCGTCACCGACGGCGTGGGCCGCGCCGTCACCGGAGGCCTCGGCCGCGGCGTCCCGGCCCCGCACCGCTCAGCGCCGGTAGGCGGCCACCGTCACCGAGGCGGTGACCTCGACCGGGTCGGGCAGCCCGGCGAGGGCCTCGGCGAGCCGGCCGGGATCGGTGTGCCAGGCGCTGGGACCCATGCCGACGACGGTGCGGACCTCGTCCGGGCCGAGCCGCAGGGTGAACTCGACCTGCCGCTGCCCGGCCGGGGTCAGGTGGGGGTTGAGCTTCTCGTCGATCCGCCGCTGCTTCTCCTCGTCGACCGACAGCAGCCCCAGCGCGTCGACGAGTTCGCGCAGGTGGCGCGAGGTGGGCGAGACCAGCAGCAGGGTGGCGCCGGGGCGCAGCACCCGGCGGATCTCGGGCCCGTTGCGGGGTGCGAAGACGTTGAGCATCAGCCCGGCGGAGGCGTCCCGCAGCGGCAGCGGCCGCCAGGCGTCGCAGACCACGGCGCCGATCCGGGGGTGGGCCCTGGCCGCGCGGCGCAGCGCGTACTTGGAGATGTCCAGGGCGGCGCCGGCGCGGTCGGGCAGGGCGTCGAGCACGTGGGCCAGGTAGTGGCCGGTGCCGGCCCCCAGGTCGGCGACGAGGCCGTCGGGGTCGGCGGCCCCGGCCTCCTCCGCGAGGGCCTCGGCGATGGGCCGGTAGTGGCCGGCGGCGAGGAAGTCGGCGCGGGCGGCGACCATCTCCGCGGTGTCACCGGTGCCGGTGTGGGCGTCGCCGGCGAGGAGGCTGACGTAGCCCTGCTTGGCGAGGTCGAAGCTGTGTCCGGCGGGGCAGCGCAGGGTGCGGTCGTGCCGGGTGAGGGCCTGCGCGCAGTGGGGGCAGGCCAGGTAGTGCTCGATGTCCTGCAGCAACGTTCCGTCTTCTCTCGCCGTTCGCCCCGCGCACCCGCGGACCCACGGGTCCCCGGACGCCCGGGGTCCTGCTGGCCCGGTGGCCCTGGGCAGCCAGCCTAGGCCCTCCGGGCCGACCGGGCCGGAGCCGTGCCCTCGCACCTGCCCGCCCCGGTTCCGTCTGCCCGGGGCGCCGGCGGCCCCGGGGCGACGACAGCGTGGCACCGCTCCCCCGACCGCTCCCCGACCGGGCTACCCGACTGGCTACCCGACCGGGATCCGCCCCCGCTCCGCCGCGACGCGCAGCGCGAGCGCGGCGAGCGCCTCGGGCGCACCGGCCCGGCCGCGGATGCCGGGGAAGGCGTTGACGTCGACGATGACGGGCTCCGCCGGGCCGTCGAGCAGGTCGACGCCGTAGACGTCGAGCCCGAACACCTCCCCGACGCGCAGGGCGAGCGCGGCCCGGTCGGCGGGCGGCTCCCAGTCCTCGGCCGGCCCCGACTTCCCCGAGCCGGAGGCGAGTTCGGACTGCCGGCGGGCCGCGAAGACCTGCCGGTCGACCACCCACAGCTTCTGGTCCCAGCCGGTCCCCGGGACGAAGGGCTGGGTGACGACGGGCTCGTCGGGCCAGCGGGCGGCGAGTTCGCGCAGCCGGTCGGGGTCGTCGACCCGGGCGACCAGGTCGTGCCGCCTGCTGTGCCGGCTCTTGACCACGAACGGGTGGGCGGGGGCGACGAGTTCGGCCAGTCGGCCGGCGTCACCGGTGGCCGCGAAGGGGAGCCCGGCGCCGCGCGCGAGCTCGGCCATCCGCACCCGGTCCTGGCAGAGTTCGGTCGCCGCGGCCGAGTTGACGACGGGCGCACCACCGCGCTCCAGCTCCCGGGCGAGCGCGAGTGCCTGCGGCGTGCGGGCCTTGAGCAGGTAGACGTCCGCCGACGCGTCCGCCGGTCCGGCGGGGTCGACGGCCAGCACCTCGTGCCGGCGCCCCAGCAGTGCGGCGGTCGCCGCGAGCACCGGGTGCCCGGGGTCGCCGGTGATCAGCCCGATCCTCATATCGCCCCGCCGAAGTCCCGACCGCCGAAGTCCCGGCCGCCGAAGTCACCACCGAACTCGCCACCGAAGTCCCGGCCCGCGAACTCACCACCGCCGAGGTCCACCCCGCCGAACCCGCCGCCGGCCGGTACCAGCGCCGGGGCGGGCGCCGAGACGGCCGTCCCGCTGCGCGCGAGCCGCAGCACCGCCCGGGCGACCCTGGACACCGCGTCCGGCACCTTGCGGAAGCTCGGGAAGTCGTTGATGTCCACGACCACCGGCCCGTCCGGTCCGAGCAGTACGTCGACGCCGTACAGGTCGAGTCCGAACACCTCGCCGACCTGCGCCGCGATCCGGGCGACCTCGGCGGGCAGCGGCACCTGTCGTTCGCGGACGCCCTGCCCGGGGTGGATCGGGGAGGAACGTTCCGTCGCGAAGAGCTCCCCGTCGACGCAGTACACCTTGAGGTCGGTACCGGAGTTGGGCACGTACGGCTGGGCGATCAGCAGCCCCTCGCCGGCGAGCTCGGGGCCGAGGTCGAACAGGTGGTCGGGGCTGGTCACGAGCCGCACGGCGCGCCCGGAGCTGCCGTCGGCGGGCTTCACCACGAGCGGGTACTCGGCGGCGGGGATCTCGGCGAGCCGCTCCCAGCGGGCGGCGGCGTAGGTCACGGGGACGGGCAGGCCGCGGGTGCGGGCGATCACGGAGGCGAGCGCCTTGTCACGGACGCTCCGGATGGAGCGGACGTCGTTGACGGTGGTGAGGCCGACGGCGGCCGCCGCCTCCAGCAGGGTGAGCCCGGGACCGCCGGACACCGTCTTGAGCACCCAGGCGTCGTGGCTGCCGGCCCGGACCGCCTCGGAGATCGCCATCAGCGAGTCACCGGGGCGCAGCACGTCCACGTGGTGTCCCCACTCGGTGAGCCGGCGCACCACGTCGAGCGGCATGCCGTCCTGCCGGTAGTGCTCCTCCACCAGAAAGCAGAGCCTCATGGGCCTGTCTTCCCCCCTTGCCTTGCCGAGTGCGGACGTCCGCCGTCCCCCTCCGGCAGTTGTGAAGGCATCAGCATGCCACGCGGTGTACACACAAGATCGCTGCGAGCCGGTAAGCGTTCGGCAACAATCGGGCTCCCGGCCCGGTGCCGGGCGGCGGGTGCCGGTCCGGGAGACGCGCGCGGACGGCGGCGGGCTCCGGGGACAAAGCGGTGGCGGCCCCGGCGGGCCCCCTGCTTGGATGCACGCCGTGACTTCTGCCGATCATGATCCCGACCGTTCCCTGCTCGACGCGATCGAGCGCTACTACGACGCCGTGCCGCGCAGCGCCGCACGGGCCGAGGACTTCGGCCCGCTGACCCTGTTCGTCCGCGAGGGCGCGGGCTGGCCTTACTACGCCCGCCCCACGCTCTGCCACCGGGGCCCGGCCGCCACCGCCGCGGACGTCCGGCGGGTACTGGGGCGTCAGCGCGAGCTGGGGCTGCCGGAGGCGTTCGAGTGGGTGGCCGAGCACGACCCCGCGCTGCGCGCCGCGGTGGAGGCCGCCGGGCTGGTGGTGCACGAGCACCCGCTGCTGGTGCTGGGCCCCGGGGACGAGCCGGCCCCGCTGCCCGGGCTGCCGGAGGGGACGCGGGTGCGGGTCCTGGCCGCGGACGCGCCGGAGCTGGCGTCCGCCGTCACCGTCCCGCACCTGGCGTTCGGCGACCCGGGCACCGGGGTGGGCACTGCCGGTGCGGCCGAGCTGGCGGAGGCCGTCGGGCGGATGGTCGCGGAGGGCGCGGTGGAGCGGATCGCGGGTCGGATCACCGACGGCACCACCGTGCTGGCCGCCGCGCTGGCGGACGGTGCGGCGCTCTGCGCGGGCCAGCACAATCCGGTCGGCGCGGTCACGGAGGTGGCCGGGGTGGGAACGCTGCCGTCGGCGCGGCGGCGCGGGCTGGGCCTGGCGGTGACGGCCGCCCTGGTCGCGCACGCGCGGGCGAACGGCGTGCGGACGGTGTTCCTGTCCGCGGCCGACGAGGACGTCGCCCGGATCTACCGCCGGGCGGGGTTCCGCCCGTTCGCGACGGCCCTGATCGCCGAACCGGCCCCGGAGCGGTCCGGATCCTGACCTCCCCGGCCCCGGCGGCCGCAGAGGTCGATCGGGCCGCACGGGCCGGTCGGACGGCCGGCGGGGCGGTACCGCCCCGGGCGCGGGGCGACCGGGACGGGGACCGAAGCGGCGGCGGAAGGACGGGGCGGGGCGGGGACGGCGACGGGGACGGCCGTCAGTCGTCGTCCTCGTCCTCCGCCCCGCTGACACCCTCCCCCTCGGCCTCGTCCACCACCCACGCCGACAGCCGCTCGGCGACGCCCGACACCCCGAGCCGGCCCTCCCGGATGGCCCGGGCGAGGCTGCGCACCTCGCGCGCGGTGGTGGCGACGGTGCAGCCGCTGGCGACCAGGTAGGCGTAGGCGACGGCCGTCGCGAAGAGTTCGTTGGTCTTCTCCAGGGCCGGCACCCGGATCAGCTGGTGCATCAGGGCGGCGGCGCGGTCCTGCGGTTCGGGGTAGACGTCGATGTCGAAGATCTCCGCCTGGTGCCGGGTGACGGCCGCGAGCAGTGATCCGTAGTCGGTGACCTGCGGGTCACCGGGGGTGTACTGCTCGGCGGTCATGAGCAGCCACGAGAGGTCGACCTCCAGTTTCAACGGCGCACGTCCTGCAGGTCGCCCGGCTCCCCGAACTCGGCGAGGAAGGCCGTCTCGTACTCCTTCATGAACTGGGCCGCCGCGTCGACGAAGGCCCGCCCCGCCTCGCCCATGTCCTGCTGGACCAGGCGCTCGATGTACTGGTTCATGCTGATCCCCTGCTGCTCCGCCCGTTCCCGGGCCATCTCGGCGGTCGTGGCGTCCACCCGGACGTTCAGCTGCTTCTTACCCATGAATCCCAAGCTAGCGCTGAAGTGCTAGCACAACAAGGGCGCGCGCACCGACGCCGCACGCCCCGAACGAGCCCCCCGCACCCCCGCACCCCCGTAGGCCCCGAGACCCCGGCCGCCCGAGCACCCCCTGAACGCGCGACGGCCACGCCCGCGGCGAGGAGCCGCGGCCGTGGCCGCCCGGAGTCGGAACCGGAGTCGAACCCGGAGCCGGAACCGGAACCGGATCAGAACCGGGCCCGGATCAGAACTGGGTGCTGACCGTCACCCCGCTGAAGTCGGTGGCGGCGTACAGGCTCACGTAGCGGTACCCCGCGGTCGGGTTGGTCACCGTGATGCTCTGCGCGGTGCCCGGGTTGGTCGAGGAGGCGGTGAAGGCGTTCGGCGAGGCCCAGGTGTCCGCGTTGTAGTACAGGTACGCGGTGCCGGTGCCGCCGGAGGTGGTGACCTTCAGCGTGCTGGTGCCGGCCGGCAGGTAGACGTACAGGTAGTCGAGGTTGCCGGCGGTGGCGGTGCGGCCGGCGCGCGAGCAGTTCTGGCCGAGCGCGTCGGTGCGCTGGTCGGTGCAGGCCGGCGGGGTGGTGGTGCCGGTCCCGGTGGTGACGGTGACGGAGGCCGGGGTGCTGGCGGTCCGGCCGGTGTCGTCGGTGACGGTCAGCGCGACGGTGTAGGTGCCCGCGGCGGCGTAGCCGTGCGACGGGTTCCGCTGGTCGGACGAGGTGCCGTCGCCGAAGGTCCAGTGCCAGCCGGTGATCCGGCCGGGGCCGGTCTGCACGGACCGGTCGGTCAGCGTGACGGTGGGTCCGCTGACGCTCTGGTCGAAGAGCGCGGTCGGGCCGGCCGCGTAGCAGGCGCCGCCGGCGCAGGCGTTGAGCCAGGCGTCGAAGTCGGCGTCGTAGCCGGTGCCGATCCCGTTGTAGACGGCGTAGCCGCCGGGGTAGTCGCCGGTGCGGAAGCGGCCGAGCATGGCCTGGACGTCCGCCGGGTGCTTCTCCACCATGTAGCGGACGGCGAGGTAGCCCCACGGGTAGGTGCGCACCGTGTCCGAGTTGTCGTAGGTGTTCTGGAAGACGGTGCTGAGCTTGTAGGTGTGCTTGGCGGCCTCCGCCATCGCCTGGGTGTCGGTGGTGCCGCGGTAGGCGTAGGACTCGTACTCGGCGACGCCCTCGATCCACCAGATGTCGGGCACGGAGATCTCCGTGGAGAAGTTGCCCTTCATGTCGTAGATGCCGTCGAGGTAGTGCGTGTACTCGTGGTTGAGGTTCCACACGTTGGCGGTGAAGCCGTCGTTCCACGACTTCTGGTACATCACGCACACGGCCCGGTTGTTCGGGTCGGTCGGGTCCATGACGGTCTGGCCGCCGTTGTTGGTGGAGTTGCCGAAGATCGCCCAGGAGTAGGTCAGGTAGTCGGCCTGGTTGGCGAAGACCGCGAGGGTGAGGTCCTTGCCGTACGGGTTGACCGGCCCGCCGTCCTTCACCAGGTTGTGGAAGAAGGTGTCCTCACCGCGCAGGCTGGCGCAGACGGCGGCCAGGTCGGCGGGCGACAGCGCCTCGGTCTGGATGGTGCGGTTGTCGCAGACCAGTTGGGCGGGCAGCACGGCCGCGGTGAGCTTCGCCGGCAGGTCGCAGGTGCCGTAGTAGGAGCACTGGCCGGGGTCGAAGGCGTTGGCCTGGTAGGCGGTGTGGACGTACAGCGGGCCGGTGGGGCCGGTGATCCGGGAGGCGTCGAGCACCGCCTTGACCTGGCCCTTGACGGCGGCCTCGACGGCGGGGCCGTCGCCGGCCATCCGGCCGAGGTCGTTGCCGGCGTTGACGTCGAGGTAGGCGTTGGCGGTGCCCAGCAGGTCCTTGTGGTTGATCGCGAAGGAGCCCAGGGCGGTGCCGATGCTCGGGTCGGCGCTGACGGCCCGGACGAAGTCGGTGTTCCAGTTGCCCCGCCACAGTGGCGCGGACAGCACGGAGTTGACGGCCTTGAGCATCTTCGGGAAGGCGTTGTACGAGGCGTCGTAGCCGTTCAGCACCTGCTTGTAGACGCCCAGGTAGGAGCCCTGCAGGTTGGCGCTGTCGGTGAGGACCAGCACCTCGGCGAGCACCGCGCCGTTGTCGTCGGTGACGTCCGTCCAGTGCCGCCCCGCGAAGAAGGCGTCGAGTCCGGCCTTGCTGGCGGCGGTGAGCGCGGCGTCGTAGGGCCCGACCGCGCCCGCGTTGTTGGACTGCACGTAGTAGCCGGCCCGCAGGAAGAGCACGAGCTGGAGGATGCCGGCGGAGTTGTTCCCGGCGTAGGTCGCCGCCAGGCCCTGGTAGGCCTTGGCCACGGTGAGCATCTGCGGTTCCTTGAAGATCCGGCCCGCGTCGGCGCCGGTGACGTTGAACAGCGTGTTGACGCAGTCCGTGGTCGAGCTCTCGAGGAAGGAGACCAGGTCGGAGCCGCTGCGGCTGCCGAAGTCGGCCGGGGTGCAGGTCTGCGCGGCAGCGGCCGTTCCCGCGCCGGCGGCGGCCGCCTTCAACGCGCCGGCCTCCCCGCTCGCGTGGCGGGCGGCGGCCGCGGGTGCCTGCGGGCGGCCCGGGGCGGGCGCGGTCTGCACGGTGGTGCCGGCCGGCTGGCCCAGCACGGCCTGGCCGAGCAGCGCGGGCGGCAGCGGTGCGGCGGCGGGCGCCACGGCGGGCGCCACGGACTCGGCGGGGTCGGCCGTGAGGAAGGCGCCCAGCGGTTGGGGAACGGCGGTGGCGGCGCCGGTGCCGGTGCCCGCCGCCGGTGCGGCGGTGGACGGCCGGGCCGAGGGCCCGGGCGCGGCGAGCGCGGGGACCGGCAGCAGGGTCGCGGCGGTGGCACAGCCGGCGACGACGCCGGCCATGAACGTGGGCAGGGGTATGCGAAGGCGCACTCTGGGGTCCTTCTCCGTGGGGGCGGTGACTGGACTACTGCCGAGGCATGGGGGAAGTCGACGTGATCCTGCCATCGGGCGCCGCGTCAGAACAATGTCACAGGTCATATGACATGAGGCGCGTCCGGCATAACACCGCCCCACCAGGGGCGTTCGGGGGAACGCCGGAACGAGGACCCGCCGCCCGGACCGCCCGCGGAACCGCCCCGCCCGCCCGGCCCGCGACGGCCTACGGCCGGACCGGCCGGTACGTCCGCGCCGCCCAGGCCTGGAAGGTCGGCGAACCGGAGATCAGGTCCCGGTAGGCCGCTGCCGCCGCACCGAACAGCGTCTCCACCACCTCCCCGCTCACCCCCGCGGCCCGCCAGGCCAGCAGGTGGCGGACCCAGATCGGGGTCCCCGCGAGCGGCTTCACCAGCACCTCCGCCAGCGGGCGGGTGGTCGCCTGGACGACGGAGATGCCGAGCCCGGCGGCGATCATCTCCTGCAGCTCCAGCCGACCGCCGAGGAACTCGTGCACGGTCACCGGGGTGAAGCCCGCCGCGGCGCAGGCGCCGTAGAAGACGGCGTGCCAGCCGGCCCCGTCGTCGGGGGTGAGGAACCAGTCCTCCTCGGCCAGGTCCACCAGCGCGATCTCGGTGCGGTGCCGCAGCCGGTGGCCGGCCGGGAGCACCACGAAGGCCGGCTCGGTGACGATGCCGCGGTGCGCGACGGCCGGCGAGTGCCGCAGCTCCCGGCCGGGGTAGTCGACGGCGACGGCGGCCTCGGCGTCGCCCTGCTCCAGCAGCTCGACGATGTCGGAGGAGCGGTAGACGGAGCTCAGCGTGAAGCGCTGCTCGGGCCGCTGGTGCCGGGCCCGGGTGACCAGCCCGGGCAGGATCGGCGAGATCGTCGCGGCCAGCCGCAGCTCCTGGCGGACCGGCCCGTCGGGGGCCGTCGGGCGGCGGCCCAGGCAGTCGGCGCGGGTGAGCAGGTCGCGCGCGGCGGCGACCACCTCGACGCCGAAGCAGGTCGGTGCCACGCCGGCGGCCGTGCGCTCGAACAGCGGGGCGCCCAGGTGGCGCTCGATCCGGCGCAGCTGCGTGCTGGTGGCCGGCTGCGAGGCACCGAGCAGGACGGCGGCCCGGCCGACGCTCCCGGTGTCGGCGATGGCGCACAGCACGCGCAGGTGCCGCAGTTCCAGCTCCATGACCCTCCCCCTCGCGCCCCGGCGGACGGCAGTGCAACAGCACACATGACATGTCGGCCGCTCACCTTCGCCCCGCGCGAATCGCCACGTCAAGCCCCTGCCGTGGCCCGGACGGCCGCACCGGCAGCCGCCTTTACCCGCGCATTGCGTCCCCCTGACCGGCCCCTGACCGGCCTCTGACCGGCCCCGGTCGGCCTCCGGCCCGCCGCCGGCCGGCGCCCGCCCGGTCACGTCCCCCGGCACCCCGCCGACGGCGCGCCGTCACGGACCCCCGCCCCGACTCCCGGCCCCGGCCCCGGCCCCGGCCCCCGCACCGCACCGCACCGCCCGACGCCCCCCACCAGGACGAGTGAGACTTGAAGAGTCCTTCATCTTCCGGGACTCTGAACTCTCCTGAGCTTTCCGCGGAGCGGCACCGACCGGTGTGGAGGCCGGCAATGACAGCGATGTTCGACCAGGAGCTGCGCGAGCAGCTCGCCCAGGCCCGCCGGGACCTCGCGGCGGCCCGGGCCGAAGAGGACGCCGACGGCGTCGACGCTTACGAGGGCCGGATCGCCGGACTGCTCCGGCTCGCCGCCCAGCACGGGATCGACCTCCCGCACAGCGCCGACGAGGAGGAACGCAACGAACCCTGACGGCATCCCGCGCAGGGCACCCGACAAGGACGGAGGCGGCACCCGGAGGACCCCGGGCACCGCCTCGTCGTCATGTCGGACCGCGCCGACCGCGGGTCACTGCCCGGCCGGCTCCAGGATCGCGACGCACTCGAAGTGGTGCGTCATCGGGAACAGGTCGAAGGCCCGCAGGGACACCGGCCGGTAGCCGCCCTCGCGGAAGAACGCCAGGTCCCGGGCGAGCGCCGCCGGGTCGCAGGCGACGTACGCGATGCGGCGCGCCTCCAGGCCGACCAGGTGCGCGACGGTCTCCCGCCCGGCGCCGGAGCGCGGCGGGTCCAGGACGATCAGGTCGGTGGCGGTGATGCCGGTGCGCGGCAGCAGCGTCTCCACCCGGTCGCACTCGATCTGGACGTTGTCCAGCGCGGCCAGGTTGTGCCGGGCGTCGACCACGGCCTGCTTGGAGGACTCGATGCCGAGCACCGCGCCCTCCTCGCCGACCCGGTCGGCCAGCGCGCCCGCGAACAGGCCCACACCGCAGTACAGGTCGAGCGCGTTCTCGCCCCACTGCGGGTCCAGGCCGTCCAGGACGGCGTCGACCAGGGTGTCCGGCGCCTCGGGGTGGATCTGCCAGAAGCCGCCGTTGCTGACCCGCCAGGTCCGCCCGGCCGCCCGCTCGCGGACGAAGGAGCGCCCGTGCACGCGGTGCACGTCGCCCTGCTCGTCCACCCGGGCGATCGAGACCGGCTTGTCCAGCTCGACCAGCGGCAGCTGGGCGCCGGGGCGCGGGGTCAGCACGACCTGGCGGTCCGAGGAGCCGGTCGCGGCGAACACCTCGACCGAGGCGACGCCCGGCCAGTCGCGGCCCTCGACGCCCAGCTCGGTCACGCCCTCGGCGGCGATCAGGCAGCGGTCCACCGGCTGCACCTCGTGCGAGCGGTGCTTGCGCAGGCCGACCTTGCCGGTCTCCGCGTCCACCGCGTACTGCACCCGGGTGCGCCAGGCCGGCACCTGCCCGGCCGGGAGCTTGCCGCCGACCGGCTCGACGCTGCCGTCCCAGCCCGCCTCGGCCGGGGTGAGCCCGGCCAGCTTGGCCAGCTGCTCGGTGAGCACCTGGCCCTTGAGCTTGCGCTGCCCCCCGGGGGTGACGTGCTGCCAGTCGCAGCCGCCGCACTTGCCGGGCCCGGAGAACGGGCACGGCGGAGCGATCCGCTCCTTGGCGGGCTCCAGGACCTCGACGGCGTCGGCGCGCAGGAACCGGGACGTCGTGGTGCCCTCGGTGACCAGCGCGACCACCTTCTCGCCCGGCAGCGCGTGCCGGACGAACAGCACCCGGCCCTCGTGCCGGGCCACGCAGTGACCGCCGCCGTGCGCGACCGGGCCGACCTCGACCTCGTAGCGCTGCCCGACGAGCGGGTCACCGGACGGCGTCTCGGGCCGGGCCGCCCGGGCGGTGGTGCGCAGCGCCTTCGGCGGCCGCACGGCCTGCTTGCGCGGAGCCTTGCCCGACCCGCCCTTGCCGGCCGACCGGCCCGCCGCGTCCTTGCCCGCGGAGGCCTTACCTGCGGAGGCCTTACCTGCAGCGTCCCTGCCCGCAGCCGTCCGGCCCCCGCCCTGCGGCGAGGCGCCCTTGCCGGCCGCCGGGGAGCCCTTGCCCGCCGCGGCCGGGGCCGCAGCGGAGCCGCCACGGCCCGTCGACGGCTCCTGCGTCCGCTCGCCCGGGGCGAGCGGCGCGGTGCGCGCGGTGTACCCGTCGCGGTCGGTGGCCTCCGGACGGGACGGCTTGCCCCAGCGCGGCCGGGCTGCCTGCCCGGGCTGGGTGCCGCCCCGACGGGCGCCCTTGCCGGAGCCGCCGGAGGAACGGGGCGGATTGTTGCGGGTCACTGGGAGGAGTCCTTGCTGCGGTCGGAGGGGGCCCCGGTGCTCGGACCGGTGGCGACGGAATCCTTCGACTGTACGGCCTTCGGCGCCCGCGGCTCGCCACGGCGGACGGCACCCGGCGCGGACCAGGCCTTCTGCGGCTTGCGCCGCTCGGAGGACTCCAGCTGCCACGGCACCGAGGTGACCATCACGCCGGGCTTGAACAGCAGGCGCCCCTTGAGCCGAAGCGCGCTCTGGTTGTGCAGCAGGTGCTCGTACCAGTGGCCGACGACGTACTCGGGGATGTAGACCGACACCACGTCGCGCGGGCTGCTGCGGCGCAGGTTCTTGACGTAGTCCAGGACCGGACCGGTGATCTCTCGGAACGGCGAGTCCAGCACCTTGAGCGGCACCTCGATGCCGCGCTCGTCCCACTCCCGGCGCAGCGCCGCGGTGTCCTCCGGGTCGACGTTGACCGAGACGGCCTCCAGGGTGTGCGCACGGGCGAGCCGGGCGTAGGCCAGGGCGCGCAGCGCCGGCTTGTGCAGCTTGGAGACCAGCACGATGGCGTGCACCCGGGTGGGCAGCACCACGTCGTCGGGCTCCTCCGCGGCGGTGAGCTCGTGGGAGACCCGGTCGTAGTGGCGGCGGATGCCCTTCATCATCACGAACAGGACGACCATCGCCGCGATCGCGATCCAGGCGTGGCTGATCTTGGTGACCAGGACGACGATCAGCACGGCCATGGTCATCACCAGGCCGAAGGTGTTGATCGCCCGGCTGCGCTGCATGTGGCGGCGCTTGGCCGGGTCGGTCTCGGTGCGCAGCAGCCTGGTCCAGTGCCGGATCATGCCGGACTGGCTCATGTTGAAGGACACGAAGACGCCGACGATGTACAGCTGGATCAGCCGGTTCGGTTCGGCGTTGAAGGCGATGACGAACAGGATCGCGGCGATCGCCAGCAGGATGATGCCGTTGGAGAAGGCCAGCCGGTCACCGCGGGTGTGCAGCTGGCGCGGCAGGTAGCGGTCCTGGGCGAGGATCGAGCCGAGCACCGGGAAGCCGTTGAAGGCCGTGTTGGCGGCGAGCACCAGGATCAGGCCGGTGACGGCGGCGACGAAGTAGAAGCCGGGCGTGAAGTTGTTGAAGACGGCTTCGCTGATCTGGGCGAGCGCGGTCTTCTGGTGGTAGTCGGCCGAGGAGCCGACGAGCTGCTCGGCCGGGTTCTCGGCCATCTGGACGCCGGTGAGGCGGGCCAGCCAGATGATGCCCATGAACATCACGACGGCGATGCTGGCCATCATCAGCAGCGTGGTGGCGGCGTTCTTGCTCTTCGGCTTGCGGAAGGCCGGGACGCCGTTGGAGATCGCCTCCACGCCGGTGAGCGCGGCGCAGCCGGAGGAGAACGACTTGAGCAGCAGGAACACCATCGCGAAGCCGGCCAGCGAGTCGTTGCCCGGGGTCGCGGCGAGGTGGAAGCCGGAGCTCTCGGCGGGCATGTCCTGGCCCAGCACGAAGTGCCGGAAGACCCCGTAGCCGACCATGCCGATCACGCCGACCATGAAGGCGTAGGTCGGGACGGCGAAGGCGGAGCCGGACTCGCGCACACCGCGCAGGTTCATGCCCATCAGGATCACGACCACGACGACCGACAGGGTCAGCTCGTGGCCGCGCAGTGAGGGCACGGCGGAGACGACGTTGGCGACGCCCGAGGTGGTGGAGACGGCCACGGTGAGCACGTAGTCGACCATCAGGGCGCTCGCGACGACGAGGCCGGAGTTGGGCCCGTGGTTCACGGTGGCGACCTCGTAGTCGCCGCCGCCACTCGGATAGGCGTGGACGTTCTGCCGGTAGGAGGCGACCACGGCGAGCATCACGATGGCGACGACGAGGCCGATCTGCCACGAGAAGTGGATCGCCGAGGCGCCCGCCACGGACAGCGTGAGCAGGATTTCCTCGGGGGCGTACGCGACCGAGGAGAGCGCGTCCGAGGCGAAGACGGGCAGCGCGATCCGCTTGGGCAGAAGCGTTTCGCCCAGCTTGTCGCTGCGCAGGGCGCGCCCGATCAGGATGCGTTTCGGTAGGTCAGTCGGCATAGGCACGTTAAGGAATCGTAGGGGCTCCCGAGCAATGCTCCGCCGTTTGTCCCCCCCTTCGTCGCGACTGCGTACTACGGACCGGCTAGCGTGTCGGATACGAGCCGACGGGCAACACATGCGTTGCGGGGTCGGCGCCCCACGAGAACGCTCGTCCCGGGATGCCGGGCGGGAAAGGGAGATGAACGGTGTTTGCGCAGGTCAAGAACCCTACGGGACGGGTGAGGTAGCGCCGGTGCACATCGTCATCATGGGCTGCGGCCGCGTGGGCTCGGCCCTCGCGAGAGCTCTGGAGAAACAGGGCCACTCGGTGGCCGTCGTCGACCAGGACCCGACCGCGTTCCGTCGGCTGGGCGCCGGCTTCAACGGGCGCCGGGTGACCGGCGTCGGCTTCGACCAGGACACCCTGCGCGAGGCGGGCATCGAGGAGGCCGGCGCGTTCGCCGCGGTCTCCAGCGGCGACAACTCCAACATCATCGCGGCCCGGGTGGCCCGGGAGAACTTCGGCGTCGAGAACGTCGCGGCCCGGATCTACGACCCCCGCCGTGCCGAGGTCTACCAGCGGCTGGGCATCCCGACCGTGGCGACGGTCCGCTGGACCGCCGACCAGATGCTGCGCCGGCTGCTGCCGAGCGGCTCCGAGCCGCTGTGGCAGGACCCGAGCGGTGGCGTCCAGCTGGCCGAGGTCGCCTACGACCCGGCCTGGGTGGGCCGGCGCATCGGCCTCATGGAGGAGGCCTCGGGCGCCCGGGTGGCGTTCGTCACCCGGCTCGGCGAGGGCGTGCTGCCCACGCCCCAGATGGTGGTGCAGGAAGGCGACCTGGTGCACGTGATGCTGCGCCGGGGCGACCTGACGGCGGTCGAGGCCGCGTTCGCGCAGGGGCCGAAGGAGGAGGGTCACTGATGCGGGTCGCCATTGCCGGGGCCGGTGCCGTGGGCCGCTCGATCGCGGGCGAGCTGCTGGAGAACGGCCACGAGGTCCTGCTGATAGACAAGAACCCCAACTCCATCTCGGTGGAGCGGGTGCCGATGGCCGAGTGGCTGCTGGCCGACGCCTGCGAGATCACCTCGCTGGACGAGGCCGCCCTGCAGCGCTGCCACGTGGTGATCGCCGCGACCGGCGACGACAAGGTGAACCTGGTCGTCTCGCTGCTCGCCAAGACCGAGTACGCGGTGCCGCGGGTCGTCGCCCGGGTGAACAACCCGAAGAACGAGTGGCTCTTCAACGAGTCCTGGGGCGTGGACGTCGCCGTGTCCACCCCGCGCCTGATGTCCGCCCTGGTCGAGGAGGCGGTCAGCGTCGGCGACCTGGTCCGCCTGATGCGCTTCAGCCAGGGCAACGCCAACCTGGTCGAGCTGACCCTGGCGGCCGACACCGAGCTGGTCGGCACCCGGGTGGGCGACGTGGCCTGGCCGCAGGACACCGCCCTGGTGACGATCATCCGCGAGGGCCGGGTGCTGGTGCCGGGCAAGGACGACACCCTGGAGGGCGGCGACGAGCTGCTCTTCGTGGCCGCGCAGGAGCGCGAGGAGGAGCTCGAGGACCTGCTCTCGGCGACCTCCGGCGCCCAGTAGGGCCACCACGACGAGGGCGAGGGCCCGCACCCCGGTGGGTGCGGGCCCTCGCCCTCGGTCCGTCCGTCGCCGGCTAGCCGGCCGGCTCCTCGTCGTCGTCCAGCTGCGCCTTGATCGGCGGCGGCGCCTTCAGCAGGATCTGCCAGGTGACGTACATCGCCAGCAGCATCGGCGGGATGCCGAGGGCGACCTTCAGCCAGCCGAGCAGGTTGACGTTGTGGGTGAAGTACAGCGGGAACAGGACCACCGGCTTGAGGCCCATGATCACCACCCAGGCCCAGGTCGCCTTGGTGTAGGCGGCGAAGCGGCCCGGGTTCTCCTTGCGCCAGGTGAACATCTCGCCGGTGACCGGGCCGAGCATCACGCCGATCATCGGCCAGCGCACCAAGGCGGAGACCGCCAGGGCGATGCAGTAGGCGACGTTCCACAGCAGGCCGGGCAGGTAGAAGTCCTCGGCGCGGCCGCTCTTCATCGCGATCCAGGCGCCCAGGGCGACGCCGAACACCCCGCTGAAGGCGTGCTGGACGGTCTCCCGCCGGGCCAGCCTGGTCACCACGAACACCGCGCACAGGGCCAGCGCCGCCCAGGCGGCGGAGCTGACCTGGTGGGTGATGTTGTACGTGACGATGAAGACCAGGCCGGGCAGCGTCATGTCGATCATGCCGCGCACGCCGCCGAAGGCCTGCAGGACGGTGTCGGCGGCCTCCTTGGAGGCGGCGGCCTTGCGGGCCGCCTCCTCGGCCTCGCTGAGCACGACGGCCTCGCGGACGGCCGCACCCGCCTCGTCCACGCCGTGCGGCGCGGTCGACGCGTGGTGGGCGGCGGCCAGGTCGAGCTGGGCGGCGGACTCGCCGCCGGGCTGGTTGCTCACGCTCATTCGCTCCCGTGTCCGACCGGACGCAGCTCGTAGCGGGGGTTGAACAGCACGCGGCGCCCGCGTGCGTGACTGATCCGGCCGCTGGCGACCAGCCGGCGGCCCGGCTCTATGCCCGCGATCGAGCGGCGGCCGAGCCAGACCACGTCCAGCGCCTCGGTGCCGTCGAAGAGTTCGGCCTCCAGGGCCGGCACCCCCGCCCGCGGGCGCAGGGTCACCGTGCGCAGCGTGCCCGCCACGGTGACCAGCTCGCGGTCCGAGCACCCGGCGATCGGCGTGCAGCCCGATTCCGCCGCGCTCTCCTGGCGCAGCTCCTCGGCCTGCAGCTCCTCGGCCGAGGAGGTCAGCCGGCTGAGCATGCGGCGGAAACGCCCCTGCGGCTGGTCGCTGCTGTTGTCACCACTCATGTCGGAAGGGTACCGGTTTCCGTGCCCCCGGCGGCAGGCCGTGCGGCCGCCGGGGGAGCCCGTGGTCAGCCCTCGAACCGGTACCCCATGCCCGGTTCGGTGATGAAGTGGCGCGGGTGGGAGGGGTCGCGCTCCAGCTTCCGGCGCAGCTGCGCGAGGTAGACCCGCAGGTAGTTGGTCTCCGTGCGGTAGGCCGGGCCCCACACCTCCTGCAGCAGCTGGGTCTGGCTGACCAGCCGGCCGGCGTTGCGGACCAGCACCTCCAGCAGGTGCCACTCGGTCGGAGTGAGGCGGACGTCGGTGCCGTCCCGGTTGACCTTCTTCGCCGCGAGGTCGACGGTGAAGCTCTCGGTGACCACCAGGGAGTCGTCCTCGCCGGCGACCGGCTCGGCCCGGCGCACCGCGGCGCGCATCCGGGCCAGCAGCTCGTCCATGCCGAACGGCTTGGTGACGTAGTCGTCGGCGCCGGCGTCCAGGGCCTCGACCTTCTCGTCCGAGGCGTGCCGGGCCGACAGCACGATGATCGGCACCCTGGTCCAGCCGCGCAGACCGCGGATCACCTCGACGCCGTCCATGTCGGGCAGGCCGAGGTCGAGCACGACGACGTCCGGATGGCGCGCCGCGGCCAGCTCCAGGGCGCTCGCGCCGTCATGGGCCGCGTCGACCTCGTACTTGCGGGCCTTGAGGTTGATCACCAGCGCGCGGACGATCTGCGGTTCGTCGTCCACGACGAGGACCCGGGTCATGTGCGGGCTCCGCCTTTCGGGGCTGTCGGACTTGGGACTGGGGTACTGGGGTACTGCGCTGCGGAGGTTCCGGGGGGCACCGGAACGCAGGGGCCGCGGGGTGCGGCGCCGGCGGTCACGTGATCAGCCGCGAGAGCGGATCCCGGCCGTCGCCGACCGCCTCCGCCGGATCCGGCGGGCGCTCGGCGGCGGGCAGGCTGACGACCATGGTCAGGCCGCCGCCCGGGGTGTCCTCGGCGGTGACGGTGCCGTCCATCGCCTCGACGAAGCCGCGCGCCACCGCCAGCCCGAGGCCCACCCCGGCGCCGCGCGGCGCGTCCCCGTAGCGCTGGAACGGCGCGAAGATCCGCTCCTTGGCGTCCTCGGGCACGCCAGGGCCGCGGTCGACGATCCGCAGCTCGACCCGGCCCGGCCCGCCCGGCTGCTGCAGGGCGTCGGCCTTGACCAGGACCTTCACACCGTCCGGGCTGTACTTGACGGCGTTCTCGACCAGGTTCGCCAGCGAGCGCTCCAGCAGGCCGCCGTCGGCCCGGATCATCGGCAGCGTCTCGGGCACGTCCAGGCGCACGGCCTCCGGCGGCACCCCGCCGAGCGCGAACGGCACCACCTCGTCCAGGTCGGTCTCCTGGATCAGCGGGGTGACGGTACCGGTCTGCAGCCGGCTCATGTCCAGCAGGTTGTTGATCAGGTGGTCGAGCCGGTCGGCCCCGGCCTCGATGCCGGCCAACAGCTCCGCCTCGTCCTCCGGGTCCCACTCCACGTCGGCCGAACGCAGCGAGCTGACGGAGGCCTTGATGCCGGCCAGCGGGGTGCGCAGATCGTGCGAGACGGCGGCCAGCAGGGCGGTGCGGATCCGGTTGCCCTCCGCCTCCCGGCGCGCGGCGACGGCCTCCCTCGCCAGCCGGCGACGCTCCAGCACCACGGCGGCCTGCGCCGCGAAGGCGCCCAGCAGGCGCCGGTCCGCCCCCGGCAGCACCCGGCCGCGCAGCACCAGTGCCAGGCTGTCCCCGACGGGGACGTCCACGTCGGCCTCCTCCGGCCGCTCCGGCGGCCGCGGGCCCGCGGCCGCCACCGTCGCCCAGGGGGCGAGCGGCTCCGGGCGCTCCAGCAGCGCCGCGCTCTCCTGCCCGAAGGTCTCCCGCACCTGCTCCATCAGGGCGGTCAGCACGCCGTCCCCGTTCGGCGCACCGCGCAGCACCGTCCCGGCCAGGGCGCTGAGCGTCTGTGCCTCCGTCTGGCTGCGGGCCGCCTGGTGGGTGCGCCGGGCCGCCAGGTCCACCACCGAGGCGACCGAGATGCCGACCACCGTGAATATCGCCACCGCCATGATGTTCTGCGGCTCGTTGATCGTGAAGGTGTGCAGCGGCGGCGTGAAGTAGTAGTTCAGCACCGACGAGCCGACCAGTGCCGAGGCGATCGCCGGCAGCAGCCCGCCGACCAGCGCCGCGCACACCGTCAGGGCCAGGAACAGCAGCATGTCGGTGGAGAGGCCCAGCCCGCCGACGGCGTTCAGCACCAGGGCCAGCACCGGCGGGCCGGCGAGCCCGATCAGCCAGCCTGCGATCGTCCGGGACCGCCCCAGGTCGGTGATCCGGCGCACCGGCACCCGGCCGCGCCCGTGCCCGGCGTGCTCGTGGGTGACCATGTGGACGTCGATGTCGCCGGCCTCCCGGGTCACCGTGGTGCCCACGCCCGGCCCGTAGAGGTACTGCCAGGCCGGCCGGCGGCTGGTGCCCAGCACGATCTGGGTCGCGTTCACCCCCCGGGCGAAGTCCAGCAGCCCGCCGGCCGGATCGTCGCCCAGCACCGCGTGGAACGTCCCGCCGAGGCTCTCCACCAGCGCCCGCTGCTCGATCAGCGCCTGCGGAGACCCGGACCCGGAGAGCCCGTCCGAACGTGAGATGTGGACCGCGAGCAGCTCGCCCCCGGAGACCCTCGCCGCGATCCGGGCCGCGCGGCGGATCAGCGTCGCACCCTCCGGACCGCCGGTCAGGCCGACCACGATCCGCTCCCGCGCCTGCCAGGTCCCCTCGATGCCCTGCTCGGCCCGGTACTTCTGCAGGTACTCGTCCACCCGGTCGGCCGTCCACAGCAGCGCCAGTTCGCGCAGCGCGGTCAGGTTCCCGGGGCGGAAGTAGTTCGCCAGGGCGGCGTCGATCTTCTCCGGCGCGTACACGTTGCCGTGCGCCAGCCTGCGCCGCAGCGCCTGCGGGGACATGTCGACCAGCTCGATCTGGTCGGCCCGGCGGACCACCTCGTCCGGCACGGTCTCCCGCTGGCGCACCCCGGTGATGCCCTCGACGGCGTCGCCCAGCGACTCCAGGTGCTGGATGTTGACGGTGGAGATCACGTCGATGCCGGCCGCCAGCAGCTCCTCCACGTCCTGCCAGCGCTTCGCGTGGCGGCAGCCGGGGACGTTGGTGTGCGGCAGCTCGTCCACCAGCGCCACCTGCGGACGGCGGGCCAGCACGGCGTCCACGTCCATCTCCGTGAACACGGCCCCGCGGTGCGCCACCTGCCGCCGCGGCACGACCTCCAGCCCGTCCACGAGCTCCGCGGTCCGCAGCCTGCCGTGGTCCTCCACGAAGGCGACCACGACGTCCGTGCCACGCTGCCGGCGCCGGTGCGCCTCGGCGAGCATGGCGTACGTCTTGCCGACCCCGGGGGCAGCCCCGAGGTAGATGCGCAGCCTGCCTCGTCCCATGAGCACCATTCTTGATCCGGACCTGCCCGGCAGCCACCCCCGGACACCTGTTCCCCTCCCTGCGAGACTACGGCGTGAGCGGCGGATTTCCGCTGATCCGTGCACTGATCACGCGGTTTTAGCGGCATATTGACGGCGCCCGGCCCCTCGCCGGGGAGCGGGCGCAGGTGCCCGGGAAACCGTCCGGGAAACGCGAAGAACCCCCGCCGGATATCCCGGCGGGGGTTCTTCGTGAATGATTGTTCGGCGGCGTCCTACTCTCCCACAGGGTCCCCCCTGCAGTACCATCGGCGCTGTGAGGCTTAGCTTCCGGGTTCGGAATGTAACCGGGCGTTTCCCTCACGCTATGACCACCGAAACACTATGAAACTGTCGACCCGCCGACAAGGCAGTCGTTGTTTCAGAACAACACAGTGGACGCGAGCAACTGAGGACAAGCCCTCGGCCTATTAGTACCGGTCAACTCCACCCCTCACAGGGCTTCCATATCCGGCCTATCAACCCAGTCGTCTACTGGGAGCCTTACCCTCTCAAGGAGGTGGGAGTGCTCATCTCGAAGCAGGCTTCCCGCTTAGATGCTTTCAGCGGTTATCCCTCCCGAACGTAGCCAACCAGCCATGCCCTTGGCAGGACAACTGGCACACCAGAGGTTCGTCCGTCCCGGTCCTCTCGTACTAGGGACAGCCCTTCTCAACACTCCTACGCGCACAGCGGATAGGGACCGAACTGTCTCACGACGTTCTAAACCCAGCTCGCGTACCGCTTTAATGGGCGAACAGCCCAACCCTTGGGACCTACTCCAGCCCCAGGATGCGACGAGCCGACATCGAGGTGCCAAACCATCCCGTCGATATGGACTCTTGGGGAAGATCAGCCTGTTATCCCCGGGGTACCTTTTATCCGTTGAGCGACGGCGCTTCCACAAGCCACCGCCGGATCACTAGTCCCTACTTTCGTACCTGCTCGACCCGTCAGTCTCACAGTCAAGCTCCCTTGTGCACTTACACTCAACACCTGATTGCCAACCAGGCTGAGGGAACCTTTGGGCGCCTCCGTTACCCTTTAGGAGGCAACCGCCCCAGTTAAACTACCCACCAGACACTGTCCCTGATCCGGATCACGGACCCAGGTTAGACATCCAGCACGACCAGAGTGGTATTTCAACGACGACTCCACAACAACTGGCGTTGCTGCTTCAAAGTCTCCCACCTATCCTACACAAGCCGAACCGAACACCAATATCAAGCTATAGTAAAGGTCCCGGGGTCTTTCCGTCCTGCTGCGCGAAACGAGCATCTTTACTCGTAATGCAATTTCACCGGGCCTATGGTTGAGACAGTCGAGAAGTCGTTACGCCATTCGTGCAGGTCGGAACTTACCCGACAAGGAATTTCGCTACCTTAGGATGGTTATAGTTACCACCGCCGTTTACTGGCGCTTAAGTTCTCAGCTTCGCC